>DATKXG010000251.1:0-3939 GCA_035529175.1 Ilumatobacteraceae bacterium
AGCCGCTGTACGTGTCGGCCAAGGACGACATCGTCGAACTGGTCGGCGCACACATCTACGACCTGATGGCTGCGCAGCTGGAACGCCCGAACTGGGTCCCGCTCCCCCATCCCTCGGTCCGCCGCAGCTGAGCGATTCAGCCATCCGGGTCGCATATCGGGTCACAAATTCGGAGCGGATGTTGCGCCCAGCGCAACGATCGTTCCGAATTTTCGTTGGGGGAGGGTCGCGAGGACGTGTCAGTCGTCGGTGTCGTCGTCGTCGTCGAAGGTGACGCCGTACTTCTCGGCGAGCGCGGCGTACTCGTCCTCGTCGTCGTCGTCATGCGATGACGACGGAGCCGAACGGTCACCGAAACCCAGATCGAAGGCTCCCGGACCGGACTGCTTCAGTTTTCTCGCCTCTTCGAAACGGCGATGACGACCCTTCTTCACGACAGGGCTCCCACACACTAGAAAGCTGACATTCTGTGACAGGGTAGCGCCGCAACCTGGCATTTCTCGGGAAACGACGAATTGTCCGCCCACCGGCATCCAGCGCCCGTCGAACAGAGATTCAGTCGGACACGGCGTGCAGCCGGAGGCGTCCCTCGGGGTCGAACGTGAGCCCCGCCTCACCGCCGACGAGCCTGCGGATACCGTCTCCGACCAGCTCGTTTCGCCAGCCCGTGCCCAGCCGTGCATCGTCGTCGCCGCGCAGGAATGCCACGATGTCGGCCCGGGTTGCGAGCAACGCCGGGTCGATGCGTTCGTCACGGGCGAGTTGGCCCACCCACGCCGACACCAGTGTGACCGCCGGACGCATGTTGCGGTCGAGGTCGTCTGCAGAGGGCGGGGGTGTCGGCGGTGCGGATCCCTTCGCGGCGCGGACCGCGTCGAGGATCTCGTCGGCGATGCCACCGCGCGCATGACGGTCGTCGACGCCGCGCGCCTGCGACAGCTCCTTGAGCGTCGACGGGGCTCGCTGGCAGATCCCGAGAATCGCGAGGTCGGGAAGCACCTGGCGCACCGGAATGTCCGTGCGCATCGCGCGCCGTTCACGCCATGCCGCCACGCTCTGCGCGACCGCTCGCGCACCGGGGCGCAACGAACGAGCGTCCTTCAGCCGCATCCAGGCATCGTCGGGGGCAGAACCGCTCGTCGGTCGGGTGCGGAGTTCCTCGCAGGCGTCCTCGGCCCACACCAGCCGGGCCATCTCGGCGAGCTGGGCGACCAGGCGCTCGTGGACCTCGAGGAGGTACTCGACGTCGACGGCCGCGTACTGGCGCTGGCTGTCCGACAGCGGACGGCGCAACCAGTCGGTCAGCCGGTCACCCTTCGGCGGCGAGATCCCGATCTCGCCCTGGAGCAACGACACCAGCGACGGCGTGCCATATCCGACGAAGCCCGCCGCCAATTGGGTGTCGAACATCTTCGCCGGGACCGAGCCGACGGCATGGGTGAGCACGTCGAGGTCCTGCTGTGCAGCGTGGATCACACAGAGCGCCTCGGACGCGAAGAGCTTCGCGAACGGGGTGACGTCGACGGCCAAGGGATCGATGAGCGCGAGCTGTTGGCCCTGCGATGTCCGCCAGGCGACCTGGACCAACGCAAGCTTGGGATAGTACGTGCGCTCGCGATGGAACTCGGTGTCGAGTGCGTACCGCGGCTCCGCTGCGAGCACGCCGATCAGATCGTCGAGCTCATCCTGTCGATCGATCCAGCGGAACTGGAGGGGCGCCTCAGGCACCGGGCGCACCGGAGCCGGCGCCGGTGACGACCTCGAAGCCGGCCGCCGTCCACGCGATCATCCCGCCGGTCACGTTCACCGCAGTACGGCCCTGGCTGCGCAGGAACTCGCAGGCGCGTCCGGAGCGGGCGCCCGAGCGACACACGACGTACGTGGGCTCGGCGTCGAACGCCTCGAGACTGCCTGGCACCGTGGCGAGTGGGACCAGTGATGCGTGGCCGATGTGGCCCGCCGCCCATTCGTCGGGCTCGCGAACGTCGACGATGCGCGCCGAGGGCCCCAGCGCCGCCAGGTCCTGTACCGAGATCTCCGTGCTTGTCACGGATTCAAGCGTACCGATCGAGGTCGTCGGGGGTGTTGATGTTGCGCACCGCACGCGCTTCGATCTCCACGGCACACGACTCGAGCTGCTCGATGGCCCGATGGAGGGCTCGTTCACCGCTGTCGAACATCTCGCGGAGGCGTTCGGTCGCCCGGGGTCTCCAGATGGCACAGGTCGGCTCGATCCGCGCGGTGCGCGCGGTGCGCGCGACCACGACGTCCGCGTCGCGGTGACTCCTGATGGCGTGGACCAAGCCCGCGAGATCCCCGCCTCGCAGCGCCGGGAGGTCACAGGCCACGACGAAGACGCCGTCGATGTGCAGATCCGACTCGGAGAACAGCTCGAGCGCTCCGAGCACGCCGCCGAGGGGTCCGGATCCCGGGTAGCGGTCGGGCAGCACCGGCATGCCGAGCGGTTCGAGTTCGACGGGGTCACCGCCAGAGGCGATCACGCTGCCGCATCCGGCCAGGGCGAGCGCGTTGGCGACGCGCCGGGCCATCGGAACGCCGTCGAGCTCGATCAGCGCCTTGGTGCGCCCCATCCGCCGGCTCGCCCCACCCGTCAGCACGGCGCCGACCATCACGGGCGTCGGCTCAGTCAGCGGGAATCCCCGACGGATCGAGCTGCAGCAGGAACGTCCGGCAACGATCTGCCTCATCGACTTCGCCGATCTCGGCGGCCATCTCGCCGAGTCCCCGCAGCGAACGCAGGAAGCCACGATTGGTGGGTTCGGACCAGCGCACGTAGCCGCTTCCCCGCCAACCGTTCGCGCGCAGGGTGTCGAGACCGCGGTGATAGCCGACCCGGTACGCGGCATACCGTTCGATCGGGTCCCGTCCCAGGTCGCCGAGTTCGGCCCAGCCGTCGAGGAAGCGAGGTGCGGAGGCGACCACCGTAGCGACGGCGCTGCGCCGCTGGTCGAGCGGTAGTGCCAGCGCGTCGGCGAGACGGCCCGCCAACTCGACGTCGACGCTCGGCAGGACGGTGGTCGGGAGGCCCGACGAGAGGTTGATCGGCTGGTCGCTCACGTCGCTGGATCGTAGGGCACGGCTCTGCCCTCGGCCTACAGTTGGCCCGTGCTCGCCCTGACCCTCGACGACGCGAAGACGATCGCACTCGTCGCCGCCACGGCATTGACGGTCGGTGCGGTGGTCTCGTTCTGGGTGATGAAGTCGGTCGTCCAGAAGCTGGCCGTCGCTGCGCTGCTGGGTGTGCTCGCGTTCGCGGTGTGGACACAACGGGTGTCGCTGCAGGACTGCGCCGACAAGGTGCAGGACAACTTCGAGTTGGCGGGGACCGACGTCGTCGTGACCGACACCGAGTGCTCGTTCTTCGGCATCACCGTGACGATCTCCGATCCGCGGGCAGCCGGTTCCTCGAATGGCGACTGACGCAACCGACTTCGCCGAGCACCGCACCGGAGTCGACGGACGCACGCTCGCACGCCTGACCGCAGCCAAGACGGTCACGAACGTCGCGCTGAGGTGGATCCCACCGTTCCTGCCGACGCTCGAGCGCGCCTTCGGCGCCACCACGACCCAGCTCACGACCGTGCTCGGCGTCGGCGAGATGGCAGGCCTCTCCACGGTCTTCGTCGGCCGCCATCTCGACCGCGGTCGCGAGCGAGCCGTCATGATCGGCGGCCTCTGCCTCGTCGGCGCCTCGGCCGTCCTCGCGCTGGTCGGCACCCTCGCAGCGTTCGCCGTCTCGTTCTTCGTGCTCGTGCTCGGCGTGTCGAACCTCACCGTCGCCGGTCAGGTCTGGATCAGCCACCGCGTCGACTACCGCTGGCGCGCGCGGTCGATGGGCCTGTACGAGACCTCGTGGGCGATCGCGCTGCTCGCCGGCGCACCGATCGTCGCCGTGCTGATCAACCTGTTCGGCTGGCG
>DATKXG010000252.1:0-19933 GCA_035529175.1 Ilumatobacteraceae bacterium
CGGTCCTCGAGGCCGGCTGCCTGGGCCCGGTGCCGTGCGAGCATGTCGAGCTCGTGGAACGAGCCCTCGTCGAGGAAGTACTCGAGCCGCTCGCGGGCGAGCATCTTGCCCTTCTCGTGTTGGCGGTCGACCGAACGCTGCGAGCCGGCGTGGATGGCCTGCTCGCGTCGTTCTGCGAGGTCGGCGAGCTTCTCCTGCATCGGGTTCGTCACGTCCCGCAAGTTACTGGCTGTCGGCTGCTCCCGGAAGATCGACCAGAATGCGCGCATGGCAGATGCGTCCCCGACCGGTTCCGATGGTGCGATGCGACTGCCGATCCAGCCGCCCCTGGAACCCATGTTGGCCAAGCTCGCGCGGTCGATTCCCGACGGCGACGGCTGGCTGTTCGAACCGAAGTGGGATGGCTTCCGGTGCGTCGTGTTCCGCGACGGCGACCGGCTGGAGCTGATCTCGCGCAAGCTGCGCCCGCTCGGCCGCTACTTCCCCGAGCTGCTCGGACCGCTGCGTGAGGCACTTCCCGATCGATGCATCGTCGACGGCGAGATCGTGGTTGCTGACGCCGACGGGCGCGGCCTCGACTTCGATGCGCTGCTGCAGCGCATCCACCCGGCCGAGTCGCGCATCAACCGCCTGGCGGGCGAGACGCCGGCGTCGTTCGTGGCCTTCGACCTGTTGGCACTCGGCGATGTCTCGTTGCTCGACGAGTCGATGGACCAGCGCCGCGCGGCGCTCGTGGCCGCAGTGGCCGAGAACGACGTTGTTCGGGTGACGCCGGCGACGACCGATCGCGCGGTCGCCGACGACTGGTTCCATCGCTTCGAGGGCGCCGGCCTCGACGGCATCGTGGCCAAACCGCGCGCCGGTACCTACGAGCCCGGCAAGCGTGCACTCGTCAAGGTCAAGCACCAACGAACTGCCGACTGTGCCGTGGCGGGCTACCGCATCCACAAGGACGGCAACGGTGTCGGGTCGCTGCTGCTCGGGTTGTACGACGCCGACGGCGAGATGCACTCGGTCGGCGTCGCCGCGTCGTTCTCCGCGAAGCGTCGCGCCGAGCTGCTCGAAGAACTTGCGCCGCGCACCACCGACGCGCTCGACGGGCATCCGTGGAGGCAGTGGGCCGAATGGGATGGCGACGTCGCCGGCAGCGCGACCAGCGGTGGGAGCCGGTGGAACGCCGGCAAGGACCTGTCGTTCGTGCCGATCCGGATGGGGCTCGTCGCCGAAGTGTCGTTCGGACAACTCGAGGGCCGCCGGTTCCGTCACGGTGTGGGCTTCCTGCGCTGGCGGCCCGACAGGACCCCCGAGTCGTGTACCTACGACCAGCTCGACGTGGCCGACCCGGTGTCGTTCGACGACTTCGTCAGGCGGCGCTGACGGGTGAGGTCGAACGGATCGGGCGTGTGATCAGGGCTCGCTGGTGAGCGGTGGAATCGTCACGTTGACTGCCGGGGGGACGGTCAGTTCGGTCACCGCTTCGGTGCCGTCGGCATTCAGGATCGTGAATCCCTGCGGGGGGCTCGTGAAGATGCCGGTGGGCGTGACCGCGTTGACCGTCATCGTCCAGTCGCCGGCGACCGTGAGCGGCAGGCCCTGTTCGCCCTCGAGCAGGACCGCGACGCCGGCTCCGGTGAGCGGAACCGGCTGGGTGATCGTGCCGATCGTGTCGTTCGCCGGTGCGGTGAAGACCACTTCGAGCCCTGACAGTCCTTCGTCGGGTTCGTCGACGTCGACGGACATCCCCGACAACCCGACGCGGTCGCGGGTGAGCTGAATGGTGAGCGCGAGTTCGGCCTCGGGAGCGTCGACCTCGAGGCTGATCGCGTAGTCGATGTCGGGGCCTGCCGACACGTTCGACGGAGCGAGTGACAGCAGCCAGGCGCTCATCGCCAGCACGATGATGCCGACGGCTGCTTCGACGCCGAACGCTCGGCGTAGCCGGTCCGCCATCGGTACGGTCATCTCGTTGGCGCGTGCAAGTCGCTGGTTGACGAACTGACGCGCCGACACCGCCACGAAGATCATTCCGGCCACCGCCACCGTCTTCAACAGGAGCACCCGGCCGTGGGAGGTGCCGAACAGATCGCCGCCGTCGAGCAGGATCATCTGGACGATGCCGGTGACGATCGTCGCCCCGATGGCGAGGTTGGACAGACGCGTGAACCCGCGTACCGCGTGGACGAGGTCCTCCTCGCCGGGCCCGGCCAGCACGACCCGTGCGAGCAGTACGACGCCGCCGAGCCACACCGACATGGCGAGCGCATGGATGATCGACACGGGCACTGCGACGATCGCGAGGTCCATGTTCGTCCGACTGAAACCGACGGTGGCGGCGGCCAACGCCGGGATCCCGAGTGCGGCCATCTGCGTGACCGGATCGATCACGCGGTCGGGGCGGAACGCCACCCACGCACAGGCGACGACGAGCACGAAGCGGGCGACGGCGGCGATGCCGGGGAGACCGGCATCGAACAAGTCGACCCAGTTCGCCGGGTTGAACCCGCTGCCGAGACCCGACCCGGTCACCGCAGCGGTGGCGGCCGCGACGTAGAGCAGCGTGCCGATCAACGCCACGATCCAGATGGCACGGATGAAGCGGATCGTCACCAGGTACTCGACGCCTTCCGGCCATGCCGCCGCGATCAGGACGAGCGATCCGAGCAGCACGGCGATGCCGAACACCGAGAGCAGGCGACCCAGCCAGAGCGGGCCCTGACCCGAGTCGACGTCGGACAGGTCGGCCACGTCGTCGGTGCTCGTCGCAGAGGTCGTCGACACCTCGCCGGTCGGGACGGAGTCGCCGGTGGTCTCCTCCGGCGCCGTGGTCGTCTCGACCGTCGCGGGATCGTTCTCGATGGTGAAGGTGATGTTGCCCTGACCATTCGGGGAGCCCTCCTCGTCGCTGACCACGAACGAGGCAACACATGCACCCTTCGGAAGTGCATCGACGACCTCGGCGGTCATCGTGAGGCGATCGGCGCTGACCTCGCGAGGTCCGACGGTGAAGAGGTCGGTACAGGTCAGCGTGATCGTGTTGACCTCGCCGAGCGGCTCGCTGAACGTGAACGAGATCGATTCGGGAGACACCGCGAGAGTCGAGCCGTCCGCGGGGTCGGACGACACCAGCGAGTTCTCGGCGTGCGCCGTGCCGGGTAGCAATCCGGCGAGGCCGATCGTGCCGACCAGGGCGAGCAGCGTGACGGTGACGGCGCGGCGCAGCCGGCCTGCGCTTCGAAGTGTTGGTCGCTCGTTCACGATCGCCCGAGGCTACTTGCCCGGTCGCCCATCAGGCCGGGCACCCGCGCCTACACGTCACCACGCCGGCAGCCCGTCGCACCGATTTCGTCGACCAGGTCGTTGCGGCCGCGTATCAACTCGCCGATGCGGACGGTCAGTTCGTCCAGCCGTGCGCTGTCGTCGCCGACGGTCGCGATCGACCGCCACGCGGTGACCTGTTCGTCAGTGTTGCGGACGAACGCCCGGTGGTCATCGGCGAGCTCGTCGGGGACGTCGAGGGCTCGCGCCCGTTCGGCTTCGTTGTCGAGCGCTCCGGCGGCGCTCGTCGCGAAGTCGGCGACGGAGATCTGTTCGGGCGGGCGGGGGAGTGCGTCCAGCGTGGCCGTTGTGTCGACACAGATCGACTGCAGGTCCGCGAGATAGTCCGCTTCGGTGACCGGCGCGGCCTCGCTCCCACAGGCGGCCAGCAATCCGAGACAGATGGCGACCACCCGGGCGTTCATCACCGGGATGCTATGGGCTGCCTGCTCGGTGGGGCCGGGATCGCTCCTCGATCCGACGCGGTCGCTGCACGCCAGGGGTCAGACCGAGGTCTGACCCCGGTGCGCGTTGCGCGGGTGGCGGGCTGCGCGTCACGCGGGTGGACGGGGCGGCGTCGCTATCGTGGCCGCGATGGCCACCCAGTCGCTCTACCGTCGCTACCGGCCCCGCCGCTTCAGCGAGGTGAAGGGGCAGGATCACGTCGTGCGGGCACTGCGCACCGCCGTCGCCGAAGGCCGCGAAGGCCAGGCCTACCTGTTCTCGGGACCGCGCGGCACCGGCAAGACCACCTCGGCGCGAATCCTCGCGAAGGTGCTCAACTGCGAGAACCCTCAGGACGGCGAGCCGTGCTGCGAATGCGAGTCGTGCCTCGCCGTCGAACGCGGCGTGAGCTACGACGTCCACGAACTCGACGCGGCGAGCAACAACGGCGTCGATGCGATGCGGGACCTGATCGAGAAGGCGTCGCTCGGCACGCCCGGTCGCCACAAGGTGTACATCCTCGACGAGGTCCACATGCTGTCGCGGGCAGCAGAGGCAGCACTCCTCAAGACGCTCGAGGAACCCCCGCCGCACGTCGTGTTCGTCCTGGCCACCACCGATCCGCAGAAGATGTCCGACACGATCCGCAGCCGGACCCAGCACCTCCAGTTCCACCTCCTGCCAGCCGACACACTGGCCGAGCACGTTCGATGGGTCGCTGCCGATGCGGGACTCGACGTCAGCGAGGCAGCTCTGGAGCAGGCACTGACCCGCGGTGGCGGCTCGGCCCGCGACACGCTCTCGGCGCTCGAGTTGGTGGCGAGCACCGGCGACGAGGGGATGGACGTCGTCCCGCTCGACGAGTTCGTCGACGCGATGATCGACCGCGATTCCGGTCGCGCGCTCACCGTCGTCGCGCACGCGATCTCGAGTGGCATGGATCCGCGGACGCTGACCGAAGAGCTGATCGCCTTTCTCCGCAACGGCTTCCTCGCACTGATGGCGCCAGAGCTGGTGCAGGTGCCGTCGAACCGCCTCGATGCGCTCGCCTCGCAGGCGCAGCGCCTCGGCGCAGCGGGCCTGGTCCGCGGCATCGAGTTGCTCGGCGCCGGGCTCGCGGAGATGCGTCACGCTCCCGATCCGCGGGTGTTGCTCGATGTGGCCACTGTCCAGCTCACCGCCGACAGTGTGAGTGGCGACGCCGCGGCGCTGCTGCAACGCATCGAGCGGCTCGAGCGCCAGGTGGCCGCAGGAGCCACGGCGCCAGCCGTGGAGAAGGCACCCGTGCCCCGCGATCCGGCGACTGGACGTGCGGCACTCGGTGGGCGAGCCCGCGCCGAGGCGCCGAGCGCCCCGACGGTCGAACCGACCCCCGCCGCAGAGCCCGCCCCCGCGCAGGTGGGCGAGCCTGCCGTTGAGCCCGACAGTGCTCCCGTGCCCGCCGAGGTTCCTGCTCCCGCTGCGTCTCCCGTCGCCGCGGCGATCGCCACGATGATCACCGCCGACGTGTGGGAGAACACGATCCGCCCGGCGCTGCGGGGTATGGCGCGTGCCGTGTACGCGCCGGCCGAGTTCGTTCGCAGCACCGAGTCGGCGTTGACGCTGTCCGTGCCGAACGCCGTCCACCGCGCCAAGTGCGAGGAGCAACGGTCGATCGTCGAGTCGGCGCTCGCCGCCTTCGCCGGTGTGCCGGTCGCCGTCGAGTTCGCCGACGACGTCGACGGCGGCTCGGGAAGCGGTGCCGGGTCTCCATCGCGCCCGGCGGCTGACACGTCGGCGACTCCCCCGGCGACGTCGGAGCCTGACCAGACTGCCTCGCGGGTTCGTGACGAGGTCACCGAACCGGTGCAGTCGTCGGCGCGCGAGCGAGGGCTCGCTGCTGCCGCCGCCGGCATCGACGCCGACGGATCGTCGCTCACCGAGTTCTCCGTCAGCTCGGCCGAGCTGCCTGACGACGACGACGTCGATCTCGACGACCTGGTCGATGCGCCGCCCGAGTCGGTCAAGTCGCCCATCGATCGTCTCGCCGAGGCGTTTCCCGGCTCCGAGCTGATCGAAGAAGCGGGCTGACGGCACCTCGATGGCCGGCAACTACACCGCCCCCGTCCAGTCGTTGATCGACGAACTCGGTCGCCTGCCCGGCATCGGACCGAAGTCCGCGCAGCGCATCGCGTTCCATCTGCTCAAGGTGCCCGCGGACGATGTCGCTCGCCTGGCCCACGCGATCACCGACGCCAAGGCGAAGGTGAGGTTCTGTGAGCGCTGCTTCAACATCGCCGACGACGTCTTGTGTCCGATCTGCAACGACGACACCCGCGACTCGTCGGTGCTGTGCGTCGTCGAGGAGTCGCGCGACATCGTGGCCATCGAACGCACGGGTGAGTTCCGGGGTCGATACCACGTGTTGCTCGGCGCGATGAGCCCGTTGGAGGGGATCGGCCCCGAGCAGCTCAAGATCCGTGAACTGGTCGCCCGCATCGATCCCGAAGGCGTGCAGGAGATCATCTTGTGTACGAACCCGAACACCGAGGGCGAGGTGACCGCCATGTACCTCGCCCGGTTGCTCAAGCCGATCGGCCTCGCGGTCACTCGGATCGCGAGCGGACTGCCGGTCGGCGGCGACCTCGAGTACGCCGACGAGCTGACGCTCGGACGTGCGCTCGAAGGACGCCGCGCCGTCGACTGACCGGGCACTGGTGCGCGCTCGCCGGAAAACTGGACTGGGGCACCACCTCCACGAATCGGTAGCGGGCGGACGGTCCGATTCGTTTCGATGATGCCCCAGAGGGAGGTGATTCCTGAACGGACTCACACGATTAGTTGTTACGGATACATTACGAATTCTGCGCAATGACGTCAAGTGTTCGTAACACAAGTCGTCGCGGATGTCAGTATATCCACTATTCGTGGCGTGTCAATCACTCAACGTGACGACCGCTCCAGCCCGCGTCGGGGCGCGCCCGACGTCGAACGGGACGACGATCGGCCGAGGAGACCGGGGGTGTGGGTCCGTCGGGACCGGTCAGACGCTGCCCAGGTCGGACGGTGTGCAGGTCGGACGGTGTGCAGGTCAGACGGTGCGCAGGATGGCTGCGTCACCCTGGCCGCCGCCACCGCACAGGGCCACGGCACCGACGCCGCCGCCACGTCGCTTCAGCTCGTGCAGCAGGGTGAGTGCCAGGCGGTTGCCGCTCATGCCGATCGGATGGCCGAGGGCGATGGCGCCGCCGTTGACGTTGACGATCTCGTCGCTGATACCCAACTCGGCGATCGAGGCCAACCCGACGGCGGCGAACGCCTCGTTGATCTCGAACAGGTCGAGATCGGCGACGGCGATGCCGGCCTTCTCGGCGGCGCTCATGATCGCCCGGCTGGGCTGGTGCAGCAGCGAAGCGCTGCCCGGTCCGGCGACCATGCCGTAGGACACGAACTCGCCGAGCGGGGCGACGCCGCGGCGCTCGGCCTCGGCGCGCGACATCAGCACGACGGCACTTGCGCCGTCGGAGAGCTGTGAGGCGTTGCCGGCGGTGACGGTGCCGTCCTTGTCGAAGGCGGGGCGCAGCGAGCCGAGGCTCTCCATCGTCGTACCGGGACGAACGCCTTCGTCGGTCTCGATCAGGATCGGGTCGCCCTTGCGCTGGGGGACCGCGACCGGCACGATCTCGTCGGCGAGACGCCCGTCCTTGATGGCGTTGGCAGCGCGCTCGTTCGACATGACCGCCATCTCGTCCTGCTGCTCGCGGGTGAGGCTCTCGCCCTCCGCGTAGCGGTCGGTACCGAGTCCCATCAGGCAGGCATCGAACGAGCACCACAGGCCATCGGCGATGATGGCGTCGCGCAACTCGGTGTTGCCGTACTTGAAGCCACCACGGGCGCCGTCGGCGATGTAGGGGGCATTGGTCATCGACTCCATGCCGCCGGCCACCACGATGTCGGCGTCGCCGGCGGCGATCATCTGGTTGGCGAGATAGATCGCGTTGAGCCCGGACAGGCACACCTTGTTGACGTTCACGGAGGGAACGCTCATCGGGATGCCCGCCTTGACGGCGGCCTGGCGGCTGGGCACCTGGCCCTGGCCGGCCATCAGCACCTGGCCCATGATGACGTGCTCGACCTCGTCGGGGGCCACCCCGGCGCGCTCGAGTGCTGCGGAGATGGCGAACCCGCCGAGGTCGGCTGCGGAGAACGAGGAGAGTGCGCCGCTCATCTTCCCGATCGGGGTGCGGGCGCCTGCGACGATGTACGAACCTGAAGAAGCCATACCCAAACGCTACCCCTACGCCCCGACACTGGGAAAAAGCCGCCTTGGGGACGGGCTGGGATCGACAATGTCGGTCAGACGATGGCGTGCATCGTGAACACCGCCGTGTGGTGCATCTGTGTGATCGACAGAGCGACGGTGGTCGTGACGATCCCGGCGATGAGTGCGAGGCGCGTGGCGCCGGCGGACGTCGGTGGCGCCATCAGCGCGCTCGCGCGAGCGGCCACTCCGTGCGTGGCGATGCCGAGGGCCGCCGGGTTGGGGGTGGTCGCCAATGCAACCTTCGCGATCGTTCGTGCCACCGTGGACCGGTCCGCCGAGGTGTTGCGGACGGCGTCTTCGTCGGCCCACCTCTCCAGGTGGAACCGGAGCTGCGCGGTGGCCCGTCGCATGAAGGGAACCGCCGCGTCGACGACGAGTGCGAGCAGGAGGAACCGATCGTGACGATGGCGGGCGTGCGACTCCTCGTGAGCGATCACGATGTCGAATTCGGTATCGCTCAGCGTCTCACGGAGCCCTCGCGACACCGCAATCGTCCCGGCGGGTCCGGGGAGCGTGTAGGCGAACACCTCGGAGGTGTCGACGACTTCGACGGCGCAGCCACCTGCGCACCGGAGCCGGTGATGTCGGCGGAGTACGGCCGCCACTCGGACCAGTCCGCCGACGGCGAGGACGATCGAGGAGACGCCGATCAACGCGCTTGCGATCGGTTGGTCCGGCAGCAGGTGCATCGACCAATTCGACAGTGCGTGTCGTACCCCTGCGTGGGACAGGGCACTCAGCCCGAGGACCCAGAAGGTTGGGACCGCGGCGAGCACGACCGCGAGGAGGATCACGACGTTCACCGACGCGGCGACGGCGGGGGCCAGCCGATCGAGCGTGGGACCACCGAGGAGCGCGACGGCCAGCACGATGAGCAGCGGCAGGCCGACGAAGTGAATCACGCGGTGTCCTCGAGCAGCGAGCGCAGGCTCGCTGCGTCGGCTGGGTCCAGGCCGTGGGCGAAGCCGGCAAGAGCGGATGCTCGGTCGTTGGTGGCATCGAGCAGTGAGTGGATCCGCCGGGCGGTCAGTTCGGCCTCAGTGGCCGAGGGTCGGTACACGAACCCCCGGCCCTGGCGGCGTCGTTCGACTAGGCCCTTCTCGCAGAGCCTCCCGAGCACGGTGGCGATGCTGGTGTAGGCCAACTCGGTCTGCATCTGTGCGATCACGTCGCTCGGCGACGCCGGACGGTCGAGTGTCCAGAGCGCCTGGAGGACGTCGGTTTCGAGTGTCCCGTCGGGTCGTCGCGTCATGGATGTCGATTCTTCCAGGTCGGTCGGTCGGTCGTTCGTGCCGGGTGACGATGTCTCGCCGGTCGGTATGACGCACGTCACATGTCCCCGACGAATGCTCGAGTGACGACACTACTACATTGCGTCGTAGTCGCATCTGCGGCGTTCCGTCCCGAAAGAGGATCCCGTGCAGCATCGCCTCCGTCTCCTGTTCGTCCCCCTCGCCTCCGCCGCCCTGGCGCTCACGGCGTGCGGGAGCGACGATGCCTCCACCGATGCAGGTGTGAAGTCCGACAGCAACTTCAACGACGCCGACGGCGTGTTCGCTCAGGGCATGATCCCGCATCACGAGCAGGCCGTCGAGATGGCCGGAATCGCCCTGGCCCCTGCGGCCGCAGCGAGCCCCGAGATCGTCGAGCTCGCAACGGCCATCCAGGGCGCGCAAGATCCCGAGATTGTGCTGATGCGGTCGCTCCTCGAATCATGGGGTCAGCCGACCGAGATGCCCGGAATGGCGGACATGGAAGGCATGAGCAGCGACGAGATGGCGGGCATGGATCATGGCGGCATGGAGGGGATGATGTCGGGCGAGGAGATGGCCGCACTCGGGACGCTCACCGGGGCCGAGTTCGACCAGGCCTGGGCCGAGATGATGATCCGTCACCACGAGGGAGCAATCGTGATGGCCGAGACCGTGCTTGCGTCCGGCACGAACCTCGACGTCGAGTTGCTCGCCGATCAGATCGTCGCGGCTCAGCAGGCCGAGATCGACGAGATGCGAGCGCTTCTCGCCGGGTGAGGCACCATCCACGACACGGCGTCGTAGCATGGACGCCCATGTCGGCGACCGGGTACTCGATGGCTCCCTCCGGCGCGCGCTCGCGTCCGGCACTCGCCGTCGTGATCGGCATGGCCGTGGCGCTGATCGGCATCACGATCGGGTCGGGGACCGCCAGTGCACACACCGATTTCGTCAGTTCCACCCCCGCGAACGGCGCGGTGCTCGCCGAGCCGGTCGATGAGATCCTGATCGCGTTCACCAACCCGGCGGTCGAGGCCGGAGACGGCTTCGTCGTGCTCGACCCGAGTGGACAGGTTCGCTCCCCGTCCTCGGTCACGACCGAGGACGGCACCGTTTTCCGGCTCGCGTTCGATCCACCGCTCGACGGCGGCCAGGTCGGAGTGCGCTGGAGCGTCCGCGCTGGCGACGCCCACCCGATCGAAGGCAGCTTCTCGTTCACGGTCGGCGACTCGACCGAAGGGGCGGCGTCGTCTGGGACCGCGCCCGGCCCTGACATGAGTTCGATGTCGGCCGAGGAGATGGCCGAGATGACCTCGATGGACGAGTTCCTGGCCGTCGACCAATCGCCGCCCGGCGAATCGCTCGCCCGCATCGGCCGGCTCGTCAGCTTCGCCGCGATCGTGGTGGGGATCGGCGCAATGGCGTTCGCGGCCACCACGCTGCGCGGCTCACGAGACGAGATCGACTCGCTGATCGCGGCGGTCCGCATCCTCGGCGGCGTGCTCGTCGTCGGCGCGCTCGCCGAGTACGTCGGCGTCGCTCGCATGACCGACGACGCGATCACATCGGCGTGGACGTCCTCGGCGGGCTTCGCCACGCTGTTGCGCGCGGTGGCGGGAACGATGATCGCGTTTGGCCTCGTCGCCACGACGACGCCGCTTCGGCCGCGTGCGCGGGCGCTGTCGGCGGCAGCACGGGCGGCGGTGCTCGACGAGGGCGCGAGTCGCGTCGAATCCACCGCGGCAGTCCGCCGGTGGACGCCCGATCGCTCGTCAGCGGTTGCGTTCGTCGGTGTCGGCCTGGCGGTCGTGTCGTTCTGGTTCGACGGTCACACGGTCACGATGGGCTTTCGCGTCCTACATGCACTCGCGAACAGCGTGCACGTGATCGCCGGATCGGTCTGGGTCGGCGGTGTCGTCACGATGGCCGCCCTGCTGTGGTCGCGTCATCGAGCGGGACGACCCAGCGATGCGCTCGGGCTCGTGGTCCGATTCTCCGCCGGAGCGAGCGTTGCGCTCGGTGCCGTGGTCGCCGCCGGACTGGTGATGGCCATCGCGATCCTCGACTCGTTCGGCGAGCTCACCTCGACCCAGTGGGGACAGACGTTCCTGCTGAAGACCGCTGCGGCGTCGCTTGCGATGGCCGCGGGTGCGTACAACCACTTCGTGCTGCTGCCGGCACTGGAACGCGACCCCGACGACGAGGTACTGCACCGATCGGTGCGTTCGACCGTCACTGCCGAGGCGATCATGCTCGGGTTCGTCGTGGTCGTGACCGCGTGGCTCGTCGCCGCTGCCATCTGACGTCCCTGGTTGCGGCGATTCGTCGCCCCCGTGGTGCCACCAGCGCGCTTTGTCCGTCGTGATTACCCATCAGTAACCTGACGCGCCATGCAGGAGATCCTCGACGCCATCCAGTCCGGTGCCAGCGGCGAGGACATCGCCAACCTCCCGGTCCCCGAGAGCTACCGGGCGGCGTTCGTGCGCCGCGAGGACACGGCGATGTTCGACGGCGTCGACTCGTGGGACAAGGACCCGCGCAAGTCAATCCACGTCGACGAGGTGGCCACGCCCGAGCTGGCACCCGACGAGGTGTACATCGCCGTGATGGCATCGAGCATCAACTTCAACACGGTGTGGACGTCGATCTTCGAGCCGCTGCCGACGTTCGGCTTCCTCGACAAGATGGGCCGCCAGAACGAGTGGGGCAAGCGGCACTCGCTGCCGTACCACGTGGTCGGCTCGGACGCCGCCGCCGTCGTCGTGCGCGTCGGCTCGGCCGTGCGCAACTGGAAGCCCGGCGATCGGGTCACCGTGCACTGCAACTACGTCGACGATCAGGACCCGAGCGCGCACAACGACTCGATGCTCGCCACCAATCAGCTGATCTGGGGCTTCGAGACCAACTTCGGTGGGCTCGCCGACCTCGCCGTGGTCAAGGCGAACCAGCTGATGCCGAAGCCCACCCACCTCACGTGGGAGGAGGCGGCCGTCAACGCGCTGTGCAGTTCGACGTCGTATCGCATGCTGGTCAGCGAGAACGGCGCCCAGATGAAGCAGGGCGACAGCGTGCTGATCTGGGGTGCCACCGGGGGCATCGGCGGCTACGCCGTGCAGTACGTGCTCAACGGTGGTGGCACTCCGATCGGTGTCGTGTCCTCGCCCGAGCGCGCCGAGCTGCTCAACAAGATGGGGTGCGAGGCCGTCATCGACCGGCGCGCCGAGAAGTACGAGTTCTGGTCCGACGAGCACACCCAGGACGAGTCCGAGTGGCGGCGTTTCGGCAAGAAGATCCGCGAGCTCAACAACGGTGAGGATGTCGACATCGTGTTCGAGCATCCCGGTCGCTCCACGATGGGCGCCTCGATCTTCGCCGTCAAGCGCGGCGGGACCGTCGTGACGTGTGCGGCCACGTCGGGGTACATGGTCGAGTTCGACAACCGGCACTTCTGGATGAAGCTGAAGAACCTCATCGGGTCGCACTTCGCCAACTACGCCGAGTCCTACGCCGCCAACAAGCTGCTCGACCAGGGCCGGATCCAGCCGCTGCTCACCAAGACCTACGACCTCGACCACGTCGGCGAGGCAGCGCTCACCGTGCATCACAACGAAGCCGAGGGCAAGCTCGGCGTGCTCTGCCTCGCTCCGCAGGAGGGCCTGGGGATCGACGACCCGGAGAAGCGCGAGCGCATCGGCGAAGACAAGATCACCGTCTTCCGCTCCGCGTGAGCAACTTCCCCGCGGCCGTCCTGTGGGACATGGACGGCACCCTGGTCGACACCGAGCCCTACTGGTTCGAAGCCGAGTTCGATCTCGTCGCCGAGTTCGACGGCACGTGGACCGAAGCCGATGCGTTGTCGCTGGTCGGCTTCGACCTGCTCGCGTCGGCCCACGAGCTGCGGACCAGGGGAGGCGTCCGTCTCGACCCGGTGGCGGTCGTCGAGCGACTCCTCGACGGGGTCGTCTCCCGGGTCACTGACGCCCTGCCCTGGCGGCCCGGAGCCTCGGAGCTGCTGGCCGCGTGCGGCACCGCCGAGATCCCGTGTGTGCTGGTCACGATGTCGTGGCGTCGCCTCGCTGACGCGGTGATCGCGTCAGCACCGCACGGGTCGTTCGTGGCCTCGATCACCGGCGACGAGGTGTCCAACGGCAAGCCCCACCCCGAGCCGTATCTGGCCGCCGCCGCGGCGCTCGGGCTCTCCCCGACCGACTGCGTCGCGATCGAGGACTCGCCCACGGGGGTTGCCTCCGCGCTGGGCGCAGGGTGTGCGACGCTGGGGGTCCCCCATGTCGTCCCCATCGCTGCCGCCCCTGGGCTCACCCTCGTCGACTCGCTCGTCGGCACTGGAGTCGCCGACCTCCGTCGACTTCGCGCCTGACGACGATCGTCAGAACACTCCGGCCGACACGCCCGCCGACACGCCCGTCGATGGGGAGCGCCCTCCCGGCCGGGCGCACCGCTCGTTCGTGCTCGGGGCGTTGGTCGTGGCACTGCTGGGCGTCGCGGGCGCGGCGTTGTACGTCGCAACGAACGAAGAGCCGTTGCCGCCGAAGCCCGACATCCCGCTCGATGCGTGGGTGCCGTACTGGGCGCTCGACGCGTCATTGCCCGACGCTCGTCAGCGGGTGCCGTCGATGCGCGAGGTGTCACCGTTCTGGTTCAACGCTGCCGGGGTCGACCAGATCGTCGTCGATCCGAACGCATCGGCGGAGTTGACCGCCGAGTTCATGGACATCATCGACGGCATCGACGTCGCCGTGGTGCCGTCGATCATCGATGCGCTCCCGGCGGGCGAGATGGCGGCGATCCTCGCCGACCCGGTGACGCGCTCACAGCACGTCGACACGATCCGGGCCTTCGCCGCCGACGGCGGCTACGCCGGCATCGACATCGACTACGAACAGTTCGCCTTCGCCGATGGGCGTGACACGTGGGCGACCACGCGCCCGAACTGGGTGGCCTTCGTCGAAGAGTTGGCGGGTGCGTTGCACGCCGACGGCCGCACGCTCACCGTGAGCATCCCGCCGGTCTACGACGCCGGACAGACCGACGCCAGCGGGTTCTGGGTCTACGACTACGGCGCGATCGTCGAACACGTCGATCGCATTCGCATCATGACCTACGACTACTCGGTGGGCGAGCCGGGCCCGATCGCCCCGCTCGAGTGGGTCGAAACGGCGATCGTCGGCGCGATCGACGCCACCGGCTCGCCGGACAAGCTGGTGCTCGGGCTGCCGGCGTACGGGCGCAACTGGCCGGTGCGAACCAGCGGCGTCTGCCCGTCCACCGAGGTCCAAGGGCGTACCAGCGTGTCGGCCCGATCGGTCGACGAGCTGATCGAACGCCGCGGTGCCACGCCCGTTCGCATCGACGAGACCGGCGAGTGGGAGTTCGAGTACGACCTCGAGGTCAGCGATGGCACCACGATGTGCGTACAGCGTCGCAAGGTGCACTACGTCGACGGCGACGGGATCGCCCGCCGGATGGATCTCGCTCGGCAGTATCGCCTGGACGGCGTGGCGCTGTGGGCGTTCGGGTTCGACGACGACGTGGTGTGGGACGCGATTTTGCCGACGATCGCCGATCCCGCAGCGCCGGCGACGACCGAGTAGAACGAACTCATGACAGTCGGCGAAGCATGGATCATCGACGCGGTGCGTTCGCCCCGCGGTATCGGCAAGCAGGGCAAGGGAAGCCTCGCTCACCTGCACCCGCAGAAGATTCTCGGGCAGGTGTTGAACGGGCTGCGTGATCGCGTCGGATTCGACCCGGTGGACGTCGACGACGTCGTGTGCGGCAATGGATCGCACGCCGGCGACCATGCGCACGACATCGGTCGCATGGCGGTGCTCGACGCCGGCTGGCCGATCTCGGTTCCCGGCGTGACCCTGAACAGGTTCTGCGGATCGGGGCAGCAAGCCGTCACGTTCGCGGCGATGGGCGTCGGCGCCGGACATCAGGACCTCGTGGTCGGAGCGGGGGTGGAGTCGATGAGCCGGCCGGCGCGCAATGGCACCGACGGGTTCCACGCGAACAACGAGCATCTCCTCGCGACGCACCCCCAGGTGCCCCAAGGTCTGTCCGCCGATCTGATCGCGACGCTCGACGGCTACACCCGCGTCGAGGTCGACGCACTGGGCCTCGAGAGCCAGCGCCGCGCGGCCGCGGCGATCGCCGAGGGCCGGTTCGACCGCAGCCTGATCACCATCCACAACGACGACGGCACCGTCGCGCTCGACCACGAGGAGTATCCGCGTCCCGAGACCACCGCCGAGGGACTGGCTGCGCTCCACCCGAGTTTCACGAAGTTCGTCGACTTCAAGTACGAGCAGAGCGACCTCACGATGGCCGATCTGATGGCGCAGAAGTACCCGGGTGTCGAGCTCCACAACGTCCACCACGCGGGCAACAGCTCGGGCGTCGTCGACGGTGCTGGTGCCGTGCTCGTGTCATCGCCCGAGTACGCACGGGCGCACGGGCTGACGCCCCGAGCACGCATCGTGATGTCGGCCGTCGCCGCCGACGAGCCGTTGATCATGCTCACCGCCCCCGGTCCTGCCGCCAACAAGTGCCTCGAGCGCGCCGGGATGACCGTCGGCGACATCGACCTGTTCGAGGTGAACGAGGCATTCGCGTCGGTGGTGCTGCGGTTCCTGCGCGACACCGGCGCGGACCCGACGAAGGTGAACGTGAACGGCGGGGCGATCGCTCTGGGTCACCCGATCGGGGCGACCGGGGCGATGCTGATCGGCACGCTGATCGACGAGCTCGAGCGTCGCGATCTGCAGACCGGCCTGGTGGCGATGTGCACGGGCGGTGGCATGGGAACCGCCACCATCATCGAACGCGTCTGAGCGCCGCATCGTGAGCCGTCCGCCGGCGAAGCGCATGTGGTTCACGAGTTCAGTTGCGGGGTGGCCCGTGACTGAGATGTCGTTCGGCGGCGCTCAATCACCGAGCTTGTCGAGGCCTCGGCGGGCGAACCACATCGTCAGGGTGCTGATCACCACGAGTGCGACAACGCCGCCCCAGGTGTTCTCCCAAGTGATCTCGCCGACCCAACCTTGGCGTGCGAGTCGCAGGATGTTCGTGAACGGATTGACACGAGCGACGGTGTGCAGCCATCCCTCCATGACGTACAACGGTGTCTGGGCTTCGCTGAGAAACAACCCGATGAACAGGGTGAGCTGCATGAGTGCGGCCGCTCGCATGTCACGGAATCGGTAGGCGAGTCCCAGCCCCCAGCCCGTTCCTGCGGCCGCGATTCCCAGCCCAGCGACGTACAACGGGACCACGCTGAGCACCCCGTGGTTCCAGCGCGCACCCAACAAGACGCCGACCGTCATCACGAGCGTCGTGACCACGAACGATCGCCCCAGTGCTCCGAGGAGCGGACCCGTGATCAGCGACGTGCGCGGTGCCGGCGTCAACCGCAAGCGGTCGTAGAAACCGGTCTCGATGTCTCGAATCGCGGCGAGACCGATGCCGACACCGGCAAACCCGGAGCCCATCAGGATGGCGAGCGGCATGAACCAGTTGATGGACCGATCGGTCGGAAAGCCCGGAATCTGTGTGATGGCGAAGAACGAGCCGGAGAATGCGATCGCCTGGAACACCGGCATCACCAACGACGGGAGGAACGCGGATGGCAATCGGCGGATACCGCGGACGTTCCGTTTGGCCAGCCCGAACGATGCGACTCTGATCGAGGGGCTGACCGTGTTGAGCTCATGCGTCGGCGCGAGCGGCAAGGGAGCCTCGACACTCACGATGCAGCCAGCCGCTTGTTCAGTGATCGCAACGCCAGAGCCACGCCTCCGACGGCCATCAGCGCTGGCAGGAGAATCGCTCGTAGCAGGGCCCACACCGTGAGCCCGCCGATGACGAGGTCGCGCATGCCTTCGACGAGATAGGAGATCGGGTTGTAATCGGCCATGGTCGCGTAGAAGCCGGACATCGTGGCGCGAGGGAAGAACGCCGACGAGAAGAACAGGGCGATGAACAGCAGCGGGAAGGCCCCCTGCACCGCCTCCGATGAGCCGGTCCTGATGGCCATCGTGGACATGATCGCTCCGACGGCCAGCGCGAGCAGCGTGCCCGACGCGATGAGCGCCAGCGCTCCGACCGGGCCGCCCTTGATCTCGAGCCCGAAGGGAAGCAGCACCGCCATGAAGAACGTGGTCTGGAATGCCCCGTACGCCATACCCCCGGCGAGTCGACCGACGATGATGCCTGAGCGCGTCGATGGCGACGCAAGCAGACGATCGAAGAATCCGTTCTCGACGTCGGTCGCGAGGGCGGTGGCTCCCGTCACGGATCCGAACAACACGCCCTGGACGACAGCACCCGCGAGTGCGAAATCGAGGTACGAGTCGACCTCGGGGAAACCGGGCACGTTGATGGCGCGGCTGAACGCCGACGTGCCCAGAGCGATGAAGAAGAGCGGGAAGACCATCGATGGGATCACCAACGACGGTTGGCGCCACATGGCGAGGATCGCCCGCTTCGACATCGCCCATGTCTGTGCAGTGTTCGACGTGTGGAGCACGGGTCGGTCCGGGGGTGCCGGGAACGGATCGGTGACCAGCGCTGCGGTCACGGCGCGACCGTCTCGCTCTGGGAACCGTCGCCCGCGCCCTCGAGTCGATGGCCGGTGGCCTCGGCGAACACGTCGTCGAGGCTCGGCTCGTGCAGTTCGAGGTTTCGGACGTGCACTCCGGCCTCGTCGAGGCGCCTGATGACGACGGAGACCGCACCCGGACCGTCGGACAGGCCAACACCCAGCGTCCCCTCGGAGCTCGGTCGCAGCTCGCCGAACTGCAAGAGGACGGTACTCGCGGTGTCGTGCATCTCGGCTGGGACCGCGACGAACAGGGTTGGGCTCCCGACTTCCGCCTTCAGCTCGGTTGGTCGCCCGCGGCGAACGATCTTGCCGTTGTCGATGATGGCGATCCGCTCGGCGAGCTGATCGGCCTCCTCGAGGTACTGCGTCGTGAGCAGGACGGTCGTTCCGTCGTTGTTC
Source organism: Ilumatobacteraceae bacterium (assembly GCA_035529175.1). Classification (GTDB taxonomy): domain Bacteria; phylum Actinomycetota; class Acidimicrobiia; order Acidimicrobiales; family Ilumatobacteraceae; genus Sva-07. The sequence goes on from DATKXG010000252.1 coordinate 18,338, forward strand.
AGCCGCCTGATCTCCTCCCACAACGAGATCCGGCTCATCGGATCGAGACCGGTGGTCGGTTCGTCGAGGAACAGCACCGATGGTTCGTGGATCAGCGACAGCGCCAGGTCGAGACGGCGACGCATGCCGCCCGAGTAGGTGCCGACCCGACGGTCGGCGGCGGCGGTGAGACCGACGCGTTCGAGCAGTTCCTGAGCTCGCTCGCGGTGGCGAGATTTCGGCAGTCCGTACAGGACCGCCTGCAGTTGCAGGAGTTCCGCGCCCGTCATCAGCGGATCGATCGCTGCGTCCTGCAGGGCAACACCGATGTTGCGACGGACGTCGTCGCTCTCGTGTACGACATCGAACCCCGCCACGCGTGCGCTGCCCCCGGTCGGGCGCAGGAGTGTGGTCAGCATGCGAACGGTGGTCGACTTCCCCGCCCCGTTCGGCCCGAGGAATCCGAAGATCTCACCCGGCTCGACGTGGAGGTCGACGCCGTCGACGGCCTTCACGACGTCGTCGCCCGACCCGAAGTGACGCTCGAGCCCGCGTGCCACGATCGGGTACCCACCAGGTATGGAGCGTCTCGGTTCGAGACCGGAAGCGGAAGTCATCGCCTGCCAGCTTGTCAGGGACGACAGCCCGACTAGCGGTCAGCCGGTAGCCGCCGCTCGTGGCCCTCTCGCGGGTCGTGACCGTGTGGAGCGCCGGGCGATCGTGATGTCGAGCACGGGTGGAGACCGCGCCGCGCGTCGTCGTGGAGGAGGTCGACCAGATCGCCTCGTACCAGCCCGCTTGGATGAGCTCGCATCGCGGTAGTGAATACGCTCGGCCGATGGCTGAGGGACGTCTTGGAGGGCTCGTGGCGGTCGTGGTCGGTGCCGGCCAGACGCCGGGCGACACGATCGGCAACGGCCGGGCGATCGCGACGACGTTCGCCCGCGAAGGCGCGGAGGTGCTCTGCGTGGATCGTCTCGCCGACCGTGCCGAGGAGACGGCAGCGTCGATTCGCGATGCCGACGGTCGCGCCACCGCCTTCGCCGCCGATGTCACCGACGACGAGCAGTGCGCAGCAGTCGTCGAACGTGCACTCGTGGAGTGGGGTCGGATCGACGTCCTGATCAACGTCGTCGGTATCGGCGGGCGCGGTGATGGTCCGGCACATTCCGCCGATCCGGCCGCATTCGAACGCATCCTCGACGTGAACCTCACCGCCATGTGGCGGATGTGTCGAGCGGCACTGCCCTCGATGCGAGAGCGCCGGCGTGGAGCGATCGTGAACGTGTCGTCGGCGGCATCGTTCGCGGGTGGTTTCCAGGTGGCGTACGAGGTGTCGAAGGCGGGTGTCAACCGCCTGACGACGTCGATCGCCCAGTCGAACGCGTCGCGCGGTGTGCGCTGCAACGCGATCGCGCTGGGGCTGGTCGACACACCGATGGCCGTCGGTGGGATCGCTGCCGCACGGGGCGTCCCGATCGATCAGGTTCGCGACGAACGCAACCGTCAGGTGCCGCTCCTCGGCGGGATGGGCACGGCGTGGGACGCGGCCAATGCGGCGCTCTTTCTCGCATCCGACGATGCTCGGTTCGTGACCGGCGTGGTGCTGCCCGTCGA
>DATKXG010000253.1:0-4337 GCA_035529175.1 Ilumatobacteraceae bacterium
GACCGCCAGCGGACGTTCTGGCCCATCCAGACGTCATCGAGTCATACCTCGGCACGTCCAGTGCCGCGATCACCCGATCAGGGGGAACGGAGTAGATCATGCAACCAGCACAGGCAGAGGGCGGGGGCTCCTCGTCGAACAGTCTCAAGAAGTGGGGGCCGATCGGAGCGATCGTGCTCGTCATCGCCGCGGTCGCCGGCATCGTCCTGGTGACCAACGGTGACGATGACGACGACGGCGGCGACGCTGCGGTCGACACCACCACAGCGGTCACCGAGGCACCCGAGGCAACCGACGCCCCGGAGGCGACCACACCCGAGGGCACCGAGCCCGACGATGGAGATGATGGTGGTGGTGGCGGCGAGATCACCTACCCGCTGTCGTTCAGCCAGGCCGAGGAACAGGGCGTCGAGGTCGCGTGGGACGAGCGGTGTGACACCGAGACCGGCAAACTCGCAATCCAGTGGTTCTTCGCACCTGAGTGCTACGCGCCGTTCGAGGCCGACAACGGCGGCGAGACCACCCGTGGCGTCACCGCCGAGACCATCAAGGTGGTCCAGTACTACGGGCCGGACGACGACCCGATCATCAACTACCTGTCCGACGCCGTGGCCGTGACCGACACCAACGCGCAGTCCGAGCAGACGGCCCGCGACATGCTGGGTATGTTCGAGCAGTTCTACGAGTTCTACGGCCGAACGATCGAGCTCGAGGTCTACGAGAGCACCGGCCTCGCGAACGACGAGGTGACGGCCCGCGCCGACGCCGTTCGTATCGCCGAGGACTTCGAACCGTTCGTGGTGCTGGGCGGTCCGGCGCTGACCAGCGCCTTCGCCGACGAGTTGGCCGCCCAGGAGGTTTTGTGTGTCGCTTGTACTCCCGGTCAGCCACCCGAGTGGCACGCCGAGCGCGATCCGTTCGTGTATGGCATCACAATGGGCGCCACGCAGAGTCGGGCACATGCAACCGAGTTCATCAGCAAGCAGCTCGTCGGGGGCAACGCCGACTTCGCCGGTGACGAAGCATTCCAGGGCCAGCCACGCGCATTCGGCCACGTCTGGATCTCCTCGAGCCCGGAATCGCCGACGATCGCAGCGGCCTTCGAGGCCGACCTGGCTGAAGGCGGAGCGACGGTGGTCGAGTCCCTGCCCTACACCCTCGACCCGGGAACGATTCAGGCCAAAGCGTCGCAGATCATCGCGAAGCTGAAGGCCTCGGGCATCACGACGGTGATCCTCGTCGCCGACGGCACCGCACCGCGCGACTTCACCAAGGAGGCCACCGCCCAGGAGTACTTCCCCGAGTGGGTCGTCGCTGCTCCGACGTTGTCCAACTACACCGCGTTCGGTCGCACCTACGACCAAACGCAGTGGGCGAACGCGGTCGCCGTCGCCAGCTATCCCGCCGTTCCCGTCACACCGGAGATATCCGGGTACTACGCGCTCTACGAGTGGTTCATGGGCACCGAAGCTCCGGCCAAGGACACGGTCACTTTGGTGCTGTCCAACTACGGCTTCATCGCCGGGGTCTTTCAGACAGTGGGCCCGAACCTCACCCCGGAGACGTTCCGCGACGCCTTGTTCGAGGGCGGCGGAACGACACCAGCGTTGACCGAGCCGCTGTTGACCTACGGCGACAAGGACATCTGGCCCGGCACCGACTACAACGGCATCGACGACGCATCGCTGATGTGGTGGGACCCAACTGCGGTCGGACCGGACGAGATCCGCAAGGAGGGCACCGGAATGTGGGCGTTCGTCGACGGCGGCAAGCGCTATCTGCCCGGCGAGTGGCCGACCGAGAACCGGCTGTTCGACCCGGAGGGTGCCGTCACGATCTACGATGTCGCGCCGCCCGAGGAGACGCCCCCGGACTACGCGAGCCCCGCCGGCTGACCCGTACCGGTCGACCCCGGCTTCTCGTGAACTCGTGCGGGAATAGTTCCCGCACGAGTTCACGAGTTCGGGAGTGGGACCGTCTCGTTGAAGGTCTGCAGGATCGGCCGGTCGCCCCGGATCGCGATCCGGCAGACCGACGCGTGATCGAGATGGCAGTTGAACGAGATGCCGATGTCGGCGCCGAGCGCCCACGCGACTGCAGACTTCATCGGCGACACGTGGCTGACCACCACGACATTGGCAGCGGTCGCCCTCGCCAGCATCTCGTTGCACGCAGCGCGGACGCGTGCATCGAGCGCCGCGAGTGACTCACCGCCCTGCGGCGTGAAGTGGGAATCCTCGCGCCATCGGGACCACACCTCGGAGGGGACGTCAGCATGTGGCGTGCCCTCGTATTCGCCGTACGAGAGTTCCAGCCATCGGTCGTCGATCTCGACCGGTCGACCGAATGCTTCGGCGGTCTGCATCGCCCGCTTCAGCGGGCTCGACACGACGACGTCGACCTCGCAGCGATCCTGGACGTAGTCGGCCACGGCGAGTGCCTGTGCCTGGCCATGCTCGTCGAGGTCCTGGTCGAGGCGACCCTGCAACCGGCCTTCGCGGTTCGCCTGCGTTCGGCCGTGACGTACGAGAATCAACACGGTGGCAGTGTCCCACACCCGCCGACGACGGCTCAGCCCAGACGTTTCGGAACGGCGTCGAGCTGGCCGTCGTGGATGAATGCGGATCGTCGAGCGGGGTCGCCGAGATCGTTGTGGCGCCACAGCCACACGCAGATCACCACTCCGATCGCCTCCAACGGCACGCTCAGCCAGCCACGGTCGAGGATCGGCAGACCGGCATCGTCGAACGACGGTCCGAAGAACGGCCACCAGAACACCTCGGTGTTGTTCCAGGCGCCGTCGAACACGAGGTGCAGGATCATCCCGATCGGCAGCCCCAGCAACAGCTTGCGGATCGGCTTGCGTCCGGAGGTGGCGATCATCAGCGCCGCGAGCAGCCCGACGCTGACGGTCACGCTGTGCAGCGCCCGGGCTCCGCCGAACACTCCGTCGGCGATCGGCAGCACCGACCCGACGATCAGGAGCCGGTAGTCGAAACGCGGGTCGCGGAAGACGATGCCGACGGTCACGACTGCAGTGCCGATGAACCAGAAGAACACGAGGCGACGCGTCAGACGATCAGGAGACGGCCGCAGTCGGGACAGTCGGTGACGCCGGTGTCCGCGGCCTCGTCCTTGACGGTGTCGATCTCAGCAGCCGACAGTTCGAGATGACATCCCTGACACTGCTTGCCGACCAGCCGTGCGACCGCCACCCCGAACGCCGCTCGCTTGCGGTCGTAGGTGGCCAGGAGCGCTGCCGGCACCTGGGCCCGCAGCTCCTCCCGGTCGACCGAGAGTCCCGCGAGCTGGTTGTCGATGTCGCTGACTTCGTTGGCCAGTGCCGCATCGGCCTGTCCGAGCCGAGTGCGCAACGACTCCTCGCCGAGCAGGTGCGCCGACAACTGGTCGTCGAGCGCAGCCTGTTCCTCGAGGGCCTCGAGCTCATGGCCGTCGAGCTCGTCGGTCTGTTCGGTCAGCGTGTCCATCTCGTGCATGAGCGCCTCGGCCTCGCGGGGAGCGATCACGGTCTTCATCTGCTGTTCGAGGCGCTGGCGGTGGGCGAGCAGGTCGGCGCCGCGCCGTTCCGCTTCGTCGATGGACGCGCCCAGTTCGTCGATCCGAGAACGCAGTGCCGCCCGCCGCTGCTCCCAGCTACGCATCGCCGACGAGGCGCTGGCCAGATCGTCGTGCAGCGGCGAGTGCTCGCGCCGGTGCCCCAGCTGGTCGGCCGTCGTGTCGACGGCCTGCAGTGCCAGCAGGATCTCGGGGATGGTCGACGGCGCGCTCGGCGCGGGATCAGCGGTCTCAGTCATCGGCGACCAGTGTGGCACCTGCGCACGATCCCACCTGATCCGACACCGGCAACGACGGCAACGGGGTCAGCGGATTCAGATCGTCCGGCGGGATCGTGTCGCCCACCTGCACCGCTGCGACCACCGGGACGGTGGCCGGTGGCGCGGTCTCGACCGGGGTGCCGTCCTCGTTGGGAGGCGGCACGGTGGTCGGTGGAGCCTCGGGATCGACGGGTGCCGGCGCGGTTCCGACCACCCGCAACACGCACTCGTTGCCGGGGAGATACAGCCGGGCGTTGGCACGGCTGGGTGGCGCCGGCCGGTCCCAGTCGGCGGCCGGCAGGAACGTGTGTGCCGGTTCCATGAACGCCTTCCAGATCAGCGCCGGGAAGTGCCCGCCCTGCACACCTCTGGCAGTACCGAACCTCGGGAACTCGGGGATGTCGCGGTACACCATCGCCGTGTATCGATCGGGATCACCCACCCAGACCGCCGTCGACAGCTGCTTGGTGCCGCCGACGAACCAGGCGTTGGTGTTGTCCT
>DATKXG010000254.1:0-5503 GCA_035529175.1 Ilumatobacteraceae bacterium
CCCTTCGACGACAAGGGCTACACGACGATCGATCCGATCTTCCCGCCGCTCAAGGAGCTCATCCCGGGCACGATGGCGTCGATCCTCGTGTTCACGCTCCTGGTCTGGAAAGCCGGACCGATCGTCCGCAAGAGCTTCCGCGATCGCACCGCCGGGATCCAGAAGCAGCTCGACGACGCGGCTGATGCCAAGACTGCCGCCGACGCCGAAGCCATCAGGATCCGTGAGGCGCAGGGCGACATCGATGCCGAACGCAGCCGTCTCTACGCCGAGGCCGACGCGCAGGCCGAAGCGCTGCTCGCCGACGGCCGGGTCCGTCTCGCCGCGGAGATCGCGGAACTCGAAGCCCGCGCCGAGGCCGACATCGCAACGGCGGCCGGACGGGGCAGCGACGAGCTGCGCACCGAGATCGCCAAGCAGTCGTCGGTCGCCGTCGATGCGATCGTTCGCGACACCCTCGACGATGCTGCGCAGCAGGAGCTGATCGAAGGCTTCATCGCACGCGTCGGAGCAAGCACAGGAGCATCCTCATGAGTGACGCAATGATCGAGGGCTACGCCAGGGCGCTCTTCGAGGTCGCACGTGCCGAAGGCACGCTCGACGAGGTCGAGGACGAGCTGTTCCGTTTCGCTCGCTCCTATGAGTCGAGCGATGCGCTTCGCAACGCCCTCACCGACGAGCACATCCCGGCCGAGAAGCGTCAGGCGATCGTCGAGGACCTCCTCGGCGGCAAGACCACGACCACGACGATCCAGCTCGTGTCGATGGTGGTCGGCTCCGGTCGCAGCCGCGACATCCCCGCCATCGTCGACAGCCTGGTCGCCCGTGCGTCGAGCGCCAAGCAGCTCGACGTCGCCGAGGTCCGCACCGCGGTCGCCCTGACCGACGACCAACAGGCGCGGCTCAAGGCGGCGTTGGAGAACGCCACCGGCAAGAGCATCAATCTCAAGACCGTCGTCGACCCCACCGTGGTCGGCGGCGTCGTCGCCACGATCGGTGACACCGTCATCGACGACACCGTTCGCACCCGCATCGACCAGCTGAAGAGCCGGCTCTGAGCCGAACCGCTCACAAAGGAACGAGACAACCACCATGGCTGAGCTGACCATTTCTGCCGCCGACATCGCCTCGGCGCTCAAGTCCAACCTCGAAGGCTTCGCGCCCTCCCTCGAGGCCCGCACCGTCGGCCGCGTCGCCGAAGTCGGCGACGGTATCGCCCGAGTCACGGGCCTGCCCGACGCCGCCGTGAACGAACTCCTCGAGTTCGAAGACGGCTCCGTCGGCCTCGCGCTGAACCTCGACGAGTACTCGATCGGCGCCGTCGTGCTCGGCGACGTCGACAAGATCGAGGAGGGCCAGACGGTCAAGTCGACCGGCAGTATCTTGTCGATGCCCGTCGGTGACGGCATGCTCGGCCGCGTCGTCAACGCGCTCGGTCACCCGATCGACGGCAAGGGCGACCTCGTCGGCACCCAGAGCCGCCGCATGGAGATCCAGGCGCCCGGCATCATGGGCCGCAAGCCGGTGCACGAGCCGCTCCAGACCGGCATCAAGGCCATCGACGCGATGACCCCGATCGGTCGTGGCCAGCGAGAGCTGATCATCGGCGACCGCAAGACCGGCAAGACCACGGTGGCGATCGACACGATCATCAACCAGCAGGGCCTCGGCGTGAAGTGCATCTACGTCGCCATCGGCCAGAAGAGCTCGACGGTCGCCCAGACCGTCGACACGCTGCGTCAGACCGGCGCCCTCGACTACACCGTGGTCGTCGTTGCATCGGCGTCCGACCCGGCGCCGTTCAAGTACCTGGCCCCGTACGCCGGCTGCGCCATCGGCCAGCACTGGATGGACAACGGCGAGCATGCGCTGGTCGTGTACGACGACCTCTCCAAGCAGGCCGACGCCTATCGCCAGTTGTCGCTGCTGCTGCGCCGCCCGCCGGGCCGCGAGGCCTACCCCGGCGACGTGTTCTACCTCCACAGCCGCCTGCTCGAACGGGCGGCGAAGCTGTCCGACGAGATGGGTGCCGGCTCGCTGACCGCGCTGCCGATCATCGAGACCAAGGCCGGCGACGTCTCGGCGTTCATCCCGACCAACGTCATCTCGATCACCGACGGCCAGGTCTTCCTCCAGGACAACCTCTTCAAGTCGGGTGTGCGCCCGGCCATCGACGTGGGCATCTCCGTGTCACGAGTCGGCGGCGCTGCGCAGATCAAGTCGATGAAGTCGGTCGCCGGCACCTTGAAGCTCGACCTCGCCCAGTTCCGCGAGCTCGAGGCCTTCGCCACGTTCGGCTCCGAACTCGACGCGATCTCCAAGGCCCAGCTCGAGCGCGGCTATCGCCTGGTCGAGCTGCTCAAGCAGCCGCTCAACAGCCCGATGCCCGTCGAGGACCAGGTGGTGTCGATCTATGCCGGCACCAAGGGCCACCTCGACGACGTGCCGGTCGGCGACGTACGCCGCTTCGAGTCCGAGCTGATCGAGTACGTCCGCACCACACACAGCGGCCTGCTCGCCGACATCAAGACCGGCGGGATCCCCGACGGCCTCGACGACGCGATCGTGGCGTTCAAGCAGACCTTCAGCGTCACCGGTGACGGCTACCACGTCGACCCGACGGCGCTCGACGTCGACGAGGTCGGCGACGCCAAGTCCAACAAGACCCTCGCAACGGAGTGAGCAGGATCATGTTCAGTCGATTCACCGGAGTGGCCGCAGGCAGCGAGGGAAGCGCCTGCATGCACGCGGTGAGGGAAGCGCCAGCGACGAGCCGCACCCGAGTCGAGGAGAACCGCAGGGCCGACGAGCGAGGGCATCAGTAATGGCAGGCGGTCAGGAGCGAATCCTCAAAGAACGCATTCGCAGCGTTCGGGCGACGAAGAAGATCACGCGCGCGATGGAGCTGATCGCTGCGTCGCGCATCGTCAAGGCCCAGGGCCGTGTTGCTGCTGCCGTGCCGTACTCCGAGCAGATCACCGAGGTGGTCAAGAACCTCGCCGGCGGCGGTGCGTCAGCCGATTCGCCGTTGCTGGCCGGGCGCGATCAGATCAACCGCACCTGTTACGTGGTCGTCACCGCGGACCGCGGACTGTGCGGCGGCTACAACTCGGGTGTGCAGCGTGCCGCCGAGGGCGAGGTCAAAGCCGACGTGCTCGCCGGCAAGGACTACACGATCATCCCGGTGGGCAAGAAGGCCGAGGGGTACTTCCGGTTCCGGGGCTACACGCTGGGCCAGGCTTTCAGCGGCTTCTCGGCACAGCCCTCCTACGGCGATGCCCGGGCGATCGGTGAACACGTCGTCGATCTGTTCGTGTCCGGCGAGGTCGACAAGGTCGAGTTGGTCTACACCCGCTTCATCTCCGCCGGCAGCCAGGAAGTCGTCCTGCGCCCGCTGGTGCCGTTGAGCGCCGAGACCGTCGCCGGTGGCGACGGCAAGGCCGGCAGCAATGACGGCACCGGCAGCGACTACGAGTTCGAACCCGATCCGGTGGCGATCCTCGACACCCTGCTGCCGCGCTACGTCGAGGCTCGCGTGTATGCGGCGCTGCTCAATGCCGCAGCGTCCGAGCATGCCTACCGCCAGCGGGCGATGAAGTCCGCCACCGACAACGCCGACGAGCTGATCAAGTCGCTCAGCCGCATCATGAACCGGGCACGTCAGGACTCGATCACCACCGAGATCATGGAGATCGTCGGCGGTGCCGAAGCGCTCGATTCCGGCGACGACGAGATCCCGTATCTCGATCTCGGCGACGAGATCTACCAGCAACTGCAACAGGCCGACTCCGGCGCAACCCTCTGAGCGCATACGCGACACCAGGAGAACAACAGTCATGACCATGACCGAACCCACCACGGCAACCGATCGCAAAGACGGCCGCATCGTCGGCATCGCCGGCCCCGTGGTCGACGTCGAATTCCCACGCGGCGCGCTGCCCGAGCTGAACAATGCGATCGAGTTCGACATCGAGCTCGAAGGCGAGACCATCACGGTTCTCGCCGAGGTCGCCCAGCAGCTGGGCAACAGCCGGGTCCGCGCGGTCTGCTTCAAGCCGACCGACGGCCTGGTGCGCGGCACACCGGTGCGCAACACCGGCCACGGCATCACCGTGCCGGTGGGCGAAAAGGTGCTCGGCCACATCTGGAACGTCTGGGGCCAGCCCCTCGACGAGGCACCCGAGGGCTTCGAGGACATGGAGCGCTGGGAGATCCACCGAGACGCCCCCGATTTCGATGCGCTCGAGCCGTCGGCTCGTATGTTCGAGACCGGCATCAAGGTCATCGACCTGCTCACCCCGTACGTCGCCGGTGGCAAGATCGGCCTGTTCGGCGGGGCCGGCGTCGGTAAGACCGTGCTCATCACCGAGATGATCAACCGTGTCGCCTCGCAGCACGGTGGTGTGTCGGTGTTCGCCGGCGTCGGCGAGCGCACCCGTGAGGGCACCGACCTCCGTCTCGAGATGATGGAGTCGGGCGTGTTCGAGAAGGCGGCCCTCGTGTTCGGCCAGATGGACGAGCCGCCGGGCGTGCGCCTGCGCGTCGCCCTGTCGGCGCTGACGATGGCGGAGTACTTCCGCGACGTCCAGAACCAGGACGTGCTGCTGTTCGTCGACAACATCTTCCGCTTCGTGCAGGCGGGCTCCGAGGTGTCGACGCTGCTGGGCCGCATGCCTGCCGCCGTGGGCTACCAGCCGACGCTCGCCGACGAGATGGGCCAGCTCCAGGAGCGCATCACCTCGACCCGTGGTCGCTCGATCACCTCGCTGCAGGCCGTCTACGTGCCCGCCGACGACTACACCGACCCGGCGCCGTTCACCACCTTCACGCACCTCGACGCCACCACCGAGCTCTCCCGCCAGGTGGCCGCCCTCGGCATCTACCCGGCGGTCGACCCGCTGGCGTCGACCTCGACGATCCTGTCGCCCGAAGTCGTCGGTGAGAACCACTACAACATCGCCCGTCGCGTGCAGGAGACGCTGCAGCGTTACAAGGAGCTGCAGGACATCATCGCCATCCTCGGCCTCGACGAGCTGTCCGAAGAGGACCGCCTGATCGTGAACCGGGCCCGCAAGGTCGAGCGCTTCCTCTCGCAGCCGTTCTACGTCGCCGAGGTCTTCACCGGCCTGCAGGGCGAGTACGTGCCGGTCGCCGAATCGGTCGAGTCGTTCGAGGCCATCATCAACGGTGAGCTCGACGAAGTGCCCGAGCAGGCGTTCTTGAACGTCGGTGGCGTCGAGCAGGTCCTCGCGAAGGCCAAGAAGCTCCAGGAGAGCTGATCATGGCGAACGCACTGATCACGCGCGCCGAGGGAAGCGCCAGCGACGAGGCGCACCCGAGTGAGGAGAACCGCAGGGCCGACGAGCGAGGGCACCAGCAATGGCCGAGCCGTTGATTGTCGAAGTGGTGTCGCCCGAGGCGGTGCTGTATTCGGGTGAGGCCGACATGGTCATCACGCGGACGCTCGGCGGCGGCGAGGTTGCGTTCCAAGCGGGTCACGCAG
>DATKXG010000255.1:0-14118 GCA_035529175.1 Ilumatobacteraceae bacterium
CGTCGAGTGCGGCCACGTCACGTGCCGGCGCGGTGAGCCGGTACGACGCGTCCAGCAGTTCGGCGATCTCGGACCAGTCGGTGGCTGCATCGAGGTCGATCCCGATCCAACCAGAGGGGCCGAGATAGGCCGGCACGTAGACGCGGCCATCCTCGAGCAACGCTCGACGATCGCCCTGATCGGGTTGCACCACGAGTGAGTGGGGGTGCTGTACCCATTCACCGTCGACCTTGAGCGAACCTCCGTAGTAGGCGAACACCTTCTTGGTGAAGAACGCAGGCCGGCCGTGTGAGACCTTCTCACTGCTGTTCGGGAAGGTTGCCGCCAATCGCCGAATCCGCTCGAGAAAGCCGTCGTGATCGTCGAACATCTGGCCATGCGTCACAGCGCGATCGTATTCGTCCCGACAGACCATCTCTTCGAGGGTCGTTGCGCGGGACGGCGCGGACGGCGAACATGACGCCATGACGAGCACGAACCAGTCAGCACGCCTCACCCGCGCCTTCGTGCGTTTCCAGAACAACCCCTCGTCGGTGCGGTACGCAGTCGCCGCGATCATCAGCACCATCGTCGCCTTGGTCCTGATCGGCGCCGTGCTGATGCGGGTCTTTGCACCCAAGCAGTACGAATCGTTCGGTGAGGCGTTGTGGTTCACGCTCCAGACGGTGACCACGGTCGGCTACGGCGACAACACACCGACGTCGGCCGAAGGCCGCGTCATCGCCTCGGTCGTCATGCTCGTGTCGATCGGCCTCGTCAGCGTGATCACCGCTGCCGTGACGTCGATGTTCATCCGCTCGGTCGGCCGAGACGAGCAGGACACCGACCGCCGGATGCTGGCGGATGCACTGGAGCGGATCGAGGCGAAACTGGCCGAAGCCCATGAGCGGCTCGAACGCATCGAGAACGGAGCCGCGACAACGGCGGACAAGAGCGACCACTGATCTCCTCCGGTGTGCGCAGTCGGCGGTGGAATATCGCGCAACGTTGCCCGGTTGGATGAGGGGCAGATACCCCCACCAGTATTGGAGTCCCGCCGTCATGGCCACCATCGAACTCACCCTCGAGAACTTCGAGCAGACGATCAACGACAACGACACCGTGTTCGTCGACTTCTGGGCGGAGTGGTGCGGTCCGTGCCGTCAGTTCGGCCCGGTCTTCGAAGCCGCCGCCGAGCAGCACACCGACATCGTGTTCGGCAAGGTCGACGCCGATGCCCAACAGGAGCTGGCCGGCCACTTCAACGTGCGCTCGATCCCGACGCTGATGGCGATCCGTGACAACGTCGTGCTCTTCTCGCAGCCTGGAGCGCTCCCGGCCCACGCGCTCGATGACCTGATCGGCCAGATCCAGCAGATCGACATGGACGACGTCCGTCGACAGATCGCCGAACAGCAGGCAGCCGGCGACTGACGCCGCTCGCCGAGACACCTGGCGACGCGTCAGGTCGCGAAGCCCTCGGGCATCGAAGCCGAGGTGTCATCGGGTACCGCCAGCCGCTCGACGTCGACTCGGGCACCCGGATGAGTGGCCAACAGCGCGCTGCGCCTGCCACCCTCGAACCCAGCGCCCGTGAAACCCGGCGCCATCGTGCAACCGAACAGCGCATAGGTGCCGTCCGGGGCGAGCTCACCCGCTTGCCACACGCCGGCGGGGACGACAGCCTGCACCCGCTGACCGGCGCCCACGTCGGCGCCGAGCCAGACCTCGCGCACCTCTCCCTGCGGGTACAGCAACACCAGCCGGATCGGGTCGCCACCGTAGAAGTGCCACACCTCGTCGCTCGGCAGCCGGTGGAAGAGCGACCGGCTCACCGGGTCGTGTGAGTACAACCCGATCATCGCCGTGCCGACAGGAGCTCCATCGGGCAGTGACTCGCTCGAGCGGTACGTGCTCGCGAACAGCGTCCCCTCCACCGGGAGCGGTTCGAAGCCGTACGCCTCGATCAGTCCGGCCACGGTGGGGTTCACGTCGCCACGCTACGTTCGCTCCATGAGCTCAGCTGCACCGATCGACATCTGCATCTCCAACTGGCACCGCCACCTCCGTGGCGAACTCCCCGGCGGGCTCGACTCGATCCTGCGCGAGGACTGCACCTTCCTCTCCCCCATCGTGTTCACGCCGCAGCAAGGTCGGGAGGTGACCAAGCTGTATCTGACCGCCGCTGGTGGGACCCTCGGGGGCAGCGACGGCACCGTCACCGATGCGGTGGCATCGGGATCGACCCCCGGCGGGTTCCGCTACGTGAAGGAGATCCTGCAGGGTCATCACGCGATGCTCGAGTTCGAGACCACGGTCGAGGGCAAGTACGCAAACGGCGTCGACATCATCACCTGCGACGACGACGCGATGATCACCGAGTTCAAGGTGATGATGCGCCCGCTGCAGGCGATCAACGCCGTCCACGCGCAGATGAAGGCGATGCTCGAGCAGCTCGCCGACTGATCGAGCGCTCAGCCGCCGGAGCGGGCGGTCGGCGTGAACCGGACCGGGAGCCGCTTGATACCGCCGACGAGCGGGAGCCCGGCGGTATCGAGCGGGACGGCCGGTCCGGTCACCTCGAGGTCGGGCAACCGCTCGAACAGCTCACGGAAGACCACCGCGAGTTCGCGCCGCGCCAGGTTGGCGCCGAGGCAGAAATGCGGACCGGGGCCACCGAAGCCGACGTGCGGGTTCGGCGACCGGCGGACGTCGAAGCGTTCAGGGTCGTCGAACACCCGCGGGTCGCGGTTGGCGGCGCCGTAGAACATCACGAACTTGTCGCCCTCGTGGAACTGCTCACCTGCGACCGTGACGTCGCCCGTGGCGGTGCGGCGCATGAAGGTGACCGGCGACGCGACGCGGACGATCTCCTCGACAGCGCTCTGCGTGACGCCGTCGACGTCGGCCTGCCAGATCGCCCGCTGATCGGGGTTCTTCGAGAGCAGGTTCACGCCGTGGCTGATCGCCGTGCGCGTGGTGTCATTGCCGGCGACGGCCAGCAGCACGAACAGCGACGTGATCTCGGCAGGCGTCAACAGATCCTCGGGCAACTGGTTGTGAACGAGCTTCGAGGTGAGGTCGTCGGTCGGGTTCGCCCGGCGCTCCTCGATCAACTCGCCCATCAACGTCGCGAGCGAGATGCCGGCGTTGAGGAACACCTCGATGCCGCCGTCGGTGCCGATGAACTCGGGGTCGCCACCGCTGAGGATCACGTTCGTGGCGTCGAGCACGGTCTTGAACTCGCTGCGCGGGATCCCCATCATGTCGCAGATGATCAGCAGCGGGAATGGCTGCGACAGCACTTCGACCAGGTCTGCCTCGCCCTGCTCGCAGAAGCCGTCGATCACCTCGGTGCAGATCGACTCGACGGACGCGAGGACGCCCTGCAGTTCGACCGGCGTGAACGTGTGCGCAACGATGCGCCGCTGATGGGCGTGCCGCGGGTTGTCCATGTTGATGAACCCGCCGAAGAACTCGAGCATCTCCATCGGCAGGTCGAACACCGAGGTGGCACCCTGGCCGGAGCAGAACTGGTCGGGGTGCTTGCTGACGTGCACGACCTCGTCGAAGCGCGGCAGCGCGTAGAACGTCTCGACGACGTCACCTGCGAGGGCATTGGTCACCTCGATCGGCAGCACCGCACCGAGTTCACGGATCTCGGCGAATTCGGACATCCGATCCTCGAGCGTCTGGGTCCAGAAGCTGGGCTCGATCAGTCGGGATGCACTTGCGGTCATGGCTCTCCTGGTGGCGTGCGTCGCGGCTGGGGTGCCGCTGAACGCACGCTACCGAGCGGGCGCCGACGCTTGCCATTCACCTCCGCGCCGGCCGGCTGTGGCCCCGACGCCGCGATCCGAGGACCAGACCCGTGGCCGCCGCCGCGAGGCGTGGCAGACTCCCGTCATGGCAACGCTCGTGCTCACGGTGATCGGCGACGACCGAGCCGGGCTCGTCGACGCGCTCGCCGGCCCGATCGCCCGCCACGGGGGCAACTGGGACCGCTCCCACATGGCACGACTGGCCGGCAAGTTCGCCGGCATCGTCGTGGTGTCGGTCCCCGACGAACGCACCGACGACCTCACCGCCGAACTCGACACGCTCACGGCGCAGGGCCTCCTCGACGTCACCGTCGCCATCGCCGCCAACGACGGCCCGACCGATCATGACGACGTCCTCGAGCTCCGCCTGATCGGACAGGACCGCCCCGGCATCATCCGCGAGATCGCCGGCGCCCTCGCGCAGCGAAACGTCAGCATCGAAGAACTCGAGACGTCGGCATCCTCGGCACCGATGTCGGGCGAGTTGCTGTTCGAGGCGACCGCCACCCTGCGCGTGCCCGCCTCTGCCGACCCAGCCGGGCTGCGTGCTGCCCTCGAAGCGATCGCCAACGAGTTGATGGTCGACCTCGACGTGACCGACCGGCGCGACGCCGGACAACGCAACGCGAGGAGGTGACGATGAGCGAACTCGACGAAGCCGGCAACCCGCGCGAGCGGATCCGGCTGACCCAGTTCAGCCACGGCGCCGGTTGAGGCTGCAAGCTCGCACCTGGCGAGCTGGCGCACGTCGTGCGCCACTTGAACTCCGCCCATCCCGATCGACTGCTCGTCGGGCCGGACACCGGTGACGACGCCGCGGTCTGGCTCCTCGACGCGGATCGGGCACTCGTGTCGACCGCCGACTTCATCACGCCGGTCGTCGACGACGCGCGCACGTGGGGACGGGTCGCTGCAGCGAACAGCGTGTCCGACATCTACGCGATGGGCGGTCGGCCGCTGTTCGCCCTCAACCTCGTTGGCTGGAACACCGACCAGTTGCCGACTTCGCTGCTCGGCGAGGTGCTCGCCGGCGGTCAGGACATCGCCGACGAGGCGGGCTTCGTCATCGCTGGTGGCCACACGATCGACGACCCCGAACCCAAGTACGGCATGGCCGTCACGGGCGAGGCCCACCCGGACCGCCTGCTCACCAACGCCGGACTGCGTGCCGGGCAGGACATCGTCCTCACCAAGGCCCTGGGTGTCGGCGTGCTGACCACGGCGATCAAGAACGACCGCGCCTCCACCGCTGAGGCGGATGCGGCAGTCGCCTCCATGGTTCGGCTCAACGACGTCGCCTCCCGACTCGCGCTCGCTGCCGGCGTCACCGGATGCACCGACGTGACCGGATTCGGACTGCTCGGGCACCTCGGCCGGATGGCGCTCGAGTCAGCCGTGTCCGTGGCGATCGAGTTCGCTGCGGTGCCCTTCCTCCCCGGGGCGGTCGACCTGGCCATGGACGGTGTGATGCCCGGCGGCAGCAAACGCAACCTGGCGTGGGCGCTGGAGTTCGTCGACGTGGGCGACCACGACGAGGTCCACCAGCTACTGCTCGCCGACGCACAGACGTCCGGTGGACTGGTGTTCGGCGTCGATCCGTCCGAGACCGCATCCGTGCTCGAAGAGCTCGCCGCGACAGGCCACCGCGCGGCACTCATCGGTCGCGCTCGCGCCGGAGCCCCCGGTCTCCTCCTGCGCTGACCAACCACGTTTGCGTTGCAGACTTGGTGCACCCGGTCACTCAATTCGCAACGCAAACGTGGTTGCTCTGGCGCTGGACGGGGCAGACTCTCCCGCATGACCGTCGACGAGAGCCAGACCGACACGAACACGATCGATGACGATCTCACGGCGGCCGACGTGGCGTGGGACATCGACACCATCCTGCCCGACGATGCGACACCGGCCGATCTGTTCGATCGTGCCGACTCCCTCGCCGACGAGCTCACGTCGCTGCGGGGACGCGTCGGCACCCTCGACGCCGGCGAGTTGGCGGCGGCGATGCACACGCTTGCCGAACTGCAGGACCTCATGTCGCGTGCCGGCTACCACGCGATGCTCGCGTTCTCGACGGCAACCGACGACCCCGTTCGCGGCGCGGCGATGGCGGCGGCGCAGGAACGCTCCACCGCCATCGGCACCAAGCTGATCTTCATCGACCTCGAGTGGGCAGCCGCCGACGACGAACACGTCGCTGCGGTGCTGGTCGATCCCCGGCTCGACTTCTGCCGCCATCACCTCGACAACCTCCGACTCAGCCGCCCGTACCTGCTCTCCGAGGCCGAGGAGACGATCGTCGCCGAGAAGAGCCAGACCGGCTTCGCTGCATGGACCCGATTGTTCGACGAACTGACCTCGGCGATCACCGTCGACCTCCCCGACGACCTCGGCGGCCCCGGTCGACCGTTGATGCAGGCGACGTCGATGCTGCAGCACCCGGATCGCAACGTGCGCAAGCAGGTCGCCGAGGGCATCAACGCCGGCCTCGAACCAGGGTTGCGCACTCGTGCGTTCCTGTTCAACACGCTGCTGCTCGACAAGTCGATCGACGACCGTCTGCGCGGCTATCCGACCTGGGTCTCGTCACGAAACCTCGCCAACGAAGCCTCCGACGAGTCGGTCCAAGCCCTCGTCGATGCCGTCGTCGACAACTACTCGATCCCCCAGCGCTGGTACGCGCTCAAGGCGAAGGTGCTCGGGATCGACAAACTCGCCGACTACGACCGCATGGCGTCGGTGGCCACGACCGATCGCGACATCGGCTGGGCCGAGGGCACCCAGATCGTGCGCGATGCCTACGCCTCCTTCTCGCCCGAACTCGCCGGGATCGTCGACCGGTTCATCGACGAGTCGTGGATCGATGCACCTGTTCGTCCCGGCAAGCGCGGCGGCGCGTTCGCCGCCGGCGTGTCGCCCGGCCACCACCCGTACGTATTGCTCAACTGGACCTCCAAGGCCCGCGACGTCGCCACGCTTGCCCACGAGCTCGGGCATGGCGTCCACTTCTACCTGGCGCGCGAGCAGGGCATCTTCCACCAGAGCACCCCGCTGACGCTGGCCGAGACCGCCTCGGTGTTCGGCGAGACGGTGACCAGCAACCGGTTGCTGTCGATGATCGACGATCCCAACGAGCGCTTCGCGCTGCTGGCGTCCTCGCTCGAGGACTCGATCGCCACCGTGTTCCGACAGATCGCCATGAACCGGTTCGAACACGCCGTCCACACCGCCCGCCGCACCGAGGGCGAGCTGAGCGTCGAACGATTCGGCGATCTGTGGGCCGAGAGCCAGCACGCGATGCTCGGCGACTCCGTCGAGATCACCGACGGCTACCGCAACTGGTGGAGCTACATCCCGCACTTCATGGGCTCGCCCGGGTACGTGTACGCCTACGCCTATGGGCAGCTGCTCGCGCTGTCGGTGTACGCGCGCTACCGCGAGGAGGGCGACGCGTTCGTGCCCGCCTACCTCGACCTGCTCCGAGCCGGCGGTTCGGACACACCCGAGAACCTCGCCCGCATCGTCGACTGCGACCTCGCCGACCCGGACTTCTGGCGCAACGGCCTGAGGATCGTCGATGGGCAGCTCACCGCTGCCGAGGAGGCCGCCCGCGCCGCAGGTCGCCTCCAGTGACCTATTGCCTCGCCATCAAGCTCGACGAGGGCATCGTCTTCCTCTCCGACACCCGCACGAGCGCCGGCGTCGACAACATCAGCACCTACCGCAAGATGCACGTCATCACGCCTGCTCCTGACCGGGCGTTCGTGATCCAGTCCGCCGGGAACCTCGCGACGACCCAGGAGGTGCTCGACCGGATCGACCGCGATCTGGCTGCGACCGACGGGCGCGAGACCCTGGCCACAGTCGACCGCATGTTCGAAGCGGCGCTCTACCTCGGCAGGCTCAGTCGTGACGTCGTGTCGAGTCACCGCGAGGCGCTGTCGGCATCGGGCGCCGACGGCACGGCGACGTTCATCCTCGGCGGCCAGATCGAGGGCGAGTCTCCCGAGATCTTCCTCGTGTATCCGGAGGGCAACTACATCCGATCGTCGAAGACCCGGCCCTTCCTACAGATCGGCGAGACGAAGTTCGGCAAGTTCTGGCTGGAATTCGCCGCGCTGGTCCATCCCGACATCGAGGTCGGGACGAAGATCGCACTCGGCTCGATGCTCAGCACCACCAGGGCCAATCTGTCCGTCGGCCCGCCGTTCGATCTGGCCGTCTACCGGAACGATTCGCTGTCGTTCGACGAGCATCGGATCGAAGCCGACTCGACCTACCTGGTCGAGATCCAACAACGATTCGTCACGCACCTCATGGGTGCACTGGACGAGCTGCCGGCGATCCCCTGGTCCGGCACCTGAGCCTCAGCCGCGGAAACCCCGGCCGCTTGGGGCAACCGCATCGACGGTCTACGGTGGTCGGGTGACCGACGAACAGCGGCCCTACGGGTCCGACCAGGCCGACCCTGCCCTCAAGCGGGTCCGTACCCGCCACTTCCAGCGGGCCAAGGAGCTGGGCATCAAGATCACTGGCCTCACCAGCTACGACTTCTTGTCAGCATCGATCTTCGACGACGCCGGCATCGACTTCCTGCTCGTCGGCGACTCGGCCGGCAACACGGTGTTCGGCTACGACACGACGATCCCGGTCACCGTCGACGAGCTGATCCCGTTGACCGCGGCCGTCGTGCGGGGCGCCAAACGGGCGTTGGTGATCGCCGACATGCCGTTCGGGTCCTACGAGAACGGCCCCGACGACGCCCTCGCGACGGCGATCCGCTTCATGAAGGAGACGGGCGCCCACGCGGTGAAGCTCGAGGGCGGCGTGCGCAGCGCGAAGCAGATCAAGCGCATCGTGCGCGCCGGCATCCCGGTGATGGCACACATCGGGTTCACGCCACAGAGCGAGCACGGCCTCGGGGGACACATCATCCAGGGCCGAGGCGAGGACTCCGAGCAGCTGCTCGCCGACGCACACGCCGTCGAAGATGCCGGGGCCTTCGCGGTCGTGCTCGAGATGGTGCCGTCCGGCATCGCCGCTCGGGTGACCGAGGAACTCTCGATTCCGACCATTTCGGTCGGCGCCGGCCCGGAATGCGACGGTCAACTCCTCGTGTGGAGCGACTGGGCAGGGTTCACCCGCGGCCGCATCCCCAAGTTCGTCAAGCAGTACGCGTCGATCGGCCAGACGCTGCTCGACGCTGCTGTTGCGTTCCGCGAAGACGTCGAGGCCGGCGTGTACCCGGCACCCGAGCACGAGTACGGCGAGTGAGCACACGGCTCCACGTCGTCACCCGCGGATCCGGCGCGCCGATCGTCTTCCTCCACGGGATGGGCACCTCGGCAGCGACCTGGAACCAATGCATGGAGTTGCTCGAGGACCGATTCACCGTGGTCGCGCCCGACCTGCTCGGACACGGTGACTCCCCCGCGCCAGATGACCCGGCCGAGTACACCCGCGATCGAACGCTCGTCGATGTCGACGACATCGTCGCCGACCTCACTGGGCGCCCGGTGCTCGTCGGGCACTCACTCGGCGGCTACCTCGCGCTCGCCCATGCAGCGACCCGTCCGGATGCTGCCCGCGGCGTCGTCGTGCTCAACACCGGGCCCGGCTACCGCGACGCTGCGAAACGCGAGGAGTGGAATGCTCGGTCGCGCCGCAACGCCCACCGATTCGGCGTGCCCGAGCAGGTGACGACGATGAATCTGCAGGAGGACTCGGTGGTGATGGACCGGTTGTCGGAGATGACGACACCGACACTGGTGCTCGCCGGAGGCGACGACCGCGACGAGTACACCGGCGCCGGGCAGTATCTCGAGCGCAAGATGCCGCACGCCCGGCTGGTGGTGGTGGATGGCGGCGGCCACTCGATGCACGAGGACACCCATGCCGCCGAGGTCGCCGACCTGGTCGCAGCGTTCGTCGACGGGCTCGAGATCTGAGCGCTCAGCCCACGCTGATGCTGGCGGTCTGTCCTCGGCTGAGGTGATCGTCGACATCGCAGATCAGGCGGTAGACGCCGGCGTCGGCGAACGTGACCGTGACACTGTCACTCGCTCCGGGGGCGATCCGTTCGGTTCGCCCGAGCGAGGTTCCGCTCGACGAGAGGACTTCGAGCGAGTGGTCGACCTCGCCGGCGTTCTCGACGTCGAATTCGATCGTGTCACCCGGCCCGATCACGCCAGGGTCGCCATTGAACTCGTACTCGGTCGCGGTGATTTCGATCGTGCGCTCAGCCGATGACGGCGCGCTGTCGGCAGTGTCGTCGCTGCCACACGAGACGAACAACCACGACCCGAACACCAGGAGAGCGACCGCAGGCCGAGTGAAAGGCATTGCGCGAGCGTAATCGTCGGCGATCCGACCGGGGTACTCTCAGCCGTAGTGCCGGATCTCGACCACGAGCCCGTCGGGGTCGCGCACGTAGAGCGACGTCCCCTCGCCGCGTGCGCCGAAGCGCCGGACCGGGCCCTCCACGACGTCGAACTCACCGGACGCCACCAGCGCCGCGAGGTCGACCGCTTCCACGACGATGCAGATGTGATCGAGGCGACCGTCGTCGGTCGGGCCGCCGACCAGATCGATGATCGTGCTGTCGTCGACACGCACCGACGGGAACGGCACGTCTCCTCGGCGCCATTCGTCGACACGGACGGCTTCGAGGCCGAGCAGATCGAGATACCAGGCGAGCGTCGACTCGACGTCGGCGCAACGCAGCACCAGGTGATCGAAGCCGGTGACCCGGACAGCACTCATCCGCTGACCCCCGCCAGGTCCACGACATCCAGCGCGAAGCAATACGAGCGGGTGACAGCGACGATGAAGATGCCCATGTGCGGCGTGACCACGCCACCAGTATTGCGGGTGCCCGCAATCATCAGGCCATCAGCTTCAGGCAATCCGGTTCAGGCCATCAGGTTCAGGTCATCAGTTCGAGGCGATGTCGCGACGATCGAGCGCCGCGAGACCAGCGGCGATCAGCGCCGCAGCGACCGCCGTGAGGGCCACGATCGGCAGCCACGACATCGGCGCCGCAGGCAGCGCGGGCACGTGCTGGAACGGCGAGAGGTTCAGCAGCCACTGCGGCAGCTCGAGCAGGATGCCGAACATCGCCGCCACGAACACCCAGGCCACCAATGCCCAGGCCGCGAGCGACCAGCGGGGCAATAGGCCGTAGACGAGCAACGTCGCACCGGCGAGCAGCCACATCGCTGGGACCATCACCAGACCGGCCGCGGTCAGTTCGGCCACCTTGGCGGCCTCGCCGAGCACGAGAGCAGCAGCTGCGCCCATCGCCACTCCGCACACCAACGCCAACACCACGGTGCCGACCAGCGCAACGGCGAGGTGGCTCCACACCCACCGGCGGCGACCGACCGGCGCGGCGAGTACCGGGTCGGCGCGACCCGACATCTCCTCCGAACGCAGCCGCAACACCGACGACACGGTGAAGCCGGTGGCGAAGAGCGCCATGATCAGCATCGCCGTCGACAGGAAGGCATCGGTCACCGATGCGACGCCGAGCTGCGCGAAGAAGTCGGCCATGTCGGGGTTGTCCTCGATCATCTGCTCGGCCTGGTCGGCAAAGAGCCCGTAGAAGAACGCCAGCGTTCCGAGCCCGACCACCCATCCGACGAACGAGCCGCGCTGGAGCCGCACCGCGAGACCCAACGAGCTCGACAGTCGCTCCGGGGCCTCCGCTCGTCCATCGCGCTGCGCCACGAGCCCGTTGCCGTAGTCACGATGATCCTGCAGAGCTCGGGCCGCAAGCACGAGCGAGATGGTGGCCACGACCGGTAACACGAGCACCCACCACCGTTCGTCGGCGTAGGGGCGAATCGACTGGGCCCAACCGATCGGCGACGCCCACGACAGCACGCCGTTGCCGACATCACCGATCGCACGCAGCACGAACGCGACTCCGATGACGAGCCCGGCAGTGGCGAGCGCGGCGCGGGAGCCGCTCGCGATCTGTGCGGTCACTGCGGCCACGGCGGCGAACACCATCC
The DNA here is from genome assembly GCA_035529175.1 of Ilumatobacteraceae bacterium. Lineage (GTDB taxonomy): Bacteria > Actinomycetota > Acidimicrobiia > Acidimicrobiales > Ilumatobacteraceae > Sva-07. The sequence continues at coordinate 11,813 of DATKXG010000255.1, forward strand.
CGGCGCCGGCCATCGACGCACCGAACGCGAACGATCCCGCCGCAGGAAGCCCGAAGGCCAGCAGCGCCACGATGTTGCCCACGGCGATCGCCGCGTTGACGACCAACGCTCCGATCATCGCCGACGCGAGGGCAGCGTGGCGACCGACCGGGGCGGCACGCACCAGTTCGGCCCGTTCGGTCTCCTCTTCGGTGCGGGTGTGCCGGACCACCATGAACACGCTCATCACCGCCACAGCGATGAACATCCACTGTGCCGTCTCGTTCATCACCACGGCGCCGAGCGTCGGATCGTCGAGGCCGTAGCCGGGTCCGGCCTGGATGATCATTGCGGAGTTGCCGCGCACGGTGCGGGCGTAGCCCTCCAGGTCCTCCCGTGTCGTGTAGAGCGCAACGATGCTCCACGCGGACACGGCCATCAGCCCGACGAGACCGGACAGCCACATCGCGATCCGGAATCGATCACGGCGCAGCACCAGCCACAACAGCTGACGGGTCCCCGTGAAGAACGACTGCGGATGCGGATCGTCGTGCGACGCTCGCGCCGCCGTCGGGCTCGACACCGCATCGATCGTGAGCCCCGTCATGGCGACGCTCGCTCTCGTCCGCCGTTCGCCGAAGCGAGTTCGTCGCCATAGTGGCGGAGGAACAGTTCCTCGAGTGTCGGCGGTTGGCTGACGAGCGAGCGGATACCGAAGCTCGACAGGTGCCGGATCGTTTCGTCGAGCGCGCCGGCATCGACGTCGAACAGCACGTGCCCGTCGTCGACCGTCACGTCGTGAACGCCGGCGATGGTGTCGAGTCCGGTGATCGGGCGATCGGTGGCGACACTGACGCTCGTGCGCGTGAGGTGTCGCATCTCGTCGAGCGTTCCTGTTTGCACGGCGCGGCCCCGACGGATGATCGTGACGCGATCGCACAGCTTCTCGACCTCCGCGAGGATGTGGCTCGACAGCAGCACGGTGCGGCCTTCGCCCGTGGCTTCCAGCACGCACTCCTGGAACACGGACTCCATCAACGGATCGAGGCCCGCGGTGGGCTCGTCGAGCAGCATCAGCTCGGCATCGGACGAGAGCCCGGCGATCAGGGCCACCTTCTGGCGGTTGCCCTTGGAGTAGGTACGGCTCTTCTTCGTCGGATCGAGTGCGAGACGCTCGATCAGCTCGTCGCGCTTGGCCAGGTCAACTGCCTGTCGGCCCGTGCGACCGCCACCAAGACGCAAGCGCGCCAGCAAATCGATCGTCTCGCCGCCGGACAGGTTGGGCCAGAGGTTGACATCGCCGGGAACGTACGCGATGTGCCGGTGGAGCTCGACGGCGTCGCGCCACGGATCACCGCCGAGCAGGCTCACGGTGCCGCTGTCGGCTCGGAGCAGCCCGAGCAGGATGCGGATCGTGACGGTCTTGCCCGAACCGTTCGGTCCGAGGAAGCCGTGGACCTCCCCGGGGCGAACCTCGAGATCGAGCCCGTCGAGGGCCCGGGTGGAACCGAAGGTCTTGACGAGTTGCTCGATCCGGATCGCTGACGACATGCCATGCCCTTTCGTCACCACCAGTCTGCCAGCCGCGGCGCCGCCCACTCCGGCGCAGCGGTCCGTGACGGCCTTCACATCGACTCGATGCCACGCCATCTACCTACTGGTCGGTAGGCTGGGTCCAAACGCCACGAGGAGGGTCATGTCCGCCATCGCCACCGCCAACGTCCGCACCAGCGCCACTCGGAACGCCGAGCCCGTGATCGAGACGCCCACCGGTCTCAAGCCGGTGCTCGACGTCATCCCCGAACACTGCTACGAGCGCTCGACCGCGCGCGGTCTGTTGCTCTTCGCGCGCGATGTCGTGATCTTCGGTCTCGCGGTGTGGGGGCTGCTGTCGACGAACAATCCATTGCTGCTGGTGCCGTTGTGGGCGCTCGCCGGGATCTCGGCGGCCGGGCTGTTCGTCATCGGCCACGATGCCGCTCACGACGCACTGTTCGACTCGAAGCGTCTGAATGCCCTCGTCGCCCGGCTCTCGATGCTGCCCTCGCTGCACGCGGTCGAGGTCTGGGTGTTCGGCCACAACCGGGTCCATCACGGCCACACGCTCAAGCAGGGCCTCGACTTCGTGTGGCATCCGCTGACCGTCGAGCAGTACGAGGAACTCGGCCGCCTGGCCAAGCTGCGCCACAGGCTCGAGTGGGGCCCGTTCGGCGCCGGCGCCTACTACCTGCGCGAAGTGTGGTGGAACAAGATGGTGCGGTTCACGCCGCCGGCTCGTTGGGCCCGCCAGATGCGTCGCGACCAGGCGATCGTCGCGCTGTACGCGA
>DATKXG010000256.1:0-3114 GCA_035529175.1 Ilumatobacteraceae bacterium
TTCGATCTGTTCCAGGGGTACCACCTGCGCGAGCCCGAAGTGCTCCGACGGCCGGCACGGCGCGCCACGCGCCGATCCGCTGCCGAACTCCACGAGTCGCTGCAGGACGACATCGACGTCTCCGTCGTCGAGGCCATCGTCGCCTCCGACCCCTCGTTGACCTTCCGACTCCTCACCGCCGTGAACGCGAATGCGTTCGGCCTCGATCGACGGGTGGAGACGCTCGAGGAGGCGATCGCGTTGCTCGGCATCAGCAAGCTTCGTTGTCTCGCCGACTTGCTGGCATCGTCGATCGATGCGGTCGACGATGACGAGGGCGGCCACATCGATGACGTCGCGCGAGGCGTGACACGCGCCGAAATGACGTCGTCGCTGTTGAACGACACCGACCTCGTCCGTTGCGGTGTGACCGCGGCGCTGCTGTCGGTGGTCGATCGGCTCTACGAGGCTCCGCTCGGCGAGCTCCTCGGGGAACTCCCGATGAGCGACACCACGATTCGCGCCGTGCTGCACGGCGGAGGACGTGTCGGAGAAGCACTCGACATGGTCCGCGCCTGCGAGCGCAACGATCGGGCCCTGCTCGAAACGCTCGCTCCGGGACGATCCGACGAGCTGATGGAACTGCACGTTCAGGCCGTGGAGCGCTCGCTTCGGACGTACCCATCGCAGAGAACCGAGTCGCCGGAACACAGGTCGGAGTCGCCGGAGCTCACGTGACAGGCTGGGCCGATGTCCGACGCCCAGGCCATCGACTTCGCACTGTTCCTCCTGCGCTGCGGCGCCGGGGCAGTGATGCTCGCCCATGGCATCAACCACATCCGACCGAACATCGACGGCACCGCCGGATGGTTCGGCTCGATGGGCATGAGACCGGCCAAGTTCCACGCCTGGCTGGCCAGCATCACTGAGATCGGTGGTGGGATCCTGCTCCTGCTCGGCCTGCTCACACCGTTCGCCGCCGCCGCGGTCGTAGGGGTGATGTTCGTCGCGTGGGCGATCAACCACCGCGGCAACGGGTTCTTCATCTTCCATCCCGGCGAGGGTTGGGAGTACGTGATGACGCTCGGCATCGTCGGACTGGTGATCGGAGCGCTCGGTCCCGGCGCCTGGTCGCTCGACGAGGCGATCGACCTCAACGACGACCTGATCGGCGGGACCGGCCTGCTGATCGCCGCGATTGGCGGAATCGGTGGTGGGGCAGCACTCCTCGCCGGCTTCTGGCGTCCGGCGACGTCGTAGCGCTGATCGATCGCCGGTCAGATCAGCGGTTCGGCGGCGGTACTGAACGTCGAGCTCAGGTGCGACGTGTCGTTCCAGCAGCGCACCACCCATCGGTCGGGTGTCACGACGATGTGCGAGATCGACGCATTGTCAGAGCCGACGAACGCGAATCCCGTCGATCCGGTGGCGATGTTGATGATCTGGCCGATCACGCCACCGTGCACAACGGCGACCACGAGTTCGTCCGGGTGATCAGCAGCGATGCGCTCGATGCCGCGGCGCACTCGATTCTCGAACTGGTGCGCTGGTTCACCGCCGGGAATCACATCCCACCGCTGCTCGATGTACATCCGCTGAGCGATCGGGTCGCCGTCGGCCACGCGCTTGCGGAACTCGCCACCCTCCCAGTCACCCAGGAAGACCTCGCGGAGGTCGGCGATCTCGGTGGGTTCCATCTCGAGGTACTCGAGCAAGGGCTCGGCTGTCTGGTGCGTGCGCTGCAGCGTGGTCACGTAGACAGCGGCGATGCGCTCACCGGTGTCGATGAGCCGTTGGGCGGCCAGCTTCGCCTGCTCCCAGCCCTCGGGCGCCAGCGGTGGATCGCCGTGGCCGTCGACCAGGTCGAACGACTGTCCCTCGACGTGCGGTGCAGATTCGCCGTGACGGACCAACAAGATCTCGGTGGCCCCCGGCGGCGGCGCAAACCGCGATTGGGGAAACTTCCGGGTCTCGGTGGCGGTGTCGGCCATCCCCGGAACCTACTCCCCTCCACGTTTGCGTCGAGGTTCCAGTGGGACGTCCCACCACAACTCCGACACAAACGTCACAGCCCGAGACCACCCACGTTTGCGTCGAGGTTCCGGTGGGACGGGCCACCCGAGGCGCGACACAAACGGGGTGTGGCAGGACCAGACTGGATGATGTGAAGCAGCTGAACTCGCGCCCGATCGACACGATCGATCTGCTGTCGCTGCCGGCATTCGTCGGCACGATGGTCTGGGAGTCACGGGTGCTCGCCCGGCGCGAGCTGCGTGAGTTCGGCGACCTCGATGACGCCACGCCGGAGGAGCTCGCCGACCCGAGCCTTCCTGCCGACCCGCTGGTGCCCGTGGGCTACGAGCGACGCGACACCACGGCGAGTTTGGCGATGCTCGCCGGGAACGTTGCCGTCAACCTGGCGATCGCCGGCGCGGTCGGAGCGATGGCTCGGGCCGTCTACAAGCGCCGCATCGTGGATCTGGGCGTGACGAAGTGGTCGATCCCCGTGGCGATGGTGGCCTGGGACTTCCTCTACTACTGGGATCACCGCTGGATGCACGAGGTGCGTCTGTTCTGGGCGAACCATGTCAGCCATCACTCGAGCGAGCGCTACAACCTGTCGACGGCGCTGCGCCAGCCCTGGTCGGGGATCCTGACGTCGTGGGTGTTCCTCCCGATGCCGCTGTTCGGAATCCCGGCCCACCACGTCGCCAAGGCGGCACAGATCAATCTGCTGTACCAGTACTGGATCCACACCGAGACGATCGACCGACTGCCGAAGCCGATCGAGGCGGTTTTCAACACGCCGTCACATCACCGGGTCCACCACGGCGCGAACCCGCAGTACCTCGACAAGAACTACGGCGGGATCCTCATCGTGTGGGATCGCCTGTTCGGCACGTTCGAGCCCGAGGTGCGCCGTATCAAGTACGGCCTGACCAAGAACATCGACACGTTCAACCCGGTCCGCATCGGCTACCACGAGTTCGTCGACATCGCCCGCGACGTCCGCCGAGCCGACGGCTGGCGCAACAAGCTCGGCCACGTGTTCCGCGGGCCGGGCTGGCAACCCGCCGCCTGAGCCTGGACTTCACCTTGTTTGCGTCGAGATTCGGGTGGGCCGGCCCACCCCAA
>DATKXG010000257.1:0-2123 GCA_035529175.1 Ilumatobacteraceae bacterium
TTCGATGTCGCGCAGGATCAGATAACCGTGGAAGTTCATCACGACCACGCCGATCAGCGCGACGGCGCGGACCACGTCGGGCCCCGCCATCCGGGCTGACGGAGCGGTGTCGGCGAACGTCGGGGTCGGAACGCTCAGGCCCACTGCGAGACCCGGTCGCTCAGATCCAGTCGACGGCGTCGACCGTCGTCATCGTGAGCGGCCGCTGCACGTCGACGCTCCCACCGATCTCGGGAACGGGGTCACCGTCGGGGACGAACGCCATCGAGGTGTGCATGTGGGGAGCCTCGTGGAGACGGAGCCGTCGCCGTTCGAAGTGGAACGGACTGCGACCGTCGGGCAGCGCCGTGACCCCGCTCGCCGTGCCGGCGCCGATCATCACCAGGTGGCCGTCGCCATCGACAGGGCCTTGGCGGTAGCCGGCGTGCTGTCCGTCGCGAATCGGTCGGACATCGAGGACATCCGCGCGCAGCTGCAGGGTGGACTTGTCGCCGTGCCACAGCGACGTCCCGAGCCGCAGGCGGTACGTGTGTGTCGCCGGCAGTGAGGCGTACGTCTCGAGGTCGAGGTGGCTCAGCCAGACGGGGAGGTCGGTGTCGACCTCGGCGATCGTCGTGCGGATCTCGTCGGCGTGCTCGGCGGACGATCCGACCAGTGGAAGGTGGATGCTGACGCCGATCACGTGAAGTCCTCGTGCCCGGGCGACGTCGATCAGCTCGACGCCCCCGCCGTAGCGGTGCATCGACGATTCGAGCTTGACGAGCACCCTGCCGCTCCACCCGTCGAGGCACTCGAGGTGGGCCCGGTGGCCGACGGTGAGGATCGTGTCCGTCGATGCCGGCGCAGCGAGCGTCGGGGTGAGGACCACCGCGTGGAGACCGTCGGGCAACCCGTCGAGCTCGTGCACGGTCCCGACCGCCACGGTGTCACAGAACTCCGAAGCGATCTCGGCGAGGATGACGCGTCCGAACCCGTAGCCGTTGCCCTTCACGACGGGGACGAGCCCGTCGACCGCATTCGCGACGCGTGCGACGTGGGCCCGCCACAGCGCAGTGCGAACGGTCAGAGTGATCGTCACCTCGGCGACGCTACTGCTGTGCCGTCGTCGCGGCAGTGAGGAAGCTGATGGATCCGGTAATCCCGACTTTGTTGATCGGGATTGTCGGCGATAGCGTCGCCGAGGTGAACCTGCGAGCACTGCTGAGCTTCCCCGACCCGGTCAACGAGACCTCGGCCCGCCTCGTCGCTGCCGGTGTCGTCGCCCAGGCGATCGTGTTCCTCGTCGTTCGCGAGTGGTGGGTGCTCGTGCCGCTCACCTACGGCTTCCTCGCACGCGTGGCCACCGGCCCGACGCTCTCGCCGCTCGGGCAGTTCGTCAGCAGGATCGCCACCCCTGCGGTCGAGCGACGGTTGCGCCACCGCCGACCAGGGTTCGACTCGCGGCAGGTTCCCGGCCGGCCGAAGCGCTTCGCGCAGGCGATCGGGCTCGCGTTCACGGCGTCGGCATCGCTCGCCTGGGCGCTCGGTACACACGGCGCCGCGCTGGTGCTGATCGGGCTGCTCGCGGCGGCTGCCACGCTCGAAGCCGTCTTTGCGATCTGCCTGGGCTGCATCGCCTACAGCGCGGTCTGGGGCTGCGCTGACTGCAACGACATCAGCGACCGGCTGCGCCGAGCGCTCGTCGAGGCTCGCGAGGAAGTGCCGGCTGCAACGGACGTGGCGCGATTCACGCACGTGTCCGCGGACGCGCCGGCCATGCGCTGAGGCGCGGGACCAGCGGCGCCAGCGTTCGCTTGCGGCGCATCCCGACCCACACTCCCCAGCCGTAGGCGAGATCGGTCGGCGCGCGCCGGGCGTCGCTCAGCAGTGCCAGCGCCGCCCACCAGCGGGCGCGACGCGAAAACAACGCCGCGATCGCGAGGATCGGCCACCAGACGCGGCGAGCGGACTCCGCGATCTGTCGGCCGGCGAGGAGGTTGCCGCGCACCGCCAGCCCGAACGAGGCGCGGGGCGGCACGTCGGGCAGCTTGCGTACCAGCGCCGCGCTGCTGCCCGCTCCCAACGCGAGGGCTCCCGGGAAGCGGCCGAGCAGGGCCAACGACCACGTCGCCGCCGTCCAACCG
>DATKXG010000258.1:0-8748 GCA_035529175.1 Ilumatobacteraceae bacterium
CGTGTGAGGTCGAGGCGCTTGCGCACCGACCGGGTCGTCGTGAGGAGCTTGTCCGCTGCGGTTCTGTCGATCGTCATCGCGGCGACCCTACGCGGGGCGACGTCGCCCATCCGGCGTCGGAGCGCCCGTCGGATGACCGACCTCCTCGCCGCTCGGCGCTTCGACTCCGAGTTCGGCTCGTGGTCGTGCGAACCTCGTTGGTCGCGTCCGCTCGACGAGCAGGTGCGCCGAACCGAGAGGGGATCACCAGTGAAGATCGACACGGGAACCGAGGACCTGCTGGGCCGCATCGACGGGCATGTCGCCGTGCTGTCGTTCAACCGTCCGGAGCGACGCAACGCGCTGTCGACGCCGATGTACGGCGCGTTCGACAGGGTGCTGCCGCAGCTCGAACGTGACCCCTCGGTGCGCGTGCTGCTCCTGACCGGCGAGGGCGGAGCGTTCTGTGCCGGCGGCGACGTCAAGGGGATGCACGAGAACAACACCGGCGGGGGCTCAACCGGCGGCACGACTCCGGTCTCGCTCGAGGACCGAGTCGCCTCGCTGCGGTCGAGCCAGGCAGCGGTCAGCCTGGCGCTGCGCCGGCTGCCGATGCCCGTCGTCGCGGCGCTGCCCGGAGCGGCCGCCGGCGCCGGGCTGTCGATGGCGCTTGCTGCCGATCTGCGGATTGCCGCCGAGCGGGCGGTACTGGTGACCGCGTTCGCCAACGTTGGAGCGAGCGGCGACTTCGGCACGTCGTGGTTCCTGCCCAGGCTCGTCGGTGAGGCCAAGGCGAAAGAGTTGATGTTCACCTCACCGAGGCTCACCGCTGCCGAGGCCGCCGACCTCGGGATCGTCAACCGGGTCCTTCTGGACGAAGGGTTCGCCGACGCAGCGCTCTCGTTCTGTCACGACCTCGCGACCCGGGCGCCGATCGCGCTGCGCTACATGAAGGAGAATGTCAACCGGGCCCTCGGGACGACGCTCGAGGAAGCCCTCGACGCCGAAGCTACGGCGATGGTCCGCACGATGAGCACCGCCGATCATCGCGAAGCGGCGGCGGCGTTCGTCGAGAAGCGTCCGCCGACCTTCTCGGGTCGCTGACCGGCCGGTTCGTCAGATGCCGGTCGGGTAGGTCTCGGGAGGTTCGAGCGGGTCCCAGGCGGCGATGTCGTCGAGCGGTTGCAGCGCAGACGTTCGGTCGATGTGGATCACCACGTCGAACTGGCGGTCGAGCCGGGCCGGGAAGTAGTGGCTGGGCCGTTCGGTCTGCGGGCGGTAGACCACACCGATCGCCCGCTCGAGCCGCGATTCGGCCAGCACGGCGGCGGCGTCCGGGTCGGTCATCGGCATCCAGAAGCGAGCCGGGGCGAGCCGCTCGGCGACCACCTCGTGGAGCAGGTGCTCGTAGCTCTCGGGCAGTCCCGGCCGCACCGTGCGTCGCCGCGCCGGCTGCCCCCAGTCGGTCGCCGCGGTCACCTCACCGTCGTAGGTCGTCAGCCCGATCAGCGCGACGGCGTGTTCGCCGTAGCGCTGGCGGGCGAGCTGTCCGACGTTGAGTTCACCGCGCGTGCTCATCGCCGTGGCGCGGGCGTCGCCGATGTGGGAGTTGTGTTCCCAGACCACGACCTTGGTGCGGCCGCCACGCCGGTCGAAGTGGTCGAGCAGGGCATCGAGCGTTGCGGCCATGTGGCGATCTCTCAGATTCCACGACGAGACGTCGGCGCGGTACATCTGCTGGTAGTACTCCTCGGCATCGCGCACCACGACGGCGTTCTGCTCGGCGCAGAACAGCTCGTCCTCGGCCAGCCAGCCGTCGCGCTGCGCGTACTCCGCGGCCTGGCGTCGCAGCGAGACCAGTTGGGCGACGACCTCGTCCTCGCAGGGGATCGCCCGCTGGTGTGCGAGCGCGAAGCCGTAGGCCTGGCCTTCGGCGCCGACGTGGTCGAAGCACGAATACCGTGCTCGCGCGCGCTGTGCCTCGTCGGGATCGATCGTGTCGAGGTATGCCACGACCGCTTCGATCGAGGTCCGCAGGCTGTAGAGGTCGAGCCCGTGGAAGCGCGCCATGCGGAGCGGATCGGAGATCGTGTCGTTTCGGTCGCGCAGCCAGTCGACGAACTGGACCACTTCGGTGTTGCGCCACATCCAGGTCGGGAAGCGCCGGAAGTCGGCCAGCGCCTCGGCGGCGGATCGATCGTTCGACAGGCCCATCACGTAGCGGTTGACCCGATACGCGTCGGGCCAGTCGGCCTCGACCGCCACGACGGTGAACCCGTGGTCCTCGATCAGCCGCTGCGTGATGCGGGCGCGCTCGAGATAGAAGTCGTGCGACCCGTGGGTCGCCTCGCCGATCAGCACGACCCGACGATCGGAGATCTCGGCGAGCAGTTCGTCGTAGTCGTCGTCGCGGCCCTCGATGGGACGCGCCGCATTGCCGAGCGCGGCGAGCGCACTGCCGCTTGCAGTGCGAAGGCGATCGGGGAGCACGGTCATCGATCGCTCCGGCAGTGCTGGACGAACCAGTCGGCGGCGAGCTCGGCGACCTGCTCGAGTGTGCCGGGTTCCTCGAAGAGGTGGGTGGCTCCGGGCACCACGGTGAGCTGGTTCTCGCACCGCAGTTCCCGCTGGGCCTGCTGGTTCAGCAAGAGCACCGTGGTGTCGGCGCCGCCGACGATCAGCAACGTGGGCGCGTGTACGTGGTCGAGCCGATTGCCGGCGAGGTCCGGGCGACCACCTCGGCTGACCACGGCGGCAACCGGGCGCGACGGATCGCTCGCGGCGACGAGCGCCGCGGCCGCGCCGGTGCTCGCACCGAACAGTGCGATCGGCAGGCCGGCGACGGCGGGATGGTCCCGCACCCAGTCGGTCGCTCGCAGCAGGCGGCTGCCGAGGAGCCCGATGTCGAACACGTTGCGCCGGTCGGCGGCCTCGGCGTCGGTCAGCAGGTCGAACGTGAGCGTTCCCAGCCCGGCGGCCTGCAGTTGGTCGGCGACGAACTGGTTCCTCGGGCTGTGGCGGCTGCTGCCGCTGCCGTGAGCGAAGACCACGACGCCGACCGCGTCCGCCGGGATGGTGAGATGACCGGGCAGCGAGAATCCGCCGATTCCGACCTCCACCTCGGCATCGAAGCCGGTGCCGGAACCAGGGTCGGACCCGGGACCGGATCCGGTGTCGGACCCGGTCGGGGGGTGGAGCCGATGTGCCCGTTCGAGGAGGTCGACGACCTCGTGGTCGTCGACCTGGGTGAAGTCGTCGTACCACTGGCCAACCGAACGCAGCCAGGTCGGTTGCTCGACGCACACGATCTCGTCGGCGTCACCCGCCAGTGAACGTACCGAGTCGGGAGCGGCGACGGGGACCGCCAGCACCACGCGGTCCGCGCCGTGGGCACGAGCGACGTGGCAGGCGGCGCGCGCCGTCGAGCCGGTGGCGATGCCATCGTCGACGATCACGGCGACCCGGCCGGCGAGATCGGCGCGGGGGGCGGTTCCTCGGAATCGTTCGGCCCGGCGCTGCAGTTCCTCGCGCTCGACTCGCTCGATCCGGCTGAAGTCGGCGGCCGTGGCACCGACGAGACGGACGATCTCGTCGTTGACCACACGGACACCGTCTTCACCGATCGCTCCCATCGCCAGTTCGGGCTGGCCGGGAACGCCCACCTTGCGCACGACGATCACGTCGAGCGGCGCGTCGAGTTCTCGGGCAACCTCGTAGGCGACCGGGACGCCTCCTCTCGGCAGGGCGAGCACGACCACCCCGGCATCGCGGAGGTGCTGGAGCTTCGCCGCAAGTGCCCTGCCTGCGTCGCTACGGTCCCGAAACGTCCGTGCCATTGCGCCTCCCCGAGATGCGTGCGGTGGTCGTCCGTCGCGATCATCCGGCCCTCGCCCCGATGGGACCAGGGTCATGGGTCACATCGGTTCGCCGGTGGCGCCCGGAGGCGGTGCGAGCACGGCGACGAGGAACTCGGAACTGGCCGTGAACGGGCGGAGGTCCCACGTCGACAATCGCAGTTCGGCGACCAGGCCGGCGTGTTCGACGTCGTCGAAGAACTCGTCGAACGGGTAGTCGCCACCCGAGCCGAACCCGGTGACGATTCGCCCGCCGGGTGCGAGGGCCGATCGGAGGTTGGTGAGTACCCGGCGGCGGGTCGCCGGGTCGAGGAAGCCCATCACGTTGCCGGCACACACCACGACGTCGAAGCCGGTGTCGACACCGTTCGCAGACAGGTCGAGTTCGGCGAGGTCGCCGACGAGCCACCGCGGGCCGGGGTGGTCGTGCTCTGCGGCGGCGATCAGCACCGGGTCGAGGTCGACGCCGACCACTTCGTGGCCAACCTCGGCCAGCCGGCCGCCGACACGCCCTGGCCCACATCCGGCGTCGAGCACTCGAGCACCTCGCTCGAGCATTGCGTCGACGAATCGCGCCTCGCCGTGGAGGTCGGCTCCCTCGGCTGCGAGCGAACGGAATCGTTCGACGTACCAGTCGGAATGGCCGGGGCTCTCCTCGAGCTTCTTGATCCAGCGGTTGCCCGCCGGCGGGTCGGAGCGCTCCGTCACGCGGTCGGACGGTACCGGGCGATGTCGTCCGCCGTGATCGTCGACCCGGCTGCGATGCCAGCAGCTTGGACGTCCGGGTCCATCAGCGATGCGGTGTCGAAGTAGTCCGACGCGAACACGAAGAGCCCATCGGCGTCGCGGCGGCGAACGCTGGTGCCCCTCGTCATGAAGACCCGGCTGCCGTCGGGCTGGATCGCCATCTGCTGCCACTCCTGCACCCAGGTGGTGCCGTCGTCGAGTGCCGGCCCGAGTGGCTCGAAGACGAGGTTGCCCGCCTTGCCCATGATGTCGGTCATCCAGCTCCGAATCGCCTCGCGTCCGCGGATCTCACCGAAGATCGGATCGTGGTACACCGAATCGGTCGGGTGGAACTCGTCGGCGTCGGCGCTGAAGTCGACCGACGACGCGAGTGCCTCGGCGACATCTGGATCGACGCGCCACACGGTGCGCGGCCAGTCCGGGATCGGAGCCGCCTCGACGCCGGCCTCGGGTGGTGGTGGCACACGGAACGGTCCGGTGTCGTACACGTCGCACGCCCAAGTGATCCAGCCGTCGCGGTAACGACGCACGCTCACGCCCTTCGGGAGCGGCATGCGATCCTCGCCGAACACGGCCCACATCTGCCACTCGTCGATCGAGGTCCCGCCGAGGCCGTCGTCGATCAGGGCGTGCGGCGCGGTCGGCACGAACTCGATGAAGTCGATCGACGCCATCGTGGGGATCAGCCAGTTGCGTACGGCGACCTGGCCGTCGAAGGCGCCGTAGATGGCGTCGTAGTAGATCGAGCCGGTTGGCGCCATGAAGTCCGACATCATCTCGAGGGCGACCGACTGGCGGCCCGGTTCGGTGAAGCGAGGATCGGCCAGCGCGGCCAACATCCCGGCCGCATCGAGCCCGGTGGGCTCGCTGACGACCCGATCGAGATCCTGCTGCTGCCCCTCGTGCGCGGCGAGATACGACTCGACGAACTGTTCAGCATTCACACCCATGACGACACCCCCAGGTCGGTAGATCGCCGAGCGTATCCAGCCGGCCGGCGTCGGTGCCGACCGGAGGTAGAGACGTGCCGGTCCCACGTCCCACAGTTCGCTGGAAGCGCGCTCACTTCTGTCTCGGCGCCAACCTCGCACGGCGCGAAATCACGATGGCCTTCCGCGAACTGCACGAACAGGTCCCAGACATCAGCCGGAGGTGAGGGCGGCGAGGGCGTTGCCGACGAGCCGCCGTGCTTCGGCCCCGATCGGTGCCAACTCGTCGCGGCTGGTCATCGACACCATCAGCCCGGGGTCGAGCGCATCGACGTGTACCTTGCCGTCGACTTCGTGGACGACGACGTTGCAGGGCAGCAACACGCCGACCTGGGGCTCGACATCGAGCGCGGCGCTCGCGAGTTTCGGGTTGCAGGCACCGAGGATGACATAGCGATCCATCTGCTTGTCGATCTTCGATCGCAGCGTGGCCTGCATGTCGATCTCGGTGAGCACGCCGAATCCCTGTTCGGCGAGCGCCGAGCGGGTGGCGGCGAGCACCTCGTCGAACGGGCCGTCGACGACGACGGTTTCTTCGAACACCATGGTGGTCTTCCTTTCGTGGTTGGTCTGCCTGTGGGGAGCGGATCGGCCCTGTGCGCTCGACGGTGCCGCCCGCGACGGTGGTGCGAACAGAGCCGGAGGTCCTCTCCTCGATGTGCCTTCGTGCACTTCTCGGCGGAATGCGTCCCGGAAAGCGGGAACTATTCTGCTGAGAATTGTACGACCGTCTGCCGGGCCGGCTGCGCCGGGTGGTCGCTGGACCGTCGTCGACATCAGTGCTCAACTCGACCGGCCTCGGTGCCGATGAACCAGTGTGGCTGATCTTCGCACCGTGCTGCACCCGGGGATGATCCTCGTGAGTCCGGAGGGTGGCGTGCGCATCCTGCGATCACGTACGGCCGACGACTGCGGCTGGAACTGCTCCGACGGCGCCGCGGTGTCCGACGACGATGCTCTCGATCCGCGGCAGTGGACTGCGTACAGCCCCAAGGAACTCGCCGCGAGGCTTGCGCTCGCTGCGGAGGTCTGCGAACTGGGCGAGTTACGCGAGTTGAGTGGGGGACTCGCGACGTGGGACGCGTGCTCGGGCCGCCCGTGCGTGCTCCCGAAGCTCGCACGACTCGTGCGCTGACCGCACGCTCGGAGGATCAGTCCGCCGGTGCCACCAACAACCACGTTTGTGTTGCGTTTCTGGTGGGGCGGGTCACCCGAAGTGTCACGCAAACGGGGTTCACGAGCGGTTGGCGAAGTACTTGCGGTAGCGCTCGGCGGCTTCCTTCAGCTCCGGGTCGGACTCGAACTTCGGCTGGAACGACTCCCATGCCGCTTCCTTCTTGTACGGGATGTACTCGCGTGGGAAGTAGCCCTCGTGCGGGCGGTAGTCCTTCAGAATGCGGCGGGCGACCGTCGACTTGTGCACCTCGTCGGCGCCGTCGGCGAGGCCCATCGTCGGCGCGCCGGCGTACATGTCCTGCAGCGGGGTGAGGTTGGTGGTGCCGAGCGATCCGTGGATCTGCAGGGCGTTGAACGACACCTCGCGCAGCACCCGCGACATCGTGAACTTGACGACGCCGATGTCGGTGCGCGCTTCCTGCGTGGAGCTCTGGTCGATCTTCCAGGCGGTCTCGAGCACCAGCAGGCGCAGCATGCGGATCTGCGCGTACGAGTCGGCGATCTTCTCCTGCACCATCTGGTGTTCGGCGATGATCTTGCCGTGCGATTCGCGGCTGAGCGCCCGCTCGCACATCATGTCGAAGGCCAGCTTGCACTGGGCGATGGTGCGCATCGCGTGGTGGATGCGCCCGCCGCCGAGGCGCCGCTGGGCGAGCACCTTGGCGCCGTCCTCGGGGCCGAGGAGGTGGTCGAGCGGCACGCGCACGTCGCGGTAGATGATGTGGTTGTGGTTGCGCGGCTCGGGCATGATCTCGACGCCCGGCGTGTCGCGCGGCACGACGTACATGCCGTTGGTGCACATCACGAACAGGATGTCGGCGACGCGCCCGGCGCTCGTGAACCACTTCTCGCCGTTGATCACCCACTCCTCGCCGTCGCGGACCGCCGTGGTCCTGAACAGGTTCGGGTCGGATCCACCCTGCGGCTCGGTCATCGAGTAGGCGGAGAACATCTCCTGGTTGAGCAGCGGTGTCAGCCAGCGCTCCTTCTGCTCCTCGGTGCCGTACGCGGCGAGCATCTCCATGTTGCCGGTGTCGGGCGCCGCGGCACCGAACAGCTGCGGCGCGGCGGGGTACTTGCCGATGATCTCGTTGAGCAGGCCCAGCTTGAGCTGGCCGAATCCGGGACCGCCGAGTTCCTCGTCGAGGAAGATCGCCCACAGCCCCTGGTCCTTCACCTGCTGCTGCAGGCCGCGCACGTACTCCTTCACCTTGGGGTCGGGCGAGCGGACCGCATACGGGAACACGTAGTGCAGCGGCTCGACCTCCTCCTTGCAGAACTGCTCGACCCAGTCGAGCTTCTCCTGGAATTCCGGCTCTGTCTCGAACGACCACATGGCAGCGAACGTACTGCTGTTGCATCGCCCGCGCCGATGTGGAGCAGCGCCGCCCGGTGACCTCGAATAGTCAACTGCTGACTAATGTCGACCACATGCGCCCCGGATTCCTGATCGCCGCGCTCGTCGCCCTGGTGGCGACCGCGTCGTGTGGATCGGACGGCGCTGCCCGCGACGATGCGGCCCCGGCGGACGTCACCGTCTTCGCCGCTGCGTCGCTGACCGCTGCGTTCACCGAACTCGGCGACGCGTTCACGGCCGCCAACCCCGGCGCCGACGTCACCTTCAGCTTCGCCGGCTCGTCGGAGCTGGTCGCGCAGCTCCGTGAGGGCGCGCCCGCTGACGTGTTCGCGTCGGCCGACCTCGCCACCATGGCGGCGCTCACCGACGCCGACCTCGTCGATGGGGAGCCGGACGTGTTCGCCACCAACACCGCGGAGATCATCGTCGAGGCCGGCAACCCTCGCGGCATCACGGGTGTCGCCGACCTCGCGAAGGACGACCTCGTCGTCCTGCAGTGTGCGCCCGAGGTGCCCTGCGGGGCGTACGCCGAGCAGGTGCTCGCGAATGCCGGAGTCACGGTGACGCCGTCGTCGCTGGAGCAGAACGTGAAGGCCGTCGTCACCAAGGTGCTCCTCGGTGAGGCGGACGCCGGGATCGTGTACCG
>DATKXG010000259.1:0-11559 GCA_035529175.1 Ilumatobacteraceae bacterium
TCCCTAGCGGGGTACGCCGATATTTTCCTGCGCAACGTGATGGCGTCAGGCGTGATCCCGCAGATCTCGGCCATCATGGGGCCGTGCGCCGGCGGTGCGGTGTACTCCCCGTCCATGACGGACTTTGTGTTCATGGTCAAAGGCACCAGCACGATGCACATCACCGGGCCGGACGTAATCAAGGCGGTGACGCGCGAAGAGGTGACGGCGGAGGAACTGGGCGGCGCTATGGTGCATAACACGGCCAGCGGCGTGGCCCATTTCGCCGCCGAGGACGAGCAGGACTGCCTCCAGCTCGTGCGCAGCCTCCTCGGCTTTGTCCCTCAGAACAACATGGAAGACCCGCCGTTCGTCGCCACTAACGACAGCCCGGATCGCCAGGACTCGGAGTTGGACTCGATCGTGGGGGACAACGCCAACAAGCCGTACGACATGCGCGACGTCATTCGCCGGGTCGTCGACGACGGCAACTTCCTGGAGGTGCAGGAGCACTGGGCTCGAAACATCCTGGTGGGGTTTGGGCGGTTGGGCGGGCGCTCGGTGGGCATCGTGGCGCAGCAACCCGCAGTCATGGCTGGCGTGCTGGACATCAACTCGTCGTGCAAGGGCGCCCGCTTCGTGCGCTTTTGCGATTGCTTCAACATCCCGCTGGTCACGTTCGAGGACGTGCCTGGCTTTCTGCCCGGTGTGTCCCAGGAGCAAGGCGGCATTATCCGCCACGGCGCCAAGCTGCTGTACGCCTACTGCGAGTCGACCGTGCCGCGCATCCAGGTGATCACCCGCAAGGCGTACGGCGGCGCCTACGTGGTCATGAACTCGAAGTCGATCGGCGCCGACCTTGCGTTCGCGTGGCCGACCGCCGAGCTCGCGGTCATGGGTCCCCAGGGTGCGGTCGAGATCGTCTACCGCCGCGAGCTACAGCAGGCCGCCGATCCGGTCGCCCGACGCGCGGAGCTGGTCCAGGAGTACACCGACAAATACGCATCGCCGTATGCAGCCGCCGAGCGCGGCTACATCGACGACGTGATCGACCCGGCCGAGACCCGCCAGAAGCTGGTCGCCGGGCTGCGGATGCTGGCCACCAAGCGCGAAGAACTGCCGCGCCGCAAACACGGCAACGTGCCGCTGTGATCAGAGGCGAGTGCCGATGAACGACGGCTCGTCGATTCCGGGGCAACCGCCGATGGCCGGATCACCCGCGCCTCCTCCACCTCCTCCTCCTCCACCTCCTCCTCCCCCACCTCCTCCTCCGCCCGCAACCACGCCAGCGCCCGGCGCCGCCTCGCCGACTCCACCACCACCACCACCACCGCCGCCACCATCTCCGCAACCGACCTCCGCAACCACCCCACCTCCGCCACCCCCCGGCCCTGTGGCACAGATGCCGAGCGGACCCAAGTCGGCCGCGACCGACGACGACCTCGCGTCATTGCTGTCGCAGATCAGCGACGAGCCCGAGTCGGTGGTGCCGACCGTCGGCGCGCCGCTCACGAAACCGACCGATGTCGAACGGCCCGCCCGGGCAGCAGCGGTCACGATCGAGTCGGAGGGTGGCATCGACTTCGATCCCGTGCTCGCTTCGTACGGCGCCCGATTCGGCGGTCTCGTCATCGACAACGTCCTCGTGCTGCTCTGCATGCTGCCCGGCATCGCGCTCGTGGCCGCCGGATCGACCCCGCTGATCATCGTCGGACTGCTGATGATGCTGGCCGGGTTCAGCGTCGCGACGATGCTCTATGCGCGCGCCGTGTCGAGGACCGGACAGTGGGTCGGCAACCGGGTGACGAACACCAAGGTGGTCGACATCCGCAACGGTCGGACGGTCACCTCGGGCGACGCCGGTCTGCGATTCATCATCCGCACGTTCGTGTCGTCGATCCTCTACATCGGCTTCCTGATCGCGCCGTTCAACTCACAGCGCCAGACGTTCCACGACATGGTCGCCGGCACCGTGGTCACCCGGCCCCCGCGCGCGGTGTGGTCGATCGACGACGAGGTCGCCGATGACTGACGCGCCTATCGTGGCCACCATGTCCGCGACGACTCCGAACACGATCACTTCAACGGTCGCGATGTCCGGCACAGGAGTGGCACTGAGCAACGTCTCGCCGGCGCCCACCGACGAAGAAGTCGTGGCGATCATGGCCGGCGTCGAAGCGCTCTGGCCGACGCCCGCAGTCGTCGTCGACTCGGCTCCGGCGCGGAGCACTGCGTGGCGCTTCAGTGGCCGCTGGTGGTCGCGTCCGGTTCCGGCGCGTCGCGACCGCCCGTTCCGCTGACGGTCGTACCGGGTCGTCCGCCGGGCGCACGGTGACGTGGCACACTCTGGTCATGGGTATGCCTCCGCCTCCGCCGCCCCCCGGTCAGGGTTCCACTCCGCCTCCCGCCGCGCCGCCGGTGCCACCACCGCCCGGGTTCGGGAGCCCTCCTCCCCCTCCGGGCGCCGTCGCCACCGCTCCGGGATACCCGCCGTATGGCTATGCCGCTCCGCCGGTCGGTGGCGAGCGCGCCGGCTTCGGTGTCCGCCTCGGCGGGTACCTGCTCGACGGGCTGCTGTACGGACTGCTGATGGCGGCCTTCGCGATCCCGGGTGGCGTCCTCATCGGTTTTTCGTTCTCGGACTGCTACACGTTCGAACGGTTCGACGGCACCACCGACATCGAGTGCCCACCGGGCTCACCCGACGGGGGGATGATCGCAGGCGGTATCGCCTTGATCGCCGTCGGGTTCCTCCTCGTCGCCTTCATCTACCTGCGTGCGCTCGGCAAGTCCGGCCAGACTTGGGGGCGCAAGATCGTCGGCATCAAGGTCATCGGCGAGCAGACCGGTGAGCCGATCGGATTCGGGCGAGCGCTCGGGCGTCAACTGTTCGCCGCGTTGATCTCGGCGCAGATCTTCTACCTCGGCTACCTGTGGATGCTGTGGGACGACAAGAAGCAGACCTGGCACGACAAGGTGGTCAACTCGATCGTCGTCAAACTCTGACGGCGGCAGATCGACGCCGACGACGACACCACCTCCACCCATGCCGATCGACATCACCACTGTCGCCGACGACCTGGTCGTCATGCACGATGGGCTCGACGTGCGTCGGTACGGCGGGCTCGCCGCCGACACGGATCACCATCTCGACGGCGTCCCGGTGCGCACGCTCGCCCGGCCGGCCGGCCAACTGCTGTGCCGCTTCGCGACGGTCAACGACGTGCATTTCGGCGAGGTCGAAGCAGGCCGGATCGACGATCTCCCGGACGGGCCGATCCGACGGGCCGAACCCGGCGCCGACCCCTACCCGGAGGTGATGAATCGAGCAGCCGCTGCCGAGATCGCAGCGCTCGAGCCTGCCGCGGTGATCGTCAAGGGCGACCTGTCGGTCGACGGCGAGCGGGGCGAGTGGGACGCCTTCGAGGCGTGTTACCGGGCACCGTTCGGCGACCGATTGCACGTCGTGCGAGGCAACCACGACGCGTACCGCCACCAGGCCGAGTACGCCGGCGACCAGCGCATCGACCTCCCAGGTGTCACCGTCGCGCTGCTCGACACGGCGATCCCCGGGGCGACCACCGGCATGATCAGCACCGAACAGGTCGACTGGCTCGATGCCGTCTGCGCGGAAGCGGACCGACCCGTATTCGTGATGGGGCACCACCAGCAGTGGATCGGTGGGGGTCCCGACGCGAAGCGCAGCGACGACTACTTCGGCCTGCACCCCGATGCCAGCGACGAACTCGACGAACTCGCGGCCCGACGGACCGGTGTCGTCGCCTACGCCGCCGGCCACACGCACCGCCACCGGGTCCGAACGATGGTCCGCTCGGGGGTGCCGTCGATCGAGATCGGTTGCACGAAAGACTTCCCGGGCACCTGGGCCGAATACCGGATGTACGAGAGCGGGATCATGCAGGTCGTACACCGGATGTCGTCCCCGGAGGCACTCGCCTGGAGCGAGTCGTGCCGCGGCCTCTACAGCGACTTCGGCATCGACTACGCCACCTACGCCCTCGGCACCCTCACCGAACGCTGCTTCACGATTCCCCTGCGCTGACGCCGGCGGCACCCCGCAACACCCACCCCACCACCAGCGATGAGCCAAGTGTCGGTATCCGGGCGGTTCGCTCATCGCACGGGCCCAGGCGGCGCGATGTGGGGATCCGCGAACTCTGTGACAGCCCCTTGTCATAGTGGATGGTATGGAGATCGCACTTCTGATCATCGCCGTGTTGCTGGCCGTCGGGGCCGCCGTGGGCGGTTACCTGCTGGCGCAACGCCACGCCGAGGCCGACACGGCGTCGCGCATCGACGAGCAGGCCGCCGCCAACGAATCCCTGCAGCTGGCGATCGACGCAGCAGTCCGCGGCGCCGTCACCGAGGCTCGCTTGCAGGCGTCCGCTGAGCGTGACGCTGCGGTCCAGGCGGCGCTCCAACAGGCGGCGATCCTCCAGCGCGAGCAGTTCGGAGCCCTGGCGACCGCCACCCGCGACCAGGCCACCGCCGAACTCTCGTCGAAGAAGGACGTCATCGACGCCCGCCTCGACCAGGTCCATGCCGAAATGCGCTCCGAACTCACCAAGCTCAGCGAGATGGTCAGCACGCTCGGCCGTTCCAGCGCCGAGAACTTCGGGCAGGTCACCTCGTCGCTGCAGGCTCACGCCGAGATCGCGAACACGCTCGCAGACTCGACGCGGGCGCTGCGCGAGGCGCTCGCGAACCCGCAGGCGCGCGGCCAGTGGGGCGAGCGGATGGCCGAGGACGTGCTGCGGCTGGCCGGGTTCGTCGAGAACATCAACTACGTCAAGCAGACCCAGATCGAGGGCGGGACCGGCCGGCCCGACTACACGTTCCCGATGCCCAAGGGTCACGCGCTCTACATGGACGTCAAGTTCCCGATGGCGTCGTACCTGCGCTACCTCGAGGTCGGCACGAATGCCGAGCGCGACGTCCACCTCAAGCGGTTCCTCGCCGATGTGCGATTGCGGGTGAGGGAACTCGCGAAGCGCGACTACGCGGGCGAGAGCGACACGCCGTCGGTCGACTACGTCCTGCTGTTCATCCCGAACGAGCAACTCACCGGCTTCATCCACGAACACGATGCCGGCCTGATCGACGAGGCGATGGGCCAGAAGGTCGTACTGTGCTCGCCGCTCACACTGTTCGCGTTCCTCGGCGTGATCCGTCAGGCATTCGACAACTTCATGATCGAGCAGACCAGCGACGAGATCCTGCAGTTGCTCGGCACCTTCAGCTCGCAGTGGCGCAAGTACAACGACCAGGTCGACTCGGTGAAGAAGAAGTTCGACCAGGTCGACCGCGCCTTCGAACAGCTGACCGGCCCGAGGCGCCGCCAGCTCGAGAAGCCGCTCCGCCAGCTCGACGAACTGCGACTGGCACGCAATCTCCCGGTTGACGGCGAGCTCTTCGCGACCCCACTTGCGTCCGACAGCGACGCCGATGACGACACCGACACGCCACCCGGCGGCACGATCCGGATGCTCGGCGCATGACGCATCCCGATCCGACTGATTGAATCGGGGCCGTGAGCCAGCCCGCGTTCGACTTCGGCGACGACGAACTCGACGACGCAGCGAACCCGACCTACACCGTCGGCGAACTCGCCGAGGCGATCAACGACGCCCTGCGGCGCGGGTTCTCCGATGGGGTCTGGGTTCGCGGCGAGATCAGCGGATGGAGCGATCGGGGCCAACACGCGTACTTCACACTCGTCGACGACGACGGCACCAAGGCGGCCGTCAACGTCCAGTTCTTCGCCAACGCCCGTATGCGACTGCGGCCGATGCTGCAGAAGCACCGGCTACGCCTCGCTGATGGCATGAAGGTGCGTGTGTTCGGCTATCTCGACTACTACGCGCCGACTGGCCGCATCGGGCTGAAGATGACCGGCATCGACCCGAAGTACACCCTCGGCGACATCGCCCAGTCGCGCGACGAGGTGATCCGCCGGCTCGTCGCCGATGGGCTGCTCGATGCAAACAAACGACGTCCACTGTCGCCGATCCCGTTGCGGATCGGCGTCGTCACGAGCGTCGGGACCGCCGCGTGGCACGACTTCCACGACGAACTGCAGCGCAGCGCCCTCGGGTTCTCGTTGACCGTGATCGATACTCGCGTCCAGGGCGAGTTCGCCGAGCAGATGGTCACCGCGGCCATCGTCACGTTGTCGCAGCGGATCGACCTCGACGCGATGGTCGTCATCCGCGGCGGCGGCGCCCGCAACGAACTCGCGGTGTTCGACGCCGAGCGCATCGCCCGGGCGATCGCCGCGTCCCCGGTGCCCGTGCTCACCGGGCTCGGCCACGAGATCGATCGCAGCGTCGCCGACGAGGTTGCGCACACCACCCTGAAGACGCCCACCGCCTGCGCCGGCGAGCTGATCGCTCGCGCAACGCGCTACAGCGCCGACGCCGAGGCGGCCTTCGCGTCGATCGTGCGCGAGGGCCGCCACGCCCTCGGCGCCGCGACAGGTGACCTGTCGGAAACAGCGCATCGAATCGCACGGCGAACCCACGCAGCGGTCGAGCGCGCCGACGAGCGCCTCGGGATGCGCGTCGACACGCTTGCCCGCAGCGCCCCGGCCAGTCTGGCCCGCGCCGACCAGCGGCTCGTCGACACCAGCGAACGTGTCCTCGCCCGAGCCGGCACGGTCATCGAACGATCCACCAGCAGACTCGAGGTCCTCGCTGCTCGCGCCGCGGCACTCGATCCCGCCGTGCAGCTCGCACGGGGATGGTCGATCACCCGCGACGCCGACGGCCGAGTCGTGCGATCGATCGAGGATCTCGCACGCGACGACATCGTCACGATCGCCGTCGCCGACGGCCTCATCACCAGCACCGTCACCGACACGAACAGGACTGCACCATGAGCGACACCCCCGGTTACGCCGACGCACTCGCCGAACTCGACACGATCCTGCGCGAGCTCGAAGGATCGGACGTCGACGTCGACCACCTCGCCGACCGGGTCGCACGGGCGTCCGAGCTGATCACCCTGTGCCGTTCCAAGATCTCCGCCGCCCAGATGCGCATCGAGCAGGTCACCGCCGACCTCGATGCCATCGCCGACCCCGACGACTGATTTCGGAGTCGCCTGTGACATCCGGGGTCTGACCCCTGATGTAACGCCAACGCTGCGACGGTGCGGGTCAGTCGGAGCACGCAGCCCGATTGGAGGCCTCGACCGTCCTGGTCCAGCTCGCCACGAGACCACGCTGGCACATCGCTGAGGTGATCGACCACGTGATGACGCACGTCGGGGCGGGCCGCCGCACCCAGCAGTAGCCTGAGCGGAGATGCCTGGAACCGCTCCGACCAGCCTGCGCTCGATCGCTGATCGGGTCGAGGCCCGACTCGACGAACTCCTGACGGCCGAACGCGAGCGCTGGGTGACCTTCGACGCCGACCTGGCACAGCCGATCGACGAGATCCGTCGCCTCGTGCTCTCGGGTGGCAAGCGCTTGCGCCCGGCGTTCACGCACTGGGGCTACGTCGGCGCCGGTGGGGGCACCGACGACCAGATCGACATCGACGCCGGCGCCGCGTTCGAGCTGATGCATGCCTTCGCCCTCTTCCACGACGACGTGATGGACGATGCCGTCACCCGGCGGGGACAGCCGACCACGCACACCGTCGCTGCCGAGCAGCATGCCGCCGACGGCTGGGTCGGCGAGTCGCGCCGGTTCGGCGAGGGCGTGGCCATCCTCGTCGGCGACCTCGCGTTCGTCTACGCCGACAGGCTGATGGAGGGCGCCCCGCCGGAAGCGATGCGGATCTGGAATGAGCTGCGCGTCGAGCTGAACATCGGCCAGTACCTCGACATCCTCGGATCGGTGCAGAGCATCCGCGACGTCGACAAGGCCGAGCGCATCTGCCGGTACAAGTCCGGCAAGTACACCATCGAGCGCCCGCTGCACCTGGGGGCCGTCCTCGCCGCCCCCGAGCGCGAACGCGAGCTGCTCGCCCCCCTCAGCGCCTACGGCCTGCCCCTCGGCGACGCGTTCCAGATGCGCGACGACGTGATGGGCGCGTTCGGAGACGAGAGTCTCACCGGCAAGCCGGTAGGCGGCGATCTGCGCGAGGGCAAGCCGACACCGCTGCTCGCCCGCGCGGTCCGGCGTGCGAACGCCGCACAGCTCGCGGTGCTGGCCGACGTCGGCGCTCCCGGCCTCGACGGTGACGGCGTCGCCCGTATCCAGCAGGTGATCGTCGACACCGGCGCACTCGCCGAACTCGAGGACCACATCACTGCCCTCACCAACGCTGCCGTCGCCGCGATCGAGCAGGCCCCGATCGTCGAGGCCGCGAAGACCGAACTGATCGCCCTCGCCGAGTACGTCAGCTGGAGAAACGTGTGATGCCCTCGTTCACATCAGCCCGAAATTCGGAGCCAACATTGCGCCACGCGCAACGCCTGCTCCGAATTTCCCATGTACATGGGCAATCCGCTCGCACCTCGGCCTCGAGGACGCGATGAAGGTCGTCGTCGTCGGAGCCGGCCTCGGTGGGCTGTCGGCCGCCGCGCACCTGGTGGGTGCAGGCCACGACGTGACGATCGTCGAACGCGACGCGATCCCGGGTGGACGTGCGGGGATGATCACCGAGCAGGGGTTCCGCCTCGACAACGGCCCCACCGTCCTCACGATGCCGAACCTGCTCGAGGACGCCTTCAATGCGGCCGGCGCCGAGATGAAGGACTTCGTCACGATCAACCCGGTCGATCCGATGTACCGCGCCGTCTACGCGGACGGCTCGACGCTGTTCGTCCGCCACGGCCGCGAGGCGATGACCCAGGAGATCCGCGAGTTCTCGGGCGCCAAGGACGCCGAGGCGTTCGGTCGGTTCTGCACGTGGCTCGAGCAGCTCTACCGGGCCGAGATGGACTCGTTCATCGATGCGAACTTCGACACGCCGCTCGACCTGATCAAGCCGTGGAAGTCCGGCCTCGAACTCGTCAAGCTCGGCGGTTTCGGCAAGTTGGGCAAGAAGGTGGCGTCGTTCTTCGACGACGAGCGGCTGCAACGGATCTTCAGTTTCCAGTCGATGTACGCCGGCCTGGCCCCGTACGAGGCGCTCGCCCTGTACGCCGTCATCACCTACATGGACTCCGTCGAAGGCGTGTTCGTCCCGGAGGGCGGCATGCACATGATGGCGGCGGGCCTCGCCGAGGCGGTCACCACGGCGGGCGTCGAGATCCGCTACTCGTCGCCGGTCACCCGCATCCTGCGCACGCCCGGCGGTGCCGTCACCGGGGTCGAGATCGACGCGTCCGAACGCCTCGATGCCGACGCCGTCGTCTGCAATGTCGACCTGCCCGTCGCGTACCGCGAGCTGCTCCCCGGCATCGACGCTCCTCGAGTTGCTCGCTCGGGTAAGTACTCACCGTCGTGTCTACTGTGGGTCGCGGGCGTGAAGGGGCTGCCGCCCGCCGATGCCAGCCATCACAACATCCACTTCGGCGAGGACTGGGACGGATCGTTCAAGGCGTTGATCGACGACGGCGTGCGCATGCCCGACCCCTCGATCCTCGTGACGCTGCACAGCCTCGACGACCGCTCGCTCGCCCCGGAGGGCCACTCGAGCATCTACGTGCTCGAGCCCACCCCGAATCTCAGCGGCACGATCGACTGGAGTCGCGAGCGCGACACGATCATGGACAGCCTGCGCTCGCGGGTCGACTCGCTCGGTTACCCGACCGAGGTCGTCGTCGAGCAGATCTACGATCCGCAGGACTGGGAGCGCATGGGCATGGAGCAGGGCACGCCGTTCGCGCTCGCCCACACGTTCTTCCAGACCGGACCGTTCCGTCCGAACAACGTGAACAAGAAGGTGCCCGGTCTCGTGTTCACCGGCTCGTCCACCCTGCCGGGTGTGGGCGTGCCGATGGTCCTGGTGTCGGGCAAGCTCGCCGCGCAACGCGTCGAGCAGTACGCACGGGCGCGTGGTTGATGGCGATCGTGTCGTCATTGTTCAAGCGCGGGGCCCCGCCGACGCCGACCACCCAGTTGTTGCCGACCGGGCCGGTCACGCTCGACGAGAGCTACGAGCTGTGCCGCGAGTTCAACAAGCGCCACGGCACCACCTACTACTGGTCGACCAAGGTGCTGCCGAAGATCAAGCAGCATCATGTCCACGCGCTGTATGCGTTCGCCCGCTACGCCGACGACATCGTCGACGAGATCCCGTCACAGGGTGGTCGCGACGTGCCGACCGAGGTCCGAGCGGCGGCGTTGGCCGACTTCGGTGACCGCTTCTTCGTCGACCTCCAGGCAGGGAGATCCGACGATCCGGTGCTCAAGGCCGTCGTGCACACGGTGCGGGCGTTCGACATCGACACCGAGGCGTTCCATCGATTCCTGCGCTCGATGACGATGGACCTGACCGTCGAGTCGTACGAGACTTGGGACGACCTGCTGGTCTACATGGACGGGTCGGCCGCCGTGATCGGCGAGATGATGCTGCCGATCCTCGAGCCGACCGACTACGAGACCGCCCTCCCACACGCGCGCGACCTCGGCAACGCGTTCCAGCTCACGAACTTCCTGCGCGACATCGACGAGGATCTCGACCGCGGCCGTCAGTACATCCCGTTGGAGGACTCCGAGCGCTTCGGCGTCGATCTCACCCAGCGATCGGTGACGCCCGAGTTCGTGGCGCTGATGCGCTTCGAGATCGATCGCTGCCGCGAGTTGTACCGATCGGCTCAGATCGGTATCGACATGCTCCCGGACCGCTCGGCGAAGTGCGTCGGCGCCGCCCATGCGCTCTACGGACGAATCCTCGACAAGATCGAGGCGCAGGACTACGACGTGTTCACCTCGCGCGCGAGCGTGTCGACCCCCGAGAAGGCAACCATGGTCGCGAAGCTCCTCTCCCCGTTCTCGTGAACTCGTACGGGAATAGTTCCTCAACGAGTTCACGAGAACGGTGGGCGCAGTGGGTCGCGGGCGGGGCGAGCGTGGTCACGGTCGCCGGGATGATCGCGACGCCGTTGCTGCCGCAGGGCGGCCGGGCCCGCAAGGTGCTGTCGACCGTGGTCGTGGTCGGGTCGTTCACCACGACGACCGCCAACGCGGTGCGACGCTGGGGCGTCGGACGCACCGCAACGGCCGCCGCCGTGACCGCCGCAGCGACGACGGCGGTCGAGCGAATCGGTACGGCGACGGGGGTCCCGTTCGGTCGCTACGCCTACACCCGAGTTCTCCAGCCACAGATCGCACACGTCCCGGCGATCGTCCCGCTCGCGTGGTTCGCCCTGGGTGTGCCGGCGCGTGAGACCGCGCACGCGGCCCTCGGCGAACGGTCGACCCCGGCGACACGCATCGCGCTCGGCTCGGCGGCGCTGACGGCGTGGGATCTGTTCCTCGATCCGCAGATGGTCGGCGAGGGCTACTGGGCGTGGGCGCGTCGAGGCGTGTACCGCGGGATCCCGGTGTCGAACTATCTCGGGTGGTTCGTCACCGGCCTCGGCGTGATGGCGCTGCTCGAGGCTGCGTTGCCTCCGTCCGACGATCCGGGCGATGCCGACGGCACGCTCGTCGGCGAGTATGCG
>DATKXG010000260.1:0-21928 GCA_035529175.1 Ilumatobacteraceae bacterium
TGGACACGGGCGATCCGCCGGGTCAGAATGGCACTCCTCACTCGACAGCGCTCTCACCAGGGCTCTTGGGCTCACCCGGATGTGTCGTCGAGGTTCAGGGGTCTCGACCACACATCGAGATTCTCAAGAAGCTTGAGGTCCAACCAGGGCGGACCGAAAACTCCACAGTGCAGAACACTTCTCCGTCCACGATGACCACGACGCGTCGCCAGCGTTCCGTTCGGCTCGCCCTGCGAGGCGTCAGCATCGCGACCATCTCGGCAGTGACCCTCACGGCGATCCCCGGAGTCGTGACGGCCTCACCGGCGGCGCTCCAAGCGCCCGCGCTCCCCCAGGCGCTCGTCGGATTGTCCCAAGGTGCGACCGGCCTTGATGTCGTGGCGCTCCAGAATGCACTGATCGCCGCTGGCGTCACCGTGCCGGGTGGCGCCGACGGCGTGTTCGGACCGGCCACCAAGTCGGCGCTCACCGCCTATCAATCCCGCAGCGGCCTCGCGACCTCGGGCACCCTCGACGACGCGACCGCGACGGCATTGGGCCTGATCGCTCCGGCTCCGGCCGCGGCCGGCGCGCTGGCCGTCGGTGCACAGGGCGACGGCGTCAAGGAACTGCAGAACGCCTTGATGGCCTTCGGTGTCTTCGTGCCCGGTGGCGCCGACGGCGTGTTCGGTCCCGCCACCAAGACCGCTGTGTCGAACTTCCAGCGCTGGAACGGCCTTGCGGTGACCGGCGAGGTCGATGCGGCGACGGCCTCCAAGCTCAAGCTCGGCAGTACGCCGAGTACTGCGCCCGCCGGCGTGGCCGGCCCGACCGCACCGGCCGTCTCGTCCTCCACCGGCTTCGTCGGCATGACCACCGGTGCCCGCGGCGAGAACGTCAAGGTTCTCCAGCGCGCCCTGATCGCCGCCGGTATCAGCGTCCGCGGAGGCGCCGATGGCGTCTTCGGTCCGATGACCGCCGCCGCCCTGACCTCCTATCAGCAAGCCAACGGGCTGACCGCCAACGGCATCGTCGACGACGCCGTCGTCGCGAAGCTCGCCCTTGTCGCCGGTGCCCCTGCTCCGGCGCCCGCACCGGCACCGGCACCGGCGCCCGGCGCCTCGTACGTGGGGCTGACCGTCGGCTCGAACGGGCCGCTGGTCAAGGATCTCCAGCGGGCGCTGATGCAGGCCGGGCTGACGTTGCGCGGCGGCGCCGACGGTGTGTTCGGCAACATGACCCGAACGACCTTGATGCAGTTCCAGCAGTCGCAGGGACGCGAGCAGACCGGGATCGTCGGCGATGCCGATGCTGCCGCCCTCTCACTCGGTGCCGGCGCCGCCCCGCAGGGCGTCGCCAATCCAGTCGGCTTCGCCGTCTTCGGCGAGCGCGGCGACCGCGTCAAAGCCCTTCAGCAGTCGCTGATCACCGCCGGGATCAGCTTCGCCGGGGGCGCCGACGGCGTGTTCGGCGCAGCGACGGCCGGCGCCATCATGGCATTTCAGCGACGAGAGGGCCTGCCGGCGACGGGCAAGCTCGATCAGGTGACCGCCGACCGCCTCGGCAGCGCCCCCGCTCCGGCGCCCACTCCCCCGTCGGCGGCCGGCGTGTCGATCGACGTGTTCCCGGTGCAGGGCAAGTGCTGGTTCGGCGACACCTGGCAGGCCCCGCGCGGCGCAGGGCGACTGCACGAGGGTCTCGACGTGATCGCAGCCCGCGGGAACCTGCTCTACGCGGTCGTCTCCGGCACCATCTCCAAGATCTACACCGACGCGCCGGGATTGCGCTCCGGCAACGGGCTGCGTATCGCGCAGGACAACGGCACGTACTTCACCTACCTCCACATGGACACCTTCGCCGACGGGATCGTGCTCGGCGCCGAAGTCACCGCCGGGCAGGTCATCGGAACCGTCGGCGCAACCGGCAACGCGGCAACGCCGCACCTCCACTTCGAGGTGCATCCGGGCGGCGGCGCTGCGGTGAATCCGTACCCGCTGGTCAAGCCGCTCGACGACTGCGCCAACACCACGCCGCGCGCCTGAGGCCGCCGCCGGCTGAATACCGCCCGGCCCGGTCTCCGGCGGGTACGCTGCGGACACAACTGAAACGCCGTTCCACCCGAGCGGGAGAGTCATCGTCGCCGACAGTTCGACGCTGACGCCGAAGGAGCAACCTCCCCGGAATCTCTCAGGCCCACGGACCGCTCGGGCGAGGCACGCTGGAAAGCGCCACCAGGTGTCGAGTCGTCCCGACTCGTGAGGACACCGGATGGTCACCGACGGGGAAAGCCAGGGCTCGCCCGGGTGAAACTCTCAGGTATCGATGACAGCCGGGGAAGTCCGATCCACCGCAGGAGGCTTCCCCGTGTCCGAACCCACTCCCCCACGATCGCTGCACACGCTGGTCGAGCCCGACGAGTTCACCCGCCGTCACATCGGACCGTCACCCGACGACGTCACCGCGATGTTGCAGGTGCTCGGCGTCGACTCGGTCGAGGCCCTGCTCTCGGAGACGATGCCGGGTTCGATCCGTACCGAGTCGCCGCTCGGGCTCGGAGGTGGAGTCTCGGAAGCGGATGCCCTCGAACACCTTTGCCAGATCGCCGGGCGGAACCGTCGGGTGACGAGCCTGATCGGGATGGGCTACACCGGCACCGTCACTCCCCCGGTGATCGCCCGCAACGTGCTCGAGAATCCGGCGTGGTACACCGCGTACACGCCGTACCAGCCCGAGATCAGCCAAGGACGCCTCGAAGCGCTGCTGAACTTCCAGACGCTGATCACCGAGCTCACCGGGCTCGACGTGACCAATGCGTCGTTGCTCGACGAGGCGACCGCCGCTGCTGAGGCGATGACGATGGCCCGACGCCAGTCGAAGTCGTCGTCGGACCGCTTCGTCGTGCACCACGACACCCACCCGCAGACGATCGCCGTGTTGCGTACTCGCGCCGAGCCGGTGGGCATCGATCTCGTCGTCGGCGACGTGGATGCGATCGGTGAGGGTGACGGACTGTTCGGCGCCCTGTTCAGCCTCCCGACGTCGTCGGGGTCGGTGATCGACTGGTCTGACATGATCGCGCAGGTCCACGAACTCGGTGGGGTCGCCGTCGTCGCCACCGACCCGTTGGCGTGTCTGCTGACCGTTCCGCCGGGACAGCTCGGCGCAGACATTGCGATCGGTTCGGCTCAGCGATTCGGCGTGCCGATGGGATTCGGCGGTCCGCATGCGGGATTCCTCGCCGCACACGAGCGCGCGGCGCGCTCGATGCCGGGACGCATCGTCGGGGTGAGCGTCGACACCGAGGGCCGTCCAGCGCTGCGGCTCGCGCTCCAGACCCGCGAGCAGCACATCCGGCGCGAGAAGGCCACCTCCAACATCTGTACGGCGCAGGTGCTGCTGGCGAACATCGCCGGCCTCTACGCCGCCTGGCACGGTCGAGAGGGACTGACCCGCATCGCGGAACGCGTCCAGCGGCTCACCTCGATCGCAGCGGCTGGGCTGCGCGCCGGCGGCCTCGAGATCGCCGACGACTCGTGGTTCGACACGCTCACGATCACCGTTGCGTCCGCCGACGCAGCGCTGGCCGATGCGCTGGCGGCCGGCTTCAACATCCGCCCCGTCGACGACACCCACGTCGGCGTCACGTTCGACGAGACGACGACCGTCGAGCAGGTGCGCGCCATCGTGCGCGCGCTGGGCGGCCAGCCGATCGACGGCGACCAGTACGACCTCGTCCCCGATGGCCTGACCGCATCGATGCGGCGTACCGACGACTTCCTCACCCAGTCGGTCTTCGAGCGCTACCACAGCGAACACGAGATGCTGCGCTATCTGCGTCGCCTCAGCGACCGTGACCTGGCCCTCGACCGCACGATGATTCCGCTCGGTTCCTGCACGATGAAGCTCAACGCAACGTCGGAGATGGTGCCGATCACCTGGCCCGAGTTCAGCGACATCCATCCGTTCGCACCGGTCGACCAGGCCGCCGGATACCTCGAGTTGATCGATGATCTCGAGGCGCGCCTCGCCGAGATCACCGGATACGCCGCGGTGAGCTTGCAGCCGAACGCCGGCAGCCAGGGCGAGTACGCCGGCCTGCTCGCCATCCGCGCCTACCACCGTTCGCGGGGCGATCTCGACCGAACCGTCTGCCTGATCCCCTCGAGCGCGCACGGCACCAATGCCGCGAGCGCCGTGATGGCCGGCATGGACGTCGTCGTGGTGGCCTGCGACGAGCGAGGCAACGTCGACCTCGCCGACGTGCGTGCGAAGCTCGACCAGGTCGGCGAGCGCCTCGCCGCCATCATGATCACCTATCCGTCGACCCACGGCGTGTTCGAGTCGAGCGTGGTCGAGTTGTGCGACCTCGTCCATGCCGCCGGCGGCCAGGTGTACGTCGACGGCGCGAACCTCAATGCACTGGTCGGCCACGCCCGTCCCGGCACATTCGGCGCAGATGTCAGTCACCTCAACCTCCACAAGACGTTCTGCATCCCGCACGGGGGTGGTGGTCCCGGTGTCGGCCCGATCGGCGTCGGCGCCCATTTGGCCCCGTTCCTGCCCGGGCATCCGCTACTCCCCGACCAGCCTGTCGGCGCGGTCTCGGCGGCGCCCTACGGATCGGCGGGCATCCTGCCGATCCCCTGGATGTACATCGAGATGATGGGCGCCGCAGGGCTGACCGAGGCGACCAGCGTGGCCATCGTCGCTGCGAACTACATCGCCGAGCGCCTCGATGCACACTTCCCGGTGCTGTACCGCGGCGAGCACGGTCGGGTCGCCCACGAGTGCATTCTCGATCTGCGGGACATCACCAAGCAGGCCGGGGTGACGGTCGACGACGTCGCCAAGCGACTCATGGACTACGGATTCCACGCTCCGACGATGAGCTTCCCCGTCGCAGGGACGCTGATGGTCGAGCCGACCGAGAGCGAGAGCCTTCGCGAGCTCGACCGGTTCTGCGATGCGATGATCGCCATTCGCGGCGAGATCGACCAGGTCGCCCGAGGCGACTGGCCGCTGGAGGACAGCCCGCTGCGCCACGCGCCCCACACCGCCGAGGACCTGCTCGGCGACTGGACCCGCCCGTACCCGCGCGACCTCGGTGCATTCCCGGTGGTCGGGCTGCGGGCACAGAAGTACTTCCCGGCAGTGTCGCGGATCGACGGAGCGCAGGGCGATCGCCACCTCGTGTGCTCGTGTGAGCCGCTGGAGGCCTACGCCTCTGCACTAGCGTGACCGCGATGCCGGACGACCGCACCGACCCGTTGGCCGACCTGTTCACGCTGTTCGCGACGCCGTTGTCGGGAACCGTGCGTTCGATCGAACAGTTCCGCAAGGGCGTGGACGAGTTCCTGAAGGGCGTCGAGAACTTCAACAAGACGATGGAGAACCTGAACGAGACGACCGAGCGGATCAACGCGCTGCTGGCCGACGTCGAGCAGCCCCTCCGCGCCGCGATCCCCCAGGTCACCCGGACCGTGAAGGCCGCCGACGAGATGATGCAGGTGGTGAGTGGACCGGCGATGGCGGTCGCCCCCGGGCTGAACCGGCTCGCCGAGACGTTGTCGACACCGGCGTTCGCTCAACTGCCGAACCAGATCGGCGCGTTCTCCGACGTGCTGGCCGAGGTCTCCAAGCGACTGGGGCCGCTCACGCAGCTCGCCGAATCGGCGGGTGGGCTCTTCGGTGGGTTCCGGATGCCGGGAAGCCGTCCGGCGCCCTACTCCCCCACGATCACCCCGGAGCCGGCGCCGGAGCCCGAAACGTCGAGCCCGACGATTCGCACGACCACGACCGTCCCGGCGAAGAAGCAGCCTGCGAAGAAGACCGCCGCCAAGAAGTCGACCGCGAAGAAGTCGACCGCGAAGAAGTCTGCTGCCAAGAAGCGACCGGCCAAGAAGTCGACCGCCTGACGCTCGCCACGTTCTCGACACCCAGCGATGAGTCTTCGCGCGCACGGGTCGCGCGGAAACTCATCGCTCTAGGAGCAGCACCGCAAGCGATGAGTCTTCGCGCGCACGGGTCGCGCGGAAACTCATCGCTCGCGGAGCGTGACGGTCGGGGCGGCCCGAGTCGACGATCACGGCGGGTGTCGCAGGCCCGGCGCCGCCGGACGGTAGGCCCCGTCAGCGACGTACGAACGGAGTGGCGGCCACCCGACCTGGCAGCTCCTTGCCGCGAACGTCGACGATCACCGGAGCTCCTTCGGGCGTGTCGGGCGGCACGAACGCCAATGCGATCCCGTGACCGAGCACCGGCGAGAAGTTGCCGCTCGTCACTTCACCGACAACGGCGCCGTCGACGATGACGGAGCACCCGGCACGAGCGGGTCGTCGGCCCTCGGTCGTGATCCCCACCAGGCGTCGTCGGATCCCGCGTTCGCGTTCGGCGATCGCCGCGTCGCGACCGACGAAGGCGGGCTTGTTCCAGGCGACCACCCAACCCAGACCGGCCTGCAGCGAGGTGATCCCGGGTCCGAGTTCGTGACCGTGCAACGGCAGGGCGCTCTCGAGGCGCAGGGTGTCGCGCGCTCCGAGACCGGCCGGTGGAATGCCGGCGTCAGCGAGCGCTCGCCACAGCGCTGGTGCCGACTCGGCAGGGATCGCGATCTCGATTCCGTCCTCGCCGGTGTAGCCCGTGCCGGCGACGGTGCACTCCACCCCCTGCCAGTCGAGGGCCACCACCCGGAAGCGCCCGACCGAGCCCGCAGCGGGAACGACCGTCGACACCAGCGCCTTGGCGTCGGGTCCCTGGACCGCAACGACGGCTCGCTGGTGGGTGGTGTCGACGCCGCCGATGGCGGCGCGTACGCCGCTGGTGTTCGACGCGTTCGGCATCACGTCGAAGGCGTCGTCGGGGCGCCACCACACGATGATGTCGTCGACCACCGACGCATCGGCGGCGTCGAGCAGGTGCGTGTACTGCGCTCGACCGGGATCGATCTTGCCCAGATCGTTGGTGAGTGTCGACTGCAGGCGATCGAAGGCGTCAGGACCCTCGACGCGCACGGTTCCCAGGTGCGACACGTCGAACATGACCGCCCGGTTCCGGCACGACAGGTGCTCCTCGAGCGTGCCGGTCGGGTAGGCGATCGGCATCTCCCAGCCGCCGAACTCGACCATCGTGGCGCCGAGCGATCGGTGCTCGGCGTCGAGGGGCGAACGCTGCAGGGTGCCCTCCGGCTCCACGGTCATCCCGTGCGACGGCGAGTGTCGTTGTCAATCGTCTCGATCGGCGTCGGGGCGAGATCGGCTTCCAACTCCTCGCGCACGCCGCCGATCGACAGCACGTTGAGCACGCCCTGTCCGTTCTTCAGCACATCGACGAGTTGGTCCCCGTCGCACAGCATGACGCTGCCGCCGTCGATCACGATGTGCGCCGCTGCGATGTCGGTGGTGACGTGCTCGCGCAGGTACTCGAACACTTTGCGCACCTGCTCGAGCTTGATGCCGGCGTCGAGCAGCTTCTTGATCGTCTTCAACTCGAGGAGGTCGTTGTAGGAGTAGCTGCGTCGGCTGCCGCTGCCGGTGGCGTCGCTGAGCGACGGCCTGATGAGATCGGTGCGGGCCCAGTAGTCGAGCTGGCGATACGAGATCCCGACCACCTTGGCCGTCTGGGTCCCGCTGTAGCCGAGCTCGGTGTTCGGGACGACCGCGTCGCCCCCGTGTGTGTCACTGTGGTCGTTCACGTGCATCCTCCGGTTCGTCCTGCCCAACACCACGAACGTGCAAGAGCCCGTCGCGCGCCTCACACCGCCGTAACTACGCCCATGTGAGATCGTGAAGACTACGGCGTTCGGCATGCGGCGTCAACAAGCGGTACTGTCTGGCCGAGAGCCAACAGGAGGCAACGTGAAGAAGGACGACACGATCATCGATGCCTTGCGCAATGTGGGGCTCTTCGAAGGACTGGACACAGCGGCGTTGAGACACATTGCCGCTCAGACCAGTCTGCACTCATTCCCCAGCGGTGCGACGGTGATCGACGCCGACTCCTCCGGCCGCTTCGGTCGCCTCTACGTCATCGCCAGCGGCACGGCGAATGCCCTGGTCAACGACGAGGTCGTGGCCACCTTCGGGCCCAACGACTACTTCGGCGAGATGAGTGTGCTCGACGGCGGCCCGCGCTCGGCCACCGTCGTGGCAACGTCGGATCTGCAGACCTACGGGCTCACGTCGTGGAACATGCGAGCGCTGTTGCGCGAGGAACCCGACATCGCCCTGCATGTCATCAAGACCCTCGCCGAGCGGCTGCGAACGCAGAACGCACCGCTGCACGACTGACCGACCCGCGACCATCCACGGCTCACGATCGCCCAATGAGGCTCCCGAAGGTGTTGTCCCCCGACGGTCGCCGCACCCGTCTGCAGAACGCGCGCGGCGAGTTCCTCCCGATGGAGGCCTGGCGCGACATCCCGACGGCGATCCTCGACAGACTTCGCAAACGGGACCTGACGGCGCCGTGGATGGCGCCCGGTGCGATCCGGTTCCTGAGCGAGCACATGCGGCCGGACTTCACCGTGCTCGAGCTCGGATCCGGTGCGTCGACGGCGTGGTATGCAGAGCGGGCGGCCCGTGTGGTGAGCTATGAGAGCAACCACGTCTGGCTCGCCTCGACCGAGCGAGCAGTCACCGACCGCGGCGTCGCAGCGCGCGTCGAGCTGCGCTCGATGCCGCTCCGGGAGATTCCGGCGGCGGTGAGGGCGCTCGCGGACACCTTCGACCTGGTGATCGTCGACACCGACCTCGACGCGGACGCGACCAGACCGGAACTCGTCGTCGCAGCAGCACCGCTTGTACCGGTCGGAGGACTTCTCGTCCTCGACGACTCGGACCGGGCGGTCTTCGACACCGACCTGCCGGGCGAGACGTGGGAGCGGCGTCGTTTCCCCGGGCTCAAGAGCTCGCCGTTCGACGCCACCGAGACGACGGTTTGGCGACGGCTGGCGTAACGAGCTTCGCTCGTTGGGTCAGGTCAGCTGCCGAAGTCCTCGGGGCTGACGCTCTCGATGAAGTCCTTGAACTCGTCGATGATCTCCGCCGCATCGTCGTCGGGTTCGGGTACCGGCTCCTGGCCGACCTCGTCGATCAGCTCGTTCGATGCGAACAGTGACGCACCGCAGCGCACCGCGAGCGCGATTGCGTCGGACGGCCGAGCCGAGACGACCTTCTCGCCGCTCGGCGTGACGAGGTGCAGCTCGGCGTAGTAGGTGCGATCACGTATCTCGGTGACGACGACGCTGGTCAGCGTGGTGTCGAGCTCGCCGAGCACGTTGAGGAACAGATCGTGCGTGAGCGGCCGAGGCGGTACGACGCCCTCGAGCGCGTAGTGGATCGCAGAGGCTTCGGGACTTCCGATGTAGATCGGCAAGAGGCGTTGTCGGCCGTCGGATTCGCGCAGCAGGACCATTGGCGTGTTGGCGGGCATCTCGACCCTGACACCGATGAGTTCCAGCGGGACCACGACCTCACTGTACTCCGCTGCCTGCAGCGGTGTGCGTCGGTATCGGATCAGTTCGTCAGTGGACGTGATGGCGAAGCGTCGAGCGCATCATCGCCGCACGTAGACGGCCGCCGTCCTGTTCGAGCTCGTCGAGCTGTGCAACGGCCTGTGCTCGCGCCTCTGGGTTGCGTTGGCGCAACAACGGCTGGATCAGCTGCTCGAGCAGTCCCGCCTCGCGGTCGGCGGCGACTCGCCACCCGCGGAGGTGGCGCGGCTCGATCCCGGCGTCGAGGAAGCGCTTCGAGAGCGTCGCGATCTCCACGGCGTCCTCGTCGTAGACGCCGTCGGCGCCGCTCGACGTGGCCGAGAGCACTCCGAACGACTCGAGTTCGGCGAGCTGGGCTCGGGTGATGCCGGCCATCGCACAGATCTCGTCGGCGTTGAGCAGCAGCCCTGGGAGCACGGCACCCGACGATGCGATCGGCCCGGTCGGCTCGCTCGAACGTTCCGGCGAGGCGCTCGCGACCGGAGCGGTGTCGGCTCCGTCGGTGCGCTGGAACAGTGCCGCGGCGCCGGTCACCGGTTCACCGGTGGAACCGTTGCTCGAAGACGAGGCCACGGGCTCCGTGCGACTCCTGCCCGCGCTGGGGTGGGCGTCGGGACGCGGAACGTCGCTCGCATCGCCGACGTTCTTGATCCCCCGCGGTCGGGGCTGTTCGCCGGTCGGATCGATCTCGCCGGAGTCGATGCGATCCTTGATCACCCGTAGCGGGAGGTAGTTCTCGCGTTGTTCGCGCAGGATGCAGCGCAGCAACTCGACGTCGTCGGCATAGAACTTGCGATACCCGGATGCCGTTCGCTCCGGGTCGATCAGTCCCTGGCTCTCGAGGAACCGGATCTTCGAGATCGTGACGTCGGGGAACTCCTCGAGCAACAGTGCCAGGACCTCGCCGATCGAGAGGTGTCCACCGGCGGGCGGAGCCGCGACGTCGGGCGGTGACGGCTCAACCATCGTGACGTTCGAAGAAGACGAGTCGGAACTTGCCGATCTGGAGTTCGTCGCCGTGACGCAGCAGCATCCGGTCGACTCGTTCCTGATTGACGTAGGTGCCGTTGAGCGAGCCGGCGTCGGACACGACGTAGCCGTCAGCGGTGCGTTCGATCTGGGCATGGCGACGCGACACGGTGATGTCGTCGAGGCTGATCTCGGATTCCGGGTGACGGCCCAGTCGAGTGATCTCCTCGACCAGTGGGAACTTGGCGCCCGTCTGAGCACCGGCTCGGACGATCAACACCCCGATCTCGTTGGGGAGATCGCCGACCGCGACGACCACGTCGTCATCCTTGCCGGGAGCATCCTGGAGCGGATCGAGCGCCGTGAGGGTGATCGTCCGATCGTCGAGCGAGTCGAGGGGCGACCCGCAACTCGAGCAGAACGTGCTCCTCGGGGGGTTGCGGTGACCGCACTGGTTGCAGAAGACGTACGTCGTCATGGCCCCCCGTTCAGCCCTCGGTCAGTGCCCGGTAGGCCTCGGCGTCCATCAAGCCGTCGAGTTCCGACGGGTCGCCGATCTCGATGCGGCAGATCCACCCGGCGCCGTAGGGATCGCTGTTGAGCAGTTCGGGCTGCGATTCGAGTTCGGCATTGACCTCGGCGATCGAACCGGTGATCGGGGCGTAGATGTCGCTGACCGACTTGGTGCTCTCGACCTCGCTGAACGACTCCCCCGCCGCAACGGCGAGGCCGGCATCGGGCATCTCGACGAACACGACGTCGCCCAGTGCGT
Source organism: Ilumatobacteraceae bacterium (assembly GCA_035529175.1). Classification (GTDB taxonomy): domain Bacteria; phylum Actinomycetota; class Acidimicrobiia; order Acidimicrobiales; family Ilumatobacteraceae; genus Sva-07. The sequence continues at coordinate 11,211 of DATKXG010000260.1, forward strand.
CCTGGGCGTACTCGGTGATGCCGATCGTGGCCGTGGAGCCGTCGACGCGCACCCACTCGTGATCGGACGAATAGCGGAGTTCGGCGGGGATGTTCATGGGGCAACGGTACCTGGGTTCACGAGTCGGATGTGTCGGAAGTGGAACGAGCAGCGGCGCCTGCGGCCACCGCTCGTCGCACCTGCGGAATATAGGCGATGCCGGTCCAGTAGCTGAGAATCAGTCCGGGGATGCCGACGAGCCAGGACGCGACCAGGAACGCGTCGGCGCCGGCAATGTCGCTGTTCCCCACGAGAAATCCGGGGACGGCGAACATCAGGAGGAACGTGGCGAGCTTGCCCAGGTAGGTGACGTCGATGCGCGGCATCTTGAACAAAAGCGTCGCGATCGCCATCATCAACCCGACCGCGATCTCGCGGAACAGCACCGCCAGGGCGAACCACAGCGGGATCGAGCCGTCGACGATGATCGCGATGGTGGCCACGACGAAGAGCAACCGGTCGACGGTCGGATCGAAGACCTTGCCGAACTCGCTGACCTGTCCGAGGCGCCGCGCCAGGTACCCGTCGACCCAGTCCGTGGCGCTGAGCGCACCGAGCAGAAAACCCGCCGCCGCTCGGTTCTCGAGGCCGAACAGCACGTAGAGGAACACGGGCAGCAACAACAGCCGCAGCAGCGTGAATGCGTTCGGGATGGTCCAGATCCCGTCGAACATCGACACCGACGGCGAGTCGCTGGTCGCCGCTGCGGCGCTCGGTGAGATGTCCTCGGTCACGGCCACAGCGTAGGGTGCCGACATGAGCACGGTGTTCTCGAAGATCATCGAAGGAACGTTTCCTGGAACGTTCGTGTGGCGCGACGAGCGCTGCGTCGCGTTCATGTCGATCAACCCGATGGCTCCGGGCCACGTGCTGGTCGTGCCGATCGAGGAGATCGACCACTGGATCGACGCTCCCCCGGAACTGACAGCTCACCTGTTCTCGGTGACCCACACGATCGGTCGGGCCCAGCGCGATGCCTTCGGCTGTGAGCGAGTCGGGGTGATCGTGGCCGGCTACGAGGTACCCCACACCCACGTCCACGTGATCCCGACGTCGTCGATGTCGCAGCTGAGCTTCGCCAACGCAGCAGCGAGCGTCGATCGGGACGATCTCGACCGGTGGGCGGAGGCGATCCGTCGGGAACTGCGCTCGGCGGGCGCCACCGGTGTCAGCGACTGACGGGCTCGATCAGGTCGGGACGGTTGTTGCGGACGTTGTTGACGTCCGTCGAGACAGGTTCCATCGTGAGCAGGTCGGGCGGTCCCCCGTCGAGGAGTCCGGTGAGTTGCGCGAGATCCTGGCTCGACGGGTCGAGCCAGGTGGCCCAGTGCTCGGCCGTGAGCAGCGCCGGCATCCGATCGTGAACGGGCTGCATCGTGGCGTTCGCTGCCGTCGTGATGATCGTGGTGCTGTGCAGGAATCTGCCCTCGGGATCGTCAGGATCCTTCCACGCGGTCCACAGCCCGGCCACCGTGAGCAGGTCACCGTCGCCCCGATGGATGAACATCGGCTGCTTGAGCGGTTGACCCTTGGAGTTGAACGGGCCGTCGGGGCTGCCGGGCTGCCACTCGTAGAAGCCGTCCATCGGGATGATGCACCGCTTCTTGGCGAGGAGCCCCTTGAACGCCGGCTTCTCGGCGAGCGTCTCGGCTCGGGCGTTGATCATGCGCGAGGCGATCTTGCGATCCTTGGCCCAGCTCGGGATCAGACCCCAGTGAAAGGCGTCGACACGGGCGCTGCCGTCACCGCTGGCGACCACGGCATAGACATCCTGAGTCGGAGCCACGTTGTAGTTCTCGCCGAGCGACTCGGCGACGGCCTCGGTTGGCAGGACCGCGTCGAAGTACGCAGCGATGCGGTCAGGGCCGGCGGTGGACACGAAACGGCCGCACATGAACGCCAGGTTACGGTGCAGCCCGACCGGCGACGTCATGACCCCGGCGTGCGACAATGCGTGCGTGTCCGATCTGCTCGCCCAGTGCGCCGAACTCCCGCAGCGGCGCTCCGACGCCGGCTCGACGATCATCGAACAGGGCGAGGTGGGCGGCACGGTGTTCGTCCTGGTGGAGGGCACCGTGAGCATCGAACGTGACGACACGGTCCTCGCCGTGCTCGACACGCCCGGCGCGCTGATCGGCGAGATGTCGACCGTGCTCCAGCGTCCCGCATCGGCCTCCGTCAGGGCGGTGACCGACATCACGCTGCTCGAGGCCACCGACGGCGCAGCGTTCCTACGCGAGCATCCCGACGTGCTGCTCGAGGTCGCGCGAACGCTGGCGACGCGACTCGACAACCTCACGGGGCACCTCGTCGACGTGAAGCGCCAGTACGGGAACGAGACCGGCCATCTGGGCATGCTCGATGACGTCCTCAGTTCGCTGATGCACCACCAGGGCCGCCAGGTCTCGCCCGGCTCGGCCCGCCTCCCCGACCCGGAGTACTGACCGCCGGTCAGGTTGCGAACGACATCTCGATCTGGTCGCGCTCAGGGAGTGCGACCCACTCGGCGGTGGCCTGGCCGGATACCGGATCGAGGTCGATGACGACGTGCGCCGGCATCGGTCCTGCCTGGTGCCCGGCGTTGATCAGCCAGGTCGAGCCGCGCTGGTCGACCCACGCACCGCCCGAGACCCAGGGCGCCTGATGGATGTGACCGCACACCACCAGATCCGGCTTCCACCGATCGATCCACTCGGCGAGGTCCGGGTCGGGGAACGAACGCTCACCCGTGTTGCACAGCGGCGAGTCGGCAGGCGGAGAGTGGTACACCCAGACCCAACGAGCCGGCCGATCGACCGCGGCGGCCGTCAACTGCTCGTCGACTTGTGCTCGGGTCAGTGGGCCGTCCCACCAGGGACAGACGGTGAAGCGCACGCCGTCGACATCGACGGAGCCCCCGTCGACGATCAGACGATCGGCAGCGAGTTCGCGAAGCCAGGTCGTGGCCTGCTCGCCGGTCTCGCCGGGTCCGTCGAGGTCGTGGTTGCCCGACGAGGCGAGGACCAGCGTGTGGTCGGCGAGACGCTGCAGGTACTTGGAGACGACCACGATCTGCACCTCCAGCGCCGCTGCACCGACGACCTGGAGAAGGTCACCGGGCAACACGACCACGTCGACGTCGGCAGCTTGCTCGACCAACCAGTCCAGCTGCGGCAAGCGGTAGTGCAGATCTGCCGTACAGAGCAGTTTCACGCGACGGGGACGGTCCCGCGGTACAGCGACTCGAAGTTCGCTCGGTAGAAGCTGTCGACGACAAGGTCATCGCTGGTGTCCATCGTCGACTCGAATCTCTGGATCGGGTCCTTGGTGCCCTCGGGATGAGGGTAGTCCGACGAGAACATGAACAGCTCGGCGCCGGCCTGTTCGATCATCCAGCCGACCGGTTCGCCGGCGAACGGGGTGAACCGGAGGTGATCGCGGACGTATTCGCTCGGGTCCTTGGTGAGCTCTCGCAGCGGTGCTTCGGTCTTCGCGAACTGCATGGCACGGTCGAGTCGACGGATCCAGGGCACCACCCACATTGCGCCCTCCTCGACCGACGCCCCTCGCAGACCGGGGAACCTTTCGAACATGCCGTCGAGCACCATCGCCGCCCAGAACACCTCGGGGCGTTGGTGGATGGCCATGAAGTCCTTCGCCCGCACGTTCTCGCCGCCGCCGAGGAAGTCGGTGACCGTGTGGCCGTTGTCGTGGAAGCCGGGCCGCACGGGCCGGCCGCCGCCGCCGATGTGCGAGACGACCGGAACGTTCTCGCCTTCGAGCATCGCCCACAGCGGATGATGGTCGGGGTGTGTCGGCGACACGACGCCCTTGGGGATGTCGGTGGCCACCATCACCGCACGGCATCCGTCGTCGATCGCGCGACGCGCGGTTGCGGCCGTGCGGGCCGGATCGCCCCATGGCACCGTCGCAACGGCGAGCAGACGGGTGTCGTCGGCACAGAACGCCGCCATCGCCCGGTTCAGCGCTGCGGCGCCCCCGTACAGCAGGTCGAGGTCGCGCCCGGCGAACTGGGTGGCGGCGAAGGTGGGGAACACGAGCTGCGCAGCGAATCCGAGCTGGTCCATCACGAACGACCGCTCCGTCGCGTCGAAGGCACCGACTGCACCCCAGCCCTTCGAGCGCAACAACTGCTCGGGATCGGCGTCGATCGTGGCCACTCCCCCGGCTCGGCGGCTCGCGGCCTCCTCGACGGCACGGTCGGCGAGCGCTCCGGCCCCACCGAGCGCGAGCGGCCGCAACGCATCGGCGGTCGCGGTGTCGGCGAACTCCTCGATCCAGCCGGGAAGTTCCATCACATGGCTGTCGGCGTCGAAGACGACCCGATCACCTACGTACGTCATGCGGGCACGATAGTTCCTCCGGCTCGTGCCATGCTCTGCGGGATGACCCGGGGACTGGCCGACACCTACGCGGACTCGCGACAGCGATTCCTCGACTCGGCCCGCCGGGCCGGCGCCGAGGTGGTCACCTTCGACCACCCCATGCGGGGCATCGACGGCGAGGAGCTGGCGATCGATGTCGCCACGGCCGGTCCCGCCGACGCCGGCGCGGTGTTGATGGTCGTGTCGGGCACCCATGGTGTCGAGGGATTCACCGGGTCGGCGTTGCAGCACGAGTGGTTGGGGCATCGAGCGGCCGACCGTCCGAGCGACCTTCGGGTCGTCCTGGTGCACGCCCTCAACCCCTACGGATTCGCGTGGGTCCGTCGGGTCAACGAGGACAACGTCGACCTGAACCGCAATTTCGTCGACTGGTCGCAGCCACCCCCGGCGAACGAGGACTACGGCGGCCTGGCGCAGCTCCTCGTTCCCGAGCGGTGGGACGACGACACGCAGCAGACCACCACGCTGCAGCTGCTCGCCTACGCCGAGAAGGTCGGGTTCCCCCGCCTCCAGGAGGTCGTCAGCGGCGGGCAGTACAGCCACCCGGCCGGAGTCTTCTACGGCGGTGCCGGACCCGTCTGGTCACATCGCTGGCTGGTCGAGCACCTCCCCGAACTCGTCGGCTCCGCCCGACGGCTGGGCCTGATCGACCTGCACACCGGTCTGGGTCCCTGGGGCCACGGCGAGCTGATCTCCCACGAGGGCGGCGACGATGCGGGCTACCAACGAGGGACGGCCTGGTGGGGCGACGTCCGGTCGATGGTCGACGGCGAGAGCGTGTCGGCAGCGCTCTCCGGTGACTGGCTCGGCGCGCTCGATCGGCTCCTGCCCGATGTCGAGGTCACCGCAGTCGCCCTCGAATTCGGCACCGTCGACGTCGTCAGCGTGCTCCAGGCGTTGCGGGCCGACGCGGTCCTGCACGCCCACGGCGACCCCCGAAGCACGGAGGCGGCGGACGTGCGCTCGCAGGTTCGAGCAGCGTTCGCCGACGACGATCCGGCGTGGTTCGACGCGGTGTCGGCGCGCTTCGACGAGGTGGTCAGCGCTGCGACGACGGCGCTGTCGTTGCCGTCCTGAGCCCGATCGAGTCCGACCTGGTTCACGGTGCAAGAAGTACCCAGTAGGGTATCCACGTGATCGAGACCGGCGAGCTGCCTCCCGCGCCGACGCCAGGCGCGTTCGACACCATTCGGGCATGGTCGCGTCGCCATGTCCTGGTCGCCGGCATCGCCGCCGTGCTGGTAGCGCTGGCGATCGGCCTCCCGACCGACGTGATCCCCAATCCCGTCTTCGGTCGGCCGGTTCCGGTCACGTGGTGGTCCTACCCGACGTTGGCGGTCACCGCGGTGCTCGGGGGGCTGCTGGCCGCCACGTACGTGAGCGACCACGCCGGAGCGCCGACATCGCTCGACGACATGGACGCCCCGACCCGGCGCGGCGGTATCGCCGGAATGCTGTCGTTCTTCGCTGTCGGTTGTCCCGTCTGCAACAAGCTCGTCATCGTGGCGCTCGGCACCACCGGCGCCCGGCAGTGGTTCGAACCGATCCAGCCAGCGCTGGCCGTCGCCTCGATCATCCTGCTCGCCTGGGCCCTGCGAGGCCGGCTGCACTCTTCGACCTCCTGCTCGATCTGAGCGCTTCGGCGATGTCCGGCATCCCGACATCGCATGCGATCATCGAGGCGTGGAACTCCGACGCTTGACTTCGATCGCCGTCTTCCTCGTGGTGGGGAGTGCGTGCGAGGCGAGCCAGGGTGGGGAGACCGAGGCAGTCGACACGATCGTCGTAGCGGACGAGACCGAGGTCGTGGGATCCGACGTCGACTGTTCGCTGGAGGCGCTGCAGGGCGGCGACGAGGAATTCGTGTTCACCTCCGCCTACGTCGTCGTCGACGGCGAACTCGGTGGACCGTGCTTCGGGAACGACGACGACACGATCCTGGGCGCCTGGGACGCGTTGGCCACCATCACTCCCGACGGCCAGCTCGGCGACCTGGTGCTGTTCGGCGGATTCGAACCCGACGGCGAGGTGGCCGAGGAGACGCTCGCGTTCGTGACGCCGGTCGACAGCGACGGGTCCGGCTTCCAGATGTCGATCAACACCGTCGACGCGGTCGCCGACCCCGACGAGCTCCTGCTGACGCTCGCCCACGAGTTCACCCACGTCTTCACGGCCACCCCCGATCAGCTCGACCGTACCGACGAGGCCATCGACGACTGTGCGACCTACTTCAATGGCGAGGGCTGCTACCTGACCGACTCGCTGATGTTCGACTGGATCGGCGACTTCTGGGACCCCGACGTGCTGGCGTCGGTCGACCCGCTCGAGGAGTCCGTCGACGACACCGACGCCCGCTGCCTCGACGACGACGGGTTCTTCGGCGCGTACGCCGCCACCAACCCCGAAGAGGACTTCGCCGAGGCCTTCAGCGCATTCGTGTTCGATCTCGAACCTGCAACCGACGGTCAGGCCGATCGCCTCGAGTGGATCACGGCGCAGCCGGGCCTCGCCGAGTTCCGCGAGCGGGCCGAGATGGCCGCCATGACGCCCCTCGCGAACAACTTCGACGTCTGCGGCACCTGAGTTGCCACGCGACGGGGCGCCGCTACCCGCCTCCGATACCGTGCTCCCGATGTCGAGCGAACGGAAGCCGGAGCACCGCGAACTGACCCTGCTCGGCGAGACCGTGCGTCACGCCGTCGACCACGTCGAGGTGTTCCCGGCGCCCGCTCACGTGACCACCGTGCGGATGACCAACGACGAACTCACCTCGATGTGTCCCGTCACCGGGCAACCCGATCTGGCCACCGTGGAGATCACTTACCGGCCCGACCGCTGGTGTATCGAGTCGAAGAGCCTCAAGCTGTACCTCTGGCGATTCCGCGATCGGGCGGTGTTCGTCGAGCAGCTTGCAGCCGAGATCGCCGACGAGATCGCTCTCACCGTCGAGCCACACGATGTCCGCGTCGTGGTGACCCAGCGTCCACGGGGCGGCATCGAGGTACAGGCCACCGCAGAACGGAGCGGTTCGTGACGGCCGAGACGCCCACCACGCTGGTCCTGGTCCGACACGGCGAGTCGAACGTGACGGTCAACCGGGTGATCGGCGGGTATCGCAGCTGCAGTGGCCTGTCCGAGCTCGGACGCCGTCAGGCCGAACGGCTGCGCGAACGGCTTGCGACGACGCTGGAGCTCAACGCCGACGTCCTGATCTCGAGCAACTTCCCGCGCGCCATCGAGACCGCAGAGGCGATCGCTCCCGCATTCGGTGCCCCCGCCATCCACATCGATCCGGGTTTCGGGGAACACGATCCCGGCCCCGAGATCGATGGCATGACGTTCGAACAGTACGTCGAGCGCTTCGGAACTCCGGACTGGACCGACCCGAACGTCGAGGTCTTCCCGGGTGGCGAGACAATCGCTGGGTTCCACGGACGCGTCGGCGCCGCGCTGGCGTCGACGCTCGAGGTGCATCGCGGCAAGTCGATCGTCGTCGCCTGTCACGGCGGCGTGGTCGATGCGACGTTCCGCCACCTGTTGCGGACCGCGTCCACCGGCAGCTTCGAGTTACACACGCTCAACACGTCGCTCACCGAATTCGCGACGGCCCCCTCCGGTGAGTGGCGACTCAAGCGCTACAACGATGCGGCACATCTGCACGGACTGCCCGCGGAGACGCCGCGGACCACTCCGACGTCCTGAGGGCCGACCTCCTGAGGGCCGACCTCCTGAGTCAGCCGCGCCCGACGAGACGCCAGTTCGCCCGTACGGCCGTTTCGCGTTCGGCGCGACGCAGCCGGAGGATCTCGACACCCCGCTCGCGCAACGGCCGCTGCGCGGGGTCGGCCATGCAGGCTTCGATCGCGCACGACAGCGCCTCGGACATCAGGTTGTAGTCGTCGGCCAGATCGTCGAGCTGTAGCGATCCGCTCCGACCGGCACGGCCGGCCGCGAGCGCGTCGATCGTTGCCTGATCACCCGTGGCGTCGGCGACATCGGCGGCGTAGGCCTCGATCTCGTCGATCTCCTCGACCATCCAGGCGATCTCCGAGCCCGAGCGAACGGCGCACTGTTCGAGGATGATGTCGATCTGTTCGAGCGTCACCCGAACGGTGGCGCTCTGCACCTCGGGCACGACCGCCTCGGCGAGTTCGTGGCGGACGTCGCGCAGGAGCTGTGCGGTGGTGGGACGGACGATCATGACGAGGCTCCCTCGGCAGCGGCGGCCATCGCGTCGAATGCGGCCTGCATCCCCGAGATGGCAGTGATGAAGTTGTCGTGGCCGAACGAGATCGAACCGACCTGCAGTGCGGTCATCGCACCCGAATTCTCGCCAAGCGCAAATTTGTCGAGCTGCGAGCTGATCGTGCCGAGGATCTTGATCGACGACAGCACGGTGAAGTAGCCGACGGTGAGCTGATTGACCTCGGCCTCGCCGAAGCCGGTGACCTCGCGGTATGCGGCGAGGAACGCCTCGGGGTCGGCTTCGTAGAGATTGGGGCCGGTTGGTACAACATCTACTCGACCGCAGCCGGCCGCGGAGCACCACGCTCTCCTCCAACGTCACGCCGTCGTTGGTGTACCGGATCCTCGCACGCGCCATCGAGCGGCTGTAGCCGCCCGCCATCGGCTCGTACTCGATGACCTCGATCGATTCGACGTCGTCTCGATGACGTCGTAGGAAATCGGCCAGCAGCCCCGGCATGGCGTCGTGATCGTGCACGTGAACCCCCTTCGTTCGGTTCGGAGCCGTAGCGATCCGCGTCGTCCGACGACGATCTCTCCCGACGAGGAGGCCAACCTGATGACCAATGGCTCTGGCGCGTTCCTCCACGGATGAAGAACCTGGGTGTCGACAGCAGCGAGTCGAATCGAGGCAGTGATGAACAAGTTTCTTGTGGCTGTGTTCGGTGTGTCGTTGGCACTCTCGAGCTGCGGCAGCGACGGTGACAGCGGCGGCGACTCCGGCGCCACCCAAGCAGAGCTCGCGGACCTCCTCCTGGACGAGTCCGGGGGCGTCGGCTTCGACGAGCAGTGCGTTCGAGACAAGACCGGGGAGCTGTCGGACGACAACGCGCAGTTCCTCATCGACAACATCGACGTCTCGGATACGGAGGGGTTCAGTTCAGAACTGCAGACCTGGATCGACGGCCTCTTCGACTGTTTCGACGATTCCGACATGACGGAGACCTCGGACGCGGCGGGCGATACGGACGATGCGGTTGCGTCGACCGACGCGACCGCCGACACGGACGAAGCGAGTGACTCCGACGTTGCGTCGAGCGACGAACTCGTCTCGATCGGGAAGTCCGGGTTCTCGACCTGGGCGAACGGCAGCGGAGAGACATGGGCATCCGCAGCGGCGCTCGTCAGCAACGACAGCGATCAGGATCTGTTCGGAACGGAGGTCACCTTCAACTTCGTCGGCGCTGACGGAACACCCGTCGCGACCGAGTCGGCGTTCGTCGACGTGATCCCGGCCGGCGATTCGTTCCCCGTGCAGATCGACACGTTCACCGATCTGACCTCAGCGATGCCGATCACCGTCGAGATCATGGCCTTCGCGGAACCGGACTCGTTCTTCGAGACGGAATGGGTCGAGCTCGAGCTGGGGCCGACCACGATCACGCCGGACGAGTACTTCTCCACCGTGTCGGGAACCGTGACGAACCCCGCCGACGACTCCTTCGACTTCTACAAGATCTCCTGTCTGATCGTGACCGCCGACGGAGAACTCGTGGGCGGCACCATCACCTATCCCGATCGAGTCGCCCCTGGCCAGACGATCGCCTGGGAGGCATCGGTGCAGGACGGCCCGATCCAGGCGGGTGGCGTCACCGCAGAATGCCGCTCGATCGCATCGATCTCGTGAGCGGTCGGTAACGGCACTCGGTGAGTCCCTGGTTCACGGGCCGGCGCTGTGTGCCAGAGTGACGAGATGATCGAACTCGTGTTGACCATCATCGGACGCGATCGGGCTGGTGTTGTCGCGTCATTGGCTGACGTGGTCCGCTTCCACGACGGCAACTGGAAGCGCAGCGAGTTGGCGGAGATCGCCGGAACGTTCGCCGGTGTCGTGGTGGTGGAGGTCGGCGAGGACCACGTCGACGAGCTCCTCACCAACCTGTTGATCCTGCGCGACCAGGGCCTGCACGTCACGGCCCAGCAAGTCGAGGAGCCCGTTGCTCAGCCCGATGGCGACGACGTCCGCCTGCGGCTCACCGGCGACGACCGGCCGGGCGTCGTGCACGAGATCTCCACGGCGCTGAGTGAGGCCGGAATCAGCATCTCTCG
>DATKXG010000261.1:0-2226 GCA_035529175.1 Ilumatobacteraceae bacterium
CAGCCCGTTCGCGCCCGTCGAGATCGCCGACCGAACGGTGCCGATCGCCCAGGTCAACAACGTGTACGTCTTTCCCGGTGTCGGGCTCGGTGTCGTCGCCGTCAAGGCACGGGCGGTCTCCGACGAGATGCTCACGGCGGCTGCGACCGAGATCGGACGTCTCGCCGCCGAGAATGCGGACGGTGGCATCCTTCCACCGGTCACGGAGAGCCGCGAGGTCGCGCGTCATGTCGCATTCGCCGTCGCCCGAACAGCGGTGCACCAAGCGCTCGCGACACCGATGACCGACGACGAGATCTCGACGAGCATCGACGAGGCGAGCTGGTTTCCCGTGTATCGCGAACTCCGCGGCTGACGGCTACATCGTCACGCGAGCAGGTCGACGACACGACCATCCGCCCGGTCAGGGGAGCGCGAGGCGCTGGACGGCCATGATGCGGTCGGGGGCCGGCAGCGAATGGATGCTCACGGTGCGGCCGAAACCGACGGCGTGCACCCAGCGGCGCGAGTCGAGGGCGATACCCACATGGGTGATCTGCGCCGGGTCGCCGACCGCCGACGTGAACACGAGGTCGCCGGCGGCGATCGGCTCGGCCCGCCAGTCGACCGCGGTGCCGAGCTTGGCGAGTGCCCGGCTCTGGTGCGGCACGCTCATGCCGATCTGGCGGAATGCGGCGACGACCAGGCCCGAGCAGTCGAAGGTGTCGGGACCGGCGCTGAAGAACTGGTACGGCACGCCGACCTGCGCGGTTGCGTACGACAGCAGCGTGTCGAGCGAACTCCCGGTCGGGGCCGGGACTGATGCGGTCGGGGCGGATGTGGAGGCCCGGGTCGGTGTCGCGGCGCCGTTGCTTGCGACCGCGGGTGCTGCGCTGACGATGCCCGTCGGAATCGGTCGGGTCGCCGGCGGGACCTGGAGGCGTCGTCCCGGCATGATCAGGCTTGTTGGCTCGAGTGAATTGGCGCGCAGCAACGCCCCGAGGGTCACGCCGTTGCGCCACGCGATGCTCGCGAGCGCATCGCCGGCGACGACCACGTACTCCGAACCGGCCGTCGCCGCGGTCGTTGCGGTTGTCGTCGTCGAAGCGACGACCGACGCGCGGGCGGCGGGAGTGGTGTTCACCCGTGCTCCCGCCGGGATCACGAGGGTCTGGCCGGGGTGGATGACGCTGGTCAGCTGCAGCGAGTTGACCCGGAGCAGCTCGGACAGCCGGACGCCGTGGCGCCACGCCAGACCGGCGAGGCTGTCGCCGTCGCGCACCGTGACGGTGGTCTCGGCGGTCGTCCTCGTGCCGGTCGTGGCGGCGCCCGCCGGTGCCGCCGAGGCGACCCCTCCGAAGAGTGGAAGTAGGACCGTGAGTGCCACGCCCGTGGCGAGGATGATGCGCGCAGTTCGATTCATGCGAGGTCCATCGGCGCGAAGTCTCAGGATCTTGACCGTTTCCTGAAGATTTCTTGCCGGAACCGTGACGCGGTCGTCCGGACTAGGCCGTGTCAGCCCGAGTCGGCTGACAGCTGCAACCACTCGGACTGCGTCCAGTGGCTCCGGAGTTCACTGGTTACGAAGTCCGACGTCCAGCGGACCATCTCGATCCAGGGCAGGTCGGCGGACGCCACCTCGGTGAAGGCCATCCCGTCGAGCAGGAGCGCGGCGTCGTCGATGCCGAGGATCACGGCGTCGGACCCGTCGTCGCCGAGATCCTCGATGCCGGTGCCGCCATGAAGGAGACCGAGGCGCAGTTCGAGTTCCATCAGCCGTTCGACATCCCATCGGGCGACGGCGCCCGACATCGCCTGGTCGGCCATGATCCCGAGGATCTGTCCCAGCGCCAGTCGTGCGTCCGGTTCGAGTTCGATCGATCTCGGAAGTTGCACGAGCCGAGCCTGGCAGTCCGAGCGGCCCGACGCTCGAGCGAGCTACTTCTTCTTCGCTGCCTTTTCGAGGCGCTTGGCGGCGCGGCCGATGGGCTCGAGGTGCCGATGATCGAGATCGCCGATCTCGGCGCCGTTCTCGAACAGCACACGGTAGCGCTGCCAGTTGAAGCCGTTGGCAAGGATGACCTTGCCCTCGGTGCCGACCGGCACCCCGTGCATCTCGACGGTCGTGCGGACCTTGTCGTTCATCCGCAGGTCGATCTGACCCGCGTGCGGCGTGGCGAGGGCGTGCGGCTTCCAGTACTCCATCGTCGCCATTCTGCCCGGTCGAGACCAGAACGCGCGACTCCG
>DATKXG010000262.1:0-46259 GCA_035529175.1 Ilumatobacteraceae bacterium
GATGGCGATGTTCCAGTCGTCGAGATACGACGGGATCGAGTTCCCGGACCCGCTCCCCACGATGATCAGATCGAACGATTCGAGGGACGGGTCGGTGTCGGTGCTGCTCACGAAGACATCACAACCGCAATCCGCCCCCAAAGCTTCCCCTGAACTGCAGCATGGTTCCCGCAGCCCCGGGCTCATGGAACCACGAGCGGGCCGTAGGGTGAGGCGCGTGTTGGATCGACGGACAGGCGATGGGTTCATGCGGTGCAGCGACGGCCACGTGCGCTGGGGTGTCTACGGCGCGGCAGGCGTGGTGTTCGTCGTTCGGGACGCGCACGACGAGCCGCTGGTGATGTTGCAGAAGCGCAGTGCGATGGCCCACGAGGGCGGCAACTGGTCGTGCGCCGGCGGCGCACTGGACCTCGGCGAGACCGCGTACGAAGGCGCGTTGCGTGAGGCGTACGAGGAAGTCGGCGAACCGACGAGCCCGCCCCGACTGCTGGGCGAGTACGTGTTCGAGCCGGCCACCGATTGGAAGTACACGACCATCGTGGTCGAGGTCGACGAGCCGTTCGGATCGTCGATGAACTTCGAGACCGACGAGGTCGAGTGGTTCCCGCTCGACTACGTCGATCAACTGCCGTTGCACTTCGGCTTCGCCGCAGCGTGGCCGCATCTGCTCGAGATCGTCGAGCGGGGACCGCAGTCGTGAGCACGCGCACCGTCGACGGAACATGCCATCACGACTGCCCTGACTCCTGTGGCTGGACCGTGACGGTCGACGAGACCGCGGGGCCGTCACCAGTGGCCGTGAAGCTGCGAGGCAATCCCGACCATCCGTACTCGGCCGGCGAGCTGTGCCCGAAGGTCAACCGGTTCCTCGACCGCGTCTACTCCCCCGACCGGATCCTGCATCCGCTGCGTCGCGTCGGCCCGAAGGGCGCCGGCATGTTCGAGCGGATCAGCTGGGACGACGCGCTCGCCGAGATCGGACAACGGCTGCGCGAGGTGATCGACACACGCGGCGCCGAGGCGGTCCTCCCGTTCTCCGACGCCGGCAACCAGAGCCTGCTGTCGATGATGGGCATCAACGGTCGGTTCTTCGCGCACATGGGGGCCTCGAAGCTCGAACGGGCGATCTGCGGCCCGACGGTCGGCCACGGCATGCGGATGACCAACGGAACCGGCCGCGGCATGGACGCACTCGAACTCGAGCACTCGCAGTTGATCATCCTCTGGGCGACGAACACCAAGTTGACCAACCGGCACCTGTGGCCGACGATCGAGACCGCCCGAGCACGCGGTGCGCGACTCGTCGTCATCGACCCCATCCGGACGGTCACCGCCGAGGCGATCGACGAAGCGCGTGGCGATCGATTCATCCAGCCGCTGCCGGGGACGGACATTGCGATGATGCTGTCGATGATGCACGTCATCATCCGTGACGGACTCACGAACGATGCGTGGATCGCCGACCACACCACCGGCTTCGAGGAACTGAGCGATGCCGTGTCTGACTGGACGCCACAGCGAGCCGCCATCGAGACCGGCGTCGACGCGGACGTCATCGAGCAGCTCGCCGTCGACTACGCGACCGTTCGCCCGGCAGGGATCCGCAGCCTGATCGGGGCCGAGCACCACGAGAACGGCGCGATGTTCTACCGCACGCTCGCCTGCCTACCCGCCCTCATCGGTGCCTGGTCCGAGCGGGGCGGCGGCATCGCGAAGAGCGTCGGTTCGTACAGCGACGCGCTGGTCGACGGCGTCGCCCTCATGCGCCCGGAACTCGAACGTGCGGGCGGACGGCGCGAGCCGCGGACGCTGAACATGAGCCGCCTCGGCGAGATCCTGACGGCGCCGCACGCCGGCGAGGCGAGCGGTCCCGGCGTGCACGCGCTGATCAACTGGAACTGCAATCCGCTCGTGACCGTGCCACGGGCCGAATTGATCCGGGCCGGCATGGAACGAGACGACCTGTTCACCGTCGTCCACGAGCAGTTCCTCACCGACACCGCCCGGTACGCCGACATCGTGCTGCCCGCTGCCACCCAGATCGAGAGCGACGACGTCGTGCTGCCGTGGGGCCACCTGTGGATCGGCTGGAACGGCGCCGCGATCGACCCGCCGGGCGAGGCCTGCTCGAACACCGAGCTGTTCCGTCGCCTCGGCCGGGCGATGGGATACACCGAGCCGTCGCTCTTCGACGACGACCATACGCTCCTGCGCGCCGCGCTACCGACGATCGACCTCGAGGAGCTGCAGCGAGTCGGCTGGGTCCGGGCGCCCTATCCGAACGACGGCCGCCCGTTCGGGGACGGTCACTTCGAGACACCATCGGGGCGGGTCGACCTGGCGTCCGATCAGCTGGAGCGGATGGGTCAACCACGCGTCCCGGTGTACATCGCTCCGCGTGAGGGACCGGGCGGCGACGCCGATCTCCACCGGCGCTATCCGCTGCAGTTGCTCACGCCGAAGCATCACACCCGCTTCCTCAACTCGGGCTACGCCGATCTGCCCAAGCACGGCCCCGTCGAGGGAGGACCGTTCATCGAACTCGTCGCCGCCGATGCAGCGGCACGCGGGCTCGACGCGGGCTCGATCGCCCGGGTCTGGAACGACCGGGCGTCGGTCGTCGTCCCGGTGAAGATCACCGAGCGTCTCCGTCCAGGCGTCGTCGCCATCCCTTTCGGTTGGTGGAGCCGCCATCATCCGGACGGCCGCATCGCCAACAGTCTCACCAACGACACCCTGACCGAGTGGGGCGGCGGCGTCGCCTATTCCGACACCCTCGTCCAGGTCGAAGCGGAGAGTGGTACATCGGGGGTCTGACCCCAGATGTACCACCGGGGTCTGCAGGCCATCGGTAACCTGCGGCCATGGCCGCTGACCTGATCTACGCATTCAGGGTGATGCGGCTGCCGTTGCTCGACGCCGGCGGGGCACCGATCGGACGCATCGAGGACATCGTCGCGATCCCCGGGCGCGCCGGCAAGGGTCGGGAACCGGCGATCCCCCCACGGGTCGTCGGGTTCGTCGCCAACAGCCAGCGCCGACGGATCTTCGTGAACGCCAACCGCATCGCGGAACTCAACAGCGATGGCGCACGGCTGCGGAGCTGGGACGTCGATCTCAACCCGTTCAAGCGCCGCCCCGGCGAGGTGCTGATCGGCGGCGAGCTGATCGATCGGCGCATCGGCGACGAGACCGTCAGCGACATCGCCCTGCGACCCCAGGAAGACGCCCGTTCCACCTACTGGGTCATCGACAAGGTCCGCCTGGCGCGCAGGAACACCCTGCGGCGGCGTCCCAGCTATCGTCTCGTCGACTTCGACGAGGTCCCCGCGTTGTTCGAGGCGCAGACGGCGATGCAGGCCGAAGCTGCCCGCTTGCGCGAGTTTCACCCGGCCGAGGTCGCCGCGGTGGTCAGAGCGCTGCCGATCGACCAGCGCCGGCAATTGGCCGAGGCCATGGACGACGAGCGCCTCGCGGACGTTCTCGAGGAGCTGCCCGAGGAAGAGCAGGTGCGCATCGTCGAACAGCTCGACCGCGACCGCCTCGTCGGCGTGTTCGACGAGATGGAGTACGACGACCTCGCCGACCTGTTGGGCGAGATGAAGCCCGACGATCAGGAGCGCATGCTCGGCGTGATGGACGTCGACGACGCCGAGGTCGTCCGGCGCCTGTTGTCCTACGAGGAGGGCACCGCCGGTGGCTTGATGACCCCGGAGGTGATCATCCTCGGCCCCGACGCCACCGTGGCCGAAGCACTGGCGCAGGTCCGTGACCCTGACTGGGTGGTCAGCATCGCCACGCAGGTCTTCGTCACCCAGGCGCCGTACAAGGCACCGACCGGCAAGCTCGTCGGCGTCGTCCACATGCAGCGCCTCCTGCGCGAACCACCGAACATGGGGATCGGGCGCCTCGTCGCCGACGACCCGACGGTGACCCCGGATGCCACCGACCGTGAGGTCGCCGAGATCCTTGCCAGCTACGACCTGCTCGCCGTTGCCGTCACCGACGAGGCCGGTCGATTCCTCGGCGCAGTCACCGTCGACGACGTGCTCGACCGGATGTTGGGTGTCGGGTGGCGCGCCCGACGCAAACGGGCAGTCGAGACATGAAGCGCCGCGAGGACCTGACGACACCGCGCACGGCAGGCCGCGTCGGGGTGTCGTACGACTCCGACACGTTCGGCCGGTTCAGTGAGTCGATCGCGAACTTCCTCGGCACTGCACGGTTCCTGGTCTGGCAGACCGTGGTCATCACGGTGTGGATCCTGCTGAACACCGTCGTGCCCGCGCGGCTCCAGTTCGACCCGTGGGACCGCGGGCTGGTGCTGCTCACCCTGGTGCTGTCGATCCAGGCCTCGTACGCCGCGCCGCTGATCCTGCTCGCACAGAGTCGCCAGGAGCGTCGCGACCGTGTGACGTCACAGAACGACCGCGAAGTGGCCGAGCGCACCCAGGCCGACACCGAGTTTCTCGCCCGGGAGATCGCAAGTGTCCGCCTGACGATGTCCGACATGGTGACGGGCGAGGCGTTCGACGACCGTCTCGATCGGCTCACCGAGGTGGTCGAGCGGCTCGCCACACGCGTCGAGCAGCTGACACGTGATGCCGACGACGGTCCCGACGACGTCAGGGATTCGCCCTGATGCGCTGGGTCGACGGCACGCCGGTGAACTCCTGCAGCCGCACCCCGAGCTGACTGACCGTCCGCAGGATCCCGTTGGTGTCGAGCCCGGCGTCGCCGGCTCGACTCACCCCACTGGGAAGCCGGCCGTTGAGCGCCTCGACGGCGAATGCCGACGCCGTGGCGGCGGTGGCCGTCGCAACGAGTTCGGCGATCCCGACGATCGAGGTCACGCGTCCACCCGCCGCGTCGGTCCCCCGCGCCTCGACACGCACCGCTCCGACGCCGCCTTCGCGGTGTGGGGGGCTGAGCATCGGCAACCAGGCGGTGAACCGGTCGCGTCGATTGGCCGACACCCGCGCCGAGATCCGGTCGGCGTCGGAGAACGATTCGTGCAGCAGGAGCGGAGATGCCAGCTCGGCGCGGTAGCAGTCGTAGGGCCCGACAGGCTCGGGGAACCAGCACAGCTCGCGACCCGAACCAGCCGTCGGCTGGATCCATTCACCGTCGTGGAACCCGAGTGCGCGTCCCCTGAGTGCTCGGTGGTGCCGGCGCGCGCACGCTGGACCTGCGGTGCCGTGGATCGAGACATGGATCTCGTCGCAGGTCGAAAAGTTCGCGGCCGACAGTCGTGCGAGCAGACCGGTCAGGCCCGGATCCATGCCGGCACCGACGACGATCGGCACCCCGGCCGCTCGTGCGTCGTCGTCGAGGTCGAGCATCGATCGGACGTCCGCGAGGTCGTCGCTGACGGAGACGACGCCCACGCCGCGATCGACGAGCTTCCGGGCCAGGTCCCCATGAGCGCTTCCGTGGGCGAGCACTGCGACCGAGACGTCATCAGGGAGATCACGACCGCTTCGAGGGTCGTGATCGATCAGCGTCACGCCGCCGACCACCGTCGGCAGCCGACGGGTGATCCGTTGGCCGACGACACCGCGGCCGACGACCGCAACCACCGACATCACGTGTCCGGCAGCTCGAGCGGGCGCCAGCCTCCGTGCTGCGGTGGGGTACCGCCCGAGCCGCGCACCCTCAGGATCGCCGCGGCGAGACCCATCAGGGCGATGGCCGAGAACGCACGTCGGAGGAACTTCATCCGACCGGCAGGGTAGCCCGCTCACCGCGCCGCGGGCGTCGGCGGACGTGCGGTGAACATCGACCGGGTAGTGGGGCTAACAAGAATCGAACTTGTGACCTCTGCCTTATCAGGGCAGCGCTCTAACCGACTGAGCTATAGCCCCGGCAAGTCGGAGAGGCTATCGGTCGGCGAGGTTCTTCACGCCTCGCCCCACGATCGAAATCGTGGTTCAGCGGGGCAGACCGCCGCTGTCGTCGATGAACGCCTCGCGCACGATGGGTCCCGATTGGTCGTAGGACACGTGCGGAACTTCGGGCTCGGCCCTGCGTACCACGAACCGGCGCATCGGTGACGGCCTCGCCTCGACGACCTCCTCTTCGAGCACGGTGAACCGCATTCCGCCGACCAGGTCGGTGATCAGGTTGAACAACGTGGCGAGCAGCACGGCGAGGCCAGTGAGTCCGATCACCACGAACAGTCCGCCGATCCAGGCGTTGTGGTAGATCTCGCCGCCGTTGAACTCGAACGACGACCAGCCGAACGACTCGAAGAACCGTTCGACGTTGTCGACGGTCCCCGTGGCGTAGGCGACGTTCCACAGCAGTACGCCAGCGGTGAGCACGATCAGATACAGCACGATGTTCGCGACGATTGCGATCTTGAACACGCTCCACGGGTCGACGTGGCGAACCACCCGGGTGACCCGGCGAACACGCGGCTTGCGGCCGAGCACCCGCGGCACCGTCATCGGGATGGGGTTGGGCGCCGGGTCGTAGTCGGGTGAGCGGCGAGGTCGCCGGATCGCCGACGACGTGTCGTCCTGGGGTGCGAACGCCACGGTGGGGCCGTCGATCTCGGCCCGACGGAGCTCTTCGAGCACGTCGTCGCTCACCTCGGAGTCGTCGGCTTCGCGCCCGATCAGCGGATCGATGACCTGAGCGTCGGCTCCGACCACGTCGGGCTCGCCGTCCTGGTCGTCCTCGTCGTCGTCCTCGGTGGCCAAGATGATCTCGGGCAGTTCGTACGAGTCGTCGGCATCGTCGTCGGACTCGACGGGAGGCTCCGCCACCAGTGCGTCCCCGACCGAGTCGTCCTCGGCACGATCGGCGGCGTCATCGTCGAGGTCCTGTTCGAGGTCATCGTCGAGGTGATCGTCGAGGTGATCGTCGAGCGCGTCGATCTCCCGATCGAGATCGCGCTCGGTCTTGCTCATCTCGGGAAGTGTAGGCAGGATCGCCCGGACCGAGCCGTCACGTGCCTCACGGAGCGTCACTTGCCGCGGCGTCGGCGGTGGCCGTTCCGAGGCGAACGACGACGGTGACCCGCCCGGCATTCGGTCCACGAGCGAACGACACCAGCGTTGCACCGTGGCGTCGCGCCAGCGTCTCGGCGGCCTCGCGTCCACCGATCACCGCGCCCAGCGCCGCTGCATCGGCGGCGGTCTGTGCTCGCGTCCTGTCGATCGCCCGTCCACCGACGACGACGAGCGCCGCCGACAGCGAGACGAACAGCACCGTGGCGAGCACCAGCACGAGCACGGCGGCCTGGCCGCGATCACGTCCGCTCATCGTCACCTCCCGTCGGAATGGAGTCGCGGGCGACCGATGGTCGCGAGTTGCGCCAGGGCGCCTGGGGTCACTCCTCGTCGGCGGCGAGAATTGGGGCGACCGAGCTGACGGCGTCACCGTCGTCGATGTTCATCACCTTGACACCGGTGGCATCGCGACCCTGCGAGGAGATCCCCCGCACTTCCATCCGGATCGTGACACCGTTGTTCGACACGGCGACGATCTCGTCGTCGAGGCCGACCATGAACGCGGCAACGACAGCGCCCTTCTTGCCGGTGAGCTTGATGCCGCGAACTCCCTGTCCACCGCGCCCTTGGGTGTTGAACTTGTCGAGTTGGGTGCGCTTGCCGTAGCCGGCCTCGGTCATGATCAAGATCGCGGTGTCGTCGCGTGCGACGTCGACGGACACGACGTGGTCGTCGCCGTTCTTGAGCTTCATGCCGCGCACACCACCGGCGGTGCGACCCATGGCTCGAACGTCGTTCTCGTCGAAACGGATCGTCATGCCATTACGGCTGACCATGAAGATGTCGTCGCTGCCGCTGGTCTCGATGACACGGACGAGTTCGTCGTCGTCGCGCAGGTTGATGGCGATCAGGCCGTCGCGGCGACTCGAGTCGTAGGCATCGAACGCAGTCTTCTTGACGGTGCCCTTCTTGGTGGCGAAGAACAAGAAGCGTTCGCCTGCGAAGTCGCGGGTGTCGATGATCGCCTGGATCTGTTCGTCGGCCTGCAGCGGCAGGAGGTTGACGATCGGCATCCCCTTCGCCGTGCGCTCGCGTTCGGGGATCTCGAGCGCACGCAAGCGGTACACCTTGCCACGGTTCGAGAAGAACAACAGGTGGGCGTGGGCCGTCGTGAAGATCACGTGACGCACGATGTCGTCGACCTTCATCTTGCCGCCCGAGACGCCCCGACCGCCGCGGCCTTGCGTCTTGAACGAGTCGGCCGACACCGCCTTGACGTACTGGGCCTGGGTCATGACGATGACCAGTTCCTTGTCGTCGACCAGGTCCTCGATCGACATCTCACCGTCGTCGTAGGTGAGTTCGCACACGCGGGGGGTGGCAAAGGTGTCCTTGATCGCGGTGATCTCGTCGCGGATCACGGTGTTCAACCGCTCGGGCTTGTCGAGGATCTCCTGGAGATCGATGATGTTCGCGCGGGTCTCGTCGAGTTCGGTCTGGAGATCGAGGCGCGACAGACGGGTGAGCTGTCGCAGCTGCATGTCGAGGATGTCGTTGGCCTGGATCTCACTGAACTCGTACGGGGCGGCCATCAGACCGTCACGAGCGGCGGCGACGTCGTCGCTGGCCCGGATCAGGGCGATGATCGCGTCGATCACGTCGAGCGCCTTGATACGACCCTCGAGCACGTGCTCGCGGCGCTTGGCTTTGTCGAGGCGGTACTGCGAGCGTCGGGTGATGACGTCGCGTTGATGCTTGACGTAGGCGACGAGCGCGTCGCGCAGGTTGATCTGTCGCGGCACCCCGTCGACGAGGGCCACCATGTTGATCGAGAACGTCGACTGCAGCTGCGTGAGCTTGAACAGGTTGTTCTTCACGACGTTGGCGTTGGCGTCGCGCTTGAGGGTGATGATCAGGTTGGTCTTGCCGCCCGACGAGGCGTCGTTGACGTCGGCGATGCCGTCGAGGTCGCCGCCGTCGACGAGGTCCTGGATGCGCGAGGCGATCGCAGAACAGCTCGTCTGGTACGGGAGCTCGGAGACGACGATCTCCATGCGCCCGCTCTTCGACTCCTCGATCTCGACCGTGGCGCGCATCTTCACCGAGCCGCGGCCCGTGCGGTACGCGTCGATGATGCCCGCCTTGCCCAGGATGCTGGCACCGGTCGGGAAGTCAGGGCCCTTGACGAACTCCATGAGGTCGTCGGGGGTGGCGTCGGGGTTGTCGAGTAGATGCACGACGGCGTCGATGACCTCGCCAAGGTTGTGTGGCGGAATGTTGGTCGCCATACCGACGGCGATGCCCTGGCTGCCGTTGACCAGCAGGTTCGGGAATCGTGACGGGAGCACGACCGGCTGCTCGAAGTTCCCGTCGTAGTTGGGGATCATGTCGACGGTGTCTTCGTCGATGTCGGCGAGCAGCTGCATCGCCAGGGGGTTCAGGCGACACTCGGTGTAGCGAGCGGCGGCCGGGCCGAAGTCGGGGCTGCCGTAGTTGCCGTGGAAGTCGATCAGTGGATGGCGCAGTGAGAACGGCTGGGCCATGCGCACGAGGGCGTCGTAGATCGCGCTGTCGCCGTGCGGATGGAAGCGCGCCATGGTGTCACCGGTGACGCGGGCGCACTTGACGTGGGGACGATCGGGCCGGAACCCCTGGTCTTCCATGTCCCAGATGATCCGGCGGTGCACCGGCTTGAGGCCGTCGCGCACGTCGGGCAGCGCCCGCGACATGATCACCGACATCGCGTACTCGAGGAACGAGTTCTCCATCTCGTCGCTCAACGAGATGGGCTGGATCGGATCGATCGGGGGGGTGTCGTTGGTATCAGTCATGGTTCGGTCTCAGCAGCAGTTCTGTGTCAGAAGTCGAGGTTGCGCACGTCGCGTGCGTTGGTGGTGATGAAGTCCTTGCGGCTCGCGACGTCGTCGCCCATCAGGATCGACGTGATCTCGTCGGCCAGGGCAGCCTCTTCGACGTTGACCTGCAGCAGGGTGCGGGTGCCGTCGAGCATCGTTGTGGTGCGCAGCTCCTCCCAGTCCATCTCGCCGAGGCCCTTCAATCGCTGGAACGGCTTCTTGTGGTTGGGTCGTTCTTCGAGGAAGGCCGCCTTGGCGATGTCGTCTTTGAGGTACACCTTCTCCTTGCCGATTTCGGTGGAGTACAGCGGCGGCTGCGCGATGTAGCAGTAGCCCGCTTCGACCATCTCGCGCATCTGACGGAAGAAGAAGGTGAGCAACAGGGTGCGGATGTGGCTACCGTCGACGTCGGCGTCGGCGAGGCAGATCACCTTGTGGTAGCGGGCCTTGGTGACGTCGAACTCGTCGCCGACGCCGGCGCCGATCGCGGTGATCAACGCCTGGATCTCGTTGTTCTTCAGCATCTTGTCGACGCGGGCCCGTTCGACGTTGAGGATCTTGCCGCGGATCGGCAGGATCGCCTGCGTGCGCGGGTCGCGGGCGTCGACGGCGGTACCGCCGGCGGAATCTCCCTCGACGATGAACAGCTCGGACTCGTCGGCGTTCTTCGACGAGCAGTCCTTGAGCTTGTCGGGCATGCCCGCGCCGGACAGCGCCGTCTTGCGACGGATGGCGTTGCGGGCGTTCTTCGCCGCGACGCGCGCTTGCGCGGCAGCGAGGCCCTTCTTGACGACCTTGTTGGCCTCGGTCGGGTTCTCCTCGAGCCACTCGGCCATGCGCTCGTTGGTGGCCTTCTGCACGAACGACCGCATCGGAACGTTGCCGAGTTTGGCCTTCGTCTGGCCCTCGAACTGCGGGTCGCGCAGCTTCACGGAGATGATCGCCGTGATTCCCTCGCGGATGTCCTCACCCGTGAGGTTGGGATCTTTCTCCTTGATCAGGTTCTTTGCCCGGGCGTACTTGTTGACCACGGAGGTGAGTGCCGTCTTGAAGCCTTCGACGTGCATGCCACCCTCGATGGTGGAGATGCCGTTGGCGTAACCGTGGATGCCCTCGTAGTACCCGGTGTTCCACTGCATGGCAATGTCGAGCATCTGGCCGTCGGCTTCGTCCTCGTCCTCGAACTGACAGACCTTGGAGAACAACGGCTCCTTGGTGGCGTTGAGGTGCTTGACGAAGTCGACGATGCCGCCTTTGTACTGGTACTCGACCTGCTGTTCGCGGCCTTCGCGCTGGTCCTCGAAGGCGATGATCAGGCCACGGTTGAGGAACGCCATCGTCTGGAGGCGCTCGAGGACCGTGCGAGCGACGAACTCGACCCCCTCGGCGGCAAAGATCGTGGGGTCGGGCCAGAACGTGATCGTGGTGCCGGTGGTACGCCCTCGCTTGGGAGTGTCGCCGACGACGACCATCTTTCCCTGCGGTTTGCCGCCCTTGGCGTACTCCTGGCGATGGTGCTTGCCGCCGCGGTCGACTTCGATGATGAGGCGTTCGGACAAGGCGTTGACCACCGAGACGCCGACGCCATGGAGGCCGCCCGACACCTTGTAGCCGTCGCCGCCGAACTTGCCGCCGGCATGGAGCACGGTGAGCACGACCTCCGCGGCGCTCTTGCCCTTGTGTTCGCCGGACGTGAACGGGTCGACCGGGATGCCTCGTCCGTTGTCGTCGACCTGGCAGCCGCCGTCGGCGAGCAGCGTGACACCGATGCGCGTGCAGTGACCGGCCATCGCCTCGTCGACGGAGTTGTCGACGACTTCCCAGATCAGGTGATGCAGGCCCTGCAGACCGGTGGAGCCGATGTACATGCCCGGGCGCTTGCGCACCGGGTCGAGCCCTTCGAGGACCTGAATGGCCTTGGCGTCGTAGGCGGCGGTCGTCGTGGCGGAATTGGTCGATTTCGACGACTTCCTCACCGGAGCCGGTGCGGTTTCGGTGGCGTCGTTCGATGTTGCTTCGGTGTCGTTGGACACTCGTACCTCGATACTTCTGGCTGTCTGGCGGACATGCCGAAAAGGCATGCTGTTCTTGGCGTTCAACGAGGTCGGCCGGTTGATGTTCCGGTGTTCGTCCGGGGGGTGCAACCAGCGCCCACGTTGACGTCGCGAGTGGGTTCCATCCTACCAGCGGGGTGTCACAGAGTCGGGGAACCCGCGGGCGGAATCACCGTCGTGACGACCCTGCCACACGCACCTCGATGTGCTCGATGTCGACCCCTGCGACCTCAGCGAGGCGGGCGGTGATCGTGCTGGACAGGAACTTGACCTGGGTGGCCCATGCCGGCTCGTCGGCCTCGACGGTGAGCACGCCCTGATCGAGCCGGACGGGACGGACGTGCGCGGCGACGGTGGGGCCGACGGCGTCGTCCCAGCGTCCGAACACCCCACCGATCTGGATCCGGTCGGTGCCGCGCAGCGACTTCATGATCGAGTCGAGAGATCGAGAGATCGGCACCGGGTCGGACACGGCAGTCACCGTACTCCGCATGCCTCGGGCGCCGGTGTGCGATGAGCGAACCGACCGGTTACCGACACATGACTCATCGCTGGTGGATCAGACGACGCGACCGGCGTGGACGCGGAGGATCCGGTCGGCGCGCGCAGCGGGGGGAAGTTCGCTGGCGGTGGTGATGATCACCTGGCCGGACGGGAGATGATCGAGCAACGCCGTCGCCCGGTGATCGTCGAGTTCGGAGAGGACGTCGTCGAGCACGAGGACCGGCGCGGAACCGGTCCGATCGGTCACCAGCCGATGACTTGCGAGGCGCAGGGCGAGCGCCAGCGTTCGTTGCTCACCCTGCGACGCGTGGGTGCGGCTGGGGAGTCCGCCGATCGACATGGTGAGTTCATCACGGTGCGGTCCGACGGTACTGACACCGCGCCGGATGTCGAGTGGGCGCGAGGCGGCGAGCGCCGCGGTGAGTCCGCTCGAACGCCATGGCGGTTCGTAGACGAGATCGATCGGCGTCGGGCTGCCGGCCAGCTGTTCGTAGGCCTCCTGCACCATCGGAGCGAGGCGCGCGACCAGGGTCGAGCGGGCGTAGCCGAACTGGTCCGCGATGTCGGCGAACTTCGCGTCCCAGACGTCGAGCGTGACCTCGATCTCGTCGGTCAGCCGGCCGCCAGCCTGCTTGAGCAAGGTGTTGCGCTGGCGCACGATGCGGTCGATCTCGAGCCGGACCGTGTCGTACTTGACCGCGAGCGCGACGAGCGTGTCGTCGAGGTAGCGGCGCCGTTCGCCCGGGCTTCCCTTGACGAGGATCAGGTCATCGGGCGAGAACACCGTGACACGGACCGTGCCGAGTAGATCTCGTACCCGTTTGAGCCGTTGGCGGTTGACCTGGACGCGATTGCGGCCTGCCGCGGCGAGTTCGATCTCGATGAGGCTCTCGCGTTCGTCGTCGAGCACGGTGGCGCGGATGATCGCCGTCGACGCACCCACCCGGACCAGGGCATCACCCGGTGCGGAGCGGAAGCTGCTGAGGGTGGCCAGGAACGCCAGTGCCTCGGCGAGGTTGGTCTTGCCCTGGCCGTTGTCGCCGATGACCGCGGTCGTGCCCGAGGTCAGCTCGAACGTCCCCGACGCATAGTTCCTGAAGTCGACGAGTTCCAGATGCGACACGATCATGAAGAACCCGCAGTCTCACAGAACGAACACCATCACCACCCACGTTTGTGTTCAGAACTTGGTGGAACGGGTCACGCAAATCCGTACGCAAACGGACAACGCCTCGACGAAAAACTCGCGTACAGCCGGCGAGGGAAGCGCCAGCGACGAGCCGGACCGAGGCCGACCCCGAACGACACGCTCCGAATTTCGGTGAGGCCTCGGAACTTGCTACGGCACGCGTACCGGCATGAGCAGGTACAGGTAATCGTCGCGTCCGACGCCGCGGAGGACCGCCGGCTTCATCGGATCCATCGTGGCGAGGGTGACGTCGTCGCTGTCGATGGCGTCGATGCCGGCCGAGAGGTAGTCGGGGTTGAACGCGACGGTCATCTCGGTGCCGTCGTAGCTGGCGTCGATCTCCTCGACCGCGTTGCCGACGTCCTGGGTGATCGCGGTCAGCTGCACGGTGTCGCCGCCGAGCGTCAGGCGCACGGGGGTCGAGTCCTGGGCGAGGATCTTGACGCGGCGGATGGCTTCGAGCATCGCGGCCTTGCCGACGGTGAGCAGGTTGGGATAGCTCGACGGCAAGAGGTTGCGATAGTTGGGGAATTCGCCTTCGATCAGCCGCGTGCTGAGACGGGTCCCACCGGCTTCGAAGGTGGCTTCGCGCTCGCCGAGGCGCACCTGGAGTTGTTCGACATCGCCGAGCAGGCGTTGGAGTTCATTGAGGGCTCGACCCGGGATCAGCACTTTCTGACCTGCTGCGAGCACGCCGGTGTCGGGCAGGTCGCGAACTGCGAGCCGGTACGAGTCGGTGGCGACCATGCGCAGTCCGTCCTCGTCGGAGGCGAGCAGGACACCGGTGAGCACGGCGCGGGCATCGTCGGTGGACGCGGCGCGTACGACCTGGCGTAGCGCGTCACCCATGGCCTCGGCCGGCAAGGTCACCGGGTCGGCCGTGGGTTCGGCCTGGGTCGGGTAGTCGTCGAGCGACAGCGGCCGCACCGAGAACTGGGAGCGACCGGCACTGATCGACATCTCGTCGTCGCCGAGTTCGACATGGACAGCACCGGCCGGCAGTGCCTTGACGATGTCGCCGACGAGGCGGGCCGGCACGACGGCGGCGCCATCGCGTTCGCCACCGACATCGACGCTGAGCCGGATGGTCAGCTCGAGGTCGGTACCGGTGACGGTGAGCGTGTCTCCTTCGACGTGCATGCGGACGCCGGCCAGGACCGGCAGCGTGCCCGTCCGGTTCGTCGCCGCCCGTCCAGCTGAGCCGATGGCATCGGCGAGCACATCACGTTCGCAACGAAATTTCACAGTGGGCACTTCTCCTCATGCAGGGATGTCTCAATGTTCAATGTCAGTAGTAGGTGCTGTGGATTGGGGACAACCACGCGTTGTTGCAGCGTAGAGCGGTTGCGGGCGTCCACACGGGATGGGCGGGTGTTCCCCATGTCGCGAATTCCAACGATGTGCTCCGGTGGACAAGATGGTGTTGTCCACGGGTTCGCCGTCGTTGTCCGGTCGCCGTCCCCAATGTTGTTCGCGACGGGATCTCCTGGCGGTGAGATCATGCCTTCAACTGCTGCAGCAGATCCGTGACCTGGTCGTAGATCTGTTTGCGTTCGCTCATCAGGCGTTGGATCTTCTCGTTCGCGTGAATCACCGTGGTGTGGTCACGACCGCCGAACAGCCGGGCGATCGCCGGGTAGCTCAAGTCGGTGAGCTCACGGAAGACGTACATGGCGATCTGGCGGGCGGTGACGAGCGGGCGTTGGCGACTCCGGCCCTTGAGGTCCTCGACGGGGAACCTCAAGATGTCGGCGATGTCGGCGAGCAGCTCCTCGTCGGTGCGAGCCTTGGGCTTGCTGTCGTTGAGTAGGTCGGCGAGCTGCGTCTCGGCCAGGTCGGTGGTGATCGGTACCTGATTGAGGCTGGCGTAGGCGGTGACCCGGATCAGTGCGCCTTCGAGCTCGCGGATGTTGGTGGCGATGTTGGTGGCAATGAACTCGAGGGTCTCGTCGGGGACCAGCACCCGGTCGCGCTCGGACTTGTTGCGCAGGATGGCGAGTCGGGTCTCGAGGTCGGGTGGCTGGATGTCGGTGATCAACCCCCATTTGAAGCGCCCGCGGAGACGTTCCTCGAGCGTGGGGATGGCGTCGGGCATCCGATCGGAGGAGATGACGACCTGCTTGTTCGCGCCGTGGAGCGAGTTGAACGTGTGGAAGAACTCCTCCTGGAGCCCTTCCTTGCCGGCGATGAACTGGATGTCGTCGATCAGCAGGACGTCGATGTCTCGATACCGGCGACGCAGCGAGTTCGTGGTGTTCTGGCGGATCGCGTCGACGTATTCGTTCATGAACGTCTCGGTCGAGACGTAGCGCACCTCGTGGTGCTGGTAGTTGGAGTGGACGTAGTGCCCGATCGCGTGCAGCAAGTGGGTCTTGCCGAGCCCGGCGGAGCCGTAGATGAACAGCGGGTTGTAGCTACGGGCCGGGGTTTCGGCGACGCGGAGGGCCGCGGCGAGCGCGAACTGGTTCGAGGCGCCCTTGACGAAGGTCTCGAACGTGTAGCGCGGGTTGAGTCCGGCCTCATCGAGCAGCAGTGATCGCGTGGCGTCGGATCGGAGCGTTGCGGCGTGCAGTTCGGCCGCTTCGTCGTCGGAGGGCGCCGCGCTCGCGCCTTCCGGCTCGGGCTCGGTGGTCTCAGCGGTCGTCTCGACGTCGATCTCGACCGAGCGATGGCCCTCGTTCGCGTCCTGCAACGCTTCGGTGACGAGGGGCAGGTAGCGGCTCATGATGCGATCGCGCACGTAGCCGCTGGGTGCGAGCAGACGCAGGGTGTCGCCGTCGGAGGGCAAGGGTGACACATCCTGGAACGTCGAGAACCAGACCGACTCGGCGAGCTGTGATCGGAGCGAGAGTGTCACCTGTGTCCACACGTCTGCGCTGTCTGTCACTTGAGTCTCCCGATCGTCGTCGACAGTGGTCCACACCGTTGTCCACAGAATGTGGACATGTCGGCGACCTACTGCGGGACAGCGAACCTACCACGTGTGATCGGTGAGGAAAACTTGGCTGACCATTGCGACGACAGGCCCAAATATGGGTCGTACGCTGGTCTCATCCGTGCTGGCCGATCTTGTGGACAACTTACATCGGTGTGGTTTGGCATCGCCGGTTGGCACAAGTGCCAGGGTGGCCGTAGCCTTGCCAGGTCAGTCCGTGAGGCGCGCACCCGATCGAATGCGATCGATGTGGTCGTCGGCGGAACGTGATTTGCCTCGAACCGTCCGGAGTCAGCCGTGAAGCGTACCTATCAGCCCAACAAGCGCCGCCGAGCCCGCAAGCACGGGTTCCGTGCGCGCATGAGCACTCGCGCCGGTCGTGCGGTGTTGAAGTCCCGCCGGGCCAAGGGCCGGGCCCGACTCTCCGCTTGATCGACCGGGTCCGCGAACGCGACGCCTTCGTCCGCCTTCGGCGCGACGGGGTTCGGGTGCGGGCCGATCCGCTGTGGTGTTCGTTCGTCCTCGATCCCGACCTGGCTCCCCCGCAGGTGGCGTTCGCCATCGGTCGCGCCGTCGGTTCGGCCGTATCCCGCAATCGCTTGCGCCGTCGACTCCGTGCGGTGCTGGCGAACTCCGACGTCCCGCCGGGTCTGTATCTCGTCGGCGCGCGCGTTCCCGCGTGCGAACACACGTTCGCCGACGTGGAGCGCTCGGTGGCGGAACTGCTGCGCAAAGTGCGCACGCACCAGGACACAGTGCGGACGCACCAGGACACAGTGCGCAGCGACCGGAGCCTGCCGACATGACGTGGAGCCAGCGTCGAGCACTGAGGTGGATCGAGGCGTATCAGCGTGCCTTTGCCGGCCGCCCATCGCCCTGCCGGTTCTATCCGACGTGTTCCAACTATGCCCATGAGGCATTCGAGGTCCATGGTACCGCTCGTGGTGGTTGGCTGACCTTCACCCGGCTGCTGCGTTGTCGACCCCTGGGGCCGAGTGGCTTCGATCCCGTCCCTGATCCCACACCGAACGTTCACAACCTCACTGAGGGTGATATTCGGTGATCATGCTGCCCCACCGAGAGGTCGACTGAGTCGATGTTCGAGATTCCTGCTGCCCTGCTGTCGTGGTTCTACGGACTGACGAACAGCTACACCATCGCCATTGCGATGATCGCCGCCGTCGTGATGGCGATCACGACGCCGCTGACGCTCAAGAGCACCAAGGGCATGCTCGAGATGCAGAAGTTGGCGCCCGAGATGCGCAAGTTGCAGAACGAATACCGCAACGACCGCACCAAGCTCAACGAAGAGATGATGAAGCTCTACCAGGAGCACAAGGTCAATCCGATGGCCTCGTGTCTGCCCCTGCTCGCGCAGGCTCCGGTGTTCTACATCATGTTCCGGGTGATGCGCGGCATGGCCTACCGTCCCGTCGGGGCTGCTCGGCCGGTGTCCGACGCGGTGTGGACGGCGTTCGGTCGAGCCGACGAGGTTGCCGATCCGGGGTTCATTCCCCGGTATCTGGCGATCGACTCTGCGCTGTACAAGTCGCTCTTCGGCGAGCAGTCGATCATGTCGCTCGGCCTCGACTTGTCGAAGTCGGCCGCCCAGGCCGTCGGCGATGGGTTCGGCACTGGGATCTGGTACGTGCTGCTGGTCGTGCTGCTCGGGGCGCTGTACTTCGCCCAGCAGCGCATGGTTGCTGCTCGGGCGTCGATCAGCCCGACGATGTCGGCGGGTCAGCAGAAGCTGATGCAGTACCTGCCCGTGTTCTTCGCGATCTTCCAGATCTTCTTCCTGGCCGCACTCGTCGTCTACTACGTCTTCCAGACGATCTTCCGAATCATGCAGCAGGCATACATCACCCGCGCGTTCTACGGCCACGACGAGTCACTCGGTCGGCAGGCCCAGCGCGCCGGCGAATCCGCTCGGGAGGAGGCCAAGAAGAATCCCGATGGCGGCGGTGGGTTCTTCGCGCAGGCCAAGCGTGATCTCGCCGGTCCGGCCGCCGACACCAAGGGTGCCGGCAACCCGAAGAACAGCAGTGCCAAGAAGCCCCCGACGAAGGACGCCACCGCCGCGAAGCCGGGGCCGACGCCGACGAGCAAGCGGGTGACGCCTCCCAAGAATCGCCCGACGCCGTCATCCGGGGCGAAGGGTCGGCCGACGCCGACACGACAAGAGGCGCAGGCCAACAAGACCAAGTCGAAGAAGTCGTCGAAGTCCACGCGACCGAACTCGCCGAAGAAATCCTCCTGACCGTTGGGCGAATGGGCGCCCGGTCACCGTGCAGCAGAAAGAGAACATCACCATGGAGTGGGTCGAAACCACCGCAAAGACCATCGAGGCCGCTCGTGAGGCGGCGCTGGATCAACTCGGCGTTGGCGCCGACGAGGCCGAGTTCGAGGTGATCGAGGAACCCCGTCCGGGTCTGTTCGGCCGGATGCGCGGCGAGGCTCGGTTGCGGGCACGGGTCCGTCCGGCCCAGGTCCGACCGAAGCAGGAACGACGCCGGAAGGGCCGTTCGGACGCAACGAAGGCCAAGGCAGACAACGCGTCGACGAAGGACGCCGCCAGCGACGAGTCGAGCAACGCGACGTCGGCGGCGTCGGGCGAGACGACCGTCACGCCGTCGAAGAACTCATCGGGCGAGACGCCCGCCGCCAGTCGATCCACCACCAAGCGCAGCAAGCAGAACGAGGAGCAGAAGATGAGCAACGAGGACCGCCCCGAATCGACCGTGACGCCCGAGGAGGTCGGGGCTGCAGCCGTGGCATTCATGGACGGGCTCACCGCTGCGTTCGGCGTTGACGGCTCGTCGACCCTGAACGTCGACGAGCTCGAACTGCGCGTCGATGTGACGGGGTCCGAGCTGGGACTCCTCGTCGGCCCCGGCGGCCGTACCCTCAACGCGATTCAGGACCTGGCCCGAGTGTCGGCGCAACGCCGCCTTGGTGATCACGAGACGCGACTGCGCATCGATGTCGCCGGCTACCGAGAGCGGCGAGAGGCCGCGCTGTCGGCATTCGCACGAGACATCGCCGACCAGGTCCGGACGTCGGGAACGGCTCGTTCGCTCGAACCGATGAGTTCGTCTGATCGCAAGGTCGTCCACGACGTGCTCAACGAGGAAGCCGACGTGTCGAGCCGGTCGGTGGGCGAGGATCCGGATCGCCGGATCATCGTCGAGCCCGCCTGATCCCGCATGAACGACGAGCCCTCCGTGGCGCTCGTCGATGCGCTGCTGGATGCGCAGCGACTCGGATTCCTCGGATCACGCCCGATCCCTGAGGTGATCGAGCACGCACGCGGGTTCGTTCGTGCCCTGCGGGCGTGCGAGAACGATCGCGTGATCGAGTCCGTCCTCGATCTGGGGAGCGGTGGTGGCGTGCCGGGATTGATCATCGCTCATGACCTCCCGACCGTCCGCCTGACGCTGCTGGATCGTCGGGCGAAACGTACCGACGCCCTGGAGCGCCTGGTTCGCCGTCTCGGCTGGCAGGATCGGATCACGGTGGCGTGTACCGACGTCACGACCTTCGCCCCTGACGACCTGTTCGACGCGGTCGTTGCGAGGGGATTCGGACCACCGGAGTTCACTCTTGCGCAGGCGGTGCGTTTCGTGCGTGATGGCGGACCGATCGTGATCAGTGAGCCGCCGGATGTGGATCGATGGGACGATCGACTGCTCGCTGACCTGGGACTTCGTCGAGTCGAGGCCCCGACCAGTTCGCCCAGTGTTGGGGGACCGGGGGACCTCGACGGTCTGGTCGCCGTGTTCCTCCCCCGTTGACATTCGGGGGTCCCCGATGTTTCACGTGAAACATCCGCAGCCCCTGCGATCCACGGCGCGCTCACGCGGATCGTCGGGTGTTTCACGTGAAACCTTCGATTTGCGGCCGACAATGCTTGTCTTCCGACGGTGAATCCGCAAGAGTGTGCGGGTCCCTCGCCCCGCACGGCATCATGGTGCCGTATGGTCGTGCCGTAGAACGGAGAACCTGTTGTCGGAGTACGACATCCACACCGAGTCACCCGAGCCCACTCCCCCGGTTCACCAACTGCCCCGAGTCATCGCGCTCGCAAACCAGAAGGGTGGCGTCGGCAAGACGACGACGACGGTCAACCTCGGTGCCGCCCTGGCCGAGATGGGTCTGCGCACCTTGATCATCGATCTCGACCCGCAGGGCAACGCGTCGACCGGACTCGGCATCGAGAACCGTGGTCTCGAGCACTCCATGTATCACGTGCTGATGCACGAGGAGCCACTGGAGAACGTGGTCGAGCCCACCGACGTGCGCAATCTCTTCGTTGCGCCGGCATCGCTCGACTTGGCCGGCGCGGAGATCGAGCTCGTGCCGGCATTCAGCCGTGAACAGCGGCTCAAGCGTGCGATCGAGGCCGTTCGCGACGACTACGACTACGTCCTGATCGACTGCCCGCCGTCACTGGGATTGTTGACCGTCAACGGCCTGGCCGCCGCCAGCGAGGTGCTGGTCCCCATCCAGTGCGAGTACTACGCCCTCGAGGGTCTCGGTCAGCTGCTCCGCAACGTGGACCTCGTCAAACGGAACCTGAATCCCACGCTGGAGATGAGCACCATCTTGTGCGTGATGTACGACGCACGCACCAAGCTCTCCGGCCAGGTGGTCAGCGAGGTGCGCGAGCACTTCGGCGAGAAGGTCCTCAAGTCGGTGATCCCTCGATCGGTCCGGTTGTCGGAGGCCCCGTCGTTCGGACAGCCCATCACCACGTTCGATCCAACTTCCCGTGGGGCGATTGCCTATCGGGACGCTGCACGGGAGGTTCACCATGGCTCGATCTAGTGGACTCGGCAAAGGGCTGAGTTCGATCATTCCGGGAGCGGAGCTGCCCGACGCTGACGCGTCGCAGGGGGCCGTGTTGTCCGAGGTCCCGGTCTCGGCGGTCTCACCCAACCCGAATCAGCCTCGTGTCCACTTCGATGAGGAGAGCCTGACCGAACTGTCGGCCTCGATCACCGAGATGGGCGTGCTGCAACCGATTCTGGTGCGGCCGCTCGCCGAGGGGGCCTTCGAGCTGATCGCCGGGGAACGGCGTTGGCGGGCAGCGCAACGAGCAGGCCTGACGACGATCCCTGCCGTGATCCGTCTCACCGACGATGTCAGCTCGGTCGAGCAGGCCTTGGTCGAGAACCTCCACCGCCAGGACCTCACCGCCCTCGAAGAGGCCGCTGCGTTCCAGCAGTTGCTCGACGAGTTCGGGTTGACCCATGATCAGGTCGCGACGCGCGTCGGCAAGAGCCGATCGGCGATCACCAACAGCCTCCGTCTGCTCGGACTCCCACCTGCCGTGCAGCATCTTCTGGCCGATGGTCAGCTGAGCGCCGGCCATGCCCGAGCACTTCTCGGCACACCCGATCGCAGTCGGCAGGAGCAGCTCGCCCGCGAGGCCGCGGCCGGCGGTTGGTCCGTGCGCATGGTCGAGGACGCGGTGCGCGCCGACGTCGCCGGTCCCGATGGAACCGACGAGAAGGTTGCTGACGACGACGTGCCGGCGGCGCCGCCCGCGGATGGTGCCGGGCTCACTCCGTCGACACGGCTGCGTCCGCCCGGCCTCCTGGAACTCGAGCACCTCCTGGCCGAGTACCTCGACACGCGCGTGAGTGTTCAGATGACCGCCAAGAAGGGTCGAGTGACCATCGAGTTCGCCGACCTCGAGGATCTCGAACGCATCTACCGAGCGATGACCAGCTGACGTCCCTGCCGTGACGACGCGCCACTGATCAACGTGCGCGTGAACCTGAGAGTTGAGGCTCGGTCAGACCGACCACGATCCGTCGCCGAATCCCGCCGTTCACCTGGATCACCCACGCTGCGTGTTCGTCATCTCAACGTCACGTCGAGACAAACTCACAGGCTGTGCGAAAGCCTGTGGACAACTCAGAAGTCGGGGGATGAACCACCGGTCGCCCACAAGGTGAGCGCCCCGACGACGGCGTCGGTCACGGCGTCGGTTGCGTCGACGGCGGCACGCACCGGACCCAGCGAACACAACACCGCAGGCATGCGGGTCTCTCGAAGCACGGGGAGTCTCATGCCTCGTACCTCGGGCCGCTGGAGCTGTGCGGTGCACCACCCGGCGGCGATGCGGGTGGCCAGGGCTCGTCCACCGATCGACTCGAACGTGGGTACGGCATAATAGGAGATCAAGGAACGGGTGTCCGACCGGGCCTCGAACCCGACGTAGAGATGGGCCCCGAAGCGGTTCGCTGCGGCCGCCTGGGCACCGGCTTCGTACTCGTCGGTCGACATGACCGTCGCTCCACTCGTTCGCAGCGCACGCGTCACGGAGCGCGTGATCGAGCTGAGTCCGCCGAACTGCCCGACGACGATGCGCAGGGTGATCAGCGACGCGTGTTCGGTCAGGGCTTCCCGTACCGACGCGACCCCGGGGCCCGAGCCGGTTTGACGCCGGAGCGACTCGAGCGTGCGAATCGTGTGCGGGCCGCAGATGCCGTCAGGGACCAGTCCACCGTTGCGCTGGAAGTCCTCCAGTGCACGCACGGTCGCCGGTCCGAAGATCCCGTCGGGTCGCCCGCAGTCGAATCCGAGCTGGTTGAGTGCGCTCTGGAGCTCGGCGACGTCGTCGCCTCGCAGCTGGGGTGCCGCCAGCACCAGGAGCCGGTCACCCAGCCGCCAACCCGCCTCGATGAGCGCCATCCACGTGTGTTCGTCGCAGGCGCCACTGATGTGCAGGCCGCGCAGGCGTTGGAAATCCGTGACCGCTCGCTGCGTGGACGCGCCGAAGTGCCCGGGAGTGTCGCCGGTCGGCGCCAGTCCTGCCGAACCGAGACGACGCTGGAGATCGCGGACTGGCTCGCCGCGCTGCCCCTGCCTCAGCGGGAAGAGACCCGTCAGTGCGTCGTCGCCAGGAATTCGTCGAGCTCCTGGAGCAGGGCGCCCTTGCTCTTGGCGCCGACGAGTCGCTTGGACACCTCGCCGCCGGAGAAGACCAGCAGGGTCGGGATGCTCATCACGTTGTACCGCATCGCCAGGTCCGGATGATCGTCGACGTTCAGCTTGGCCACCGTGACATCACCGGCGTGCTCGTCGGCGATCTCGGCCAGGATCGGAGCGATCTGCTTGCACGGACCACACCATTCGGCCCAGAAGTCGACGATGACGGGCTTGTCTGAGCCGATCACACTCTCATCGAAGGTGTTGGAGGACAGGTTGACGATGCCGTCTGCCATGACGCAATCCTTTCAGAGTTCCCCGGTCGAGGATTCACGAGCAGGGTAGGGCGCTCATGACGGGATCGGTGCAACCTCGATGACAACGGGAACATTCCCGACCGCGCTCCCGACCGCGCCGTCGACCGATCGAGCGGCCGATCAGTGGTGGACGTTGGCTTCCAACCAGCGCTCGGCGTCGATTGCCGCCATGCAGCCGGAGCCTGCAGCGGTGATCGCCTGGCGGTACACGTCGTCTTGGACGTCGCCGCACGCGAACACGCCCTCGACGTCGGTGTAGGACGAATCGGGACGGGTGATCAGGTAGCCGGTGTCCGGGTGCATCGCGAGCTTGCCGGCGAACAGGTCGGTGTTGGGGCGATGTCCGATCGCGATGAACAGCCCGGTCACGGGCAGCGTCGACACCGAACCATCGACGGTGTCGGTGAGCTCGATGCCGGTGACCGAGGTGTCGCCGAAGATGTCGGTGACCTGGCTGTTCCAACGGAACTCGATCTTCGGATTGGCGAACGCCCGGTCCTGCATGATCTTCGACGCGCGGAGTTCGTCGCGGCGGTGCACGATGGTGACCTTGTCGGCGAACTTGGTGAGGAACGTGGCCTCCTCGATCGCCGAGTCACCTCCGCCGACCACGGCGATCTCGTGGCCACGGAAGAAGAAACCGTCGCAGGTGGCACACGTCGACAACCCGTGTCCGATGAGGCGTTGCTCCGGCTCGAGGCCGAGCATCAGCGATTGGGCGCCGGTGCTGACGATCACGGCCTGAGCTCGGTACTCGGTGTCACGCACCCAGACCCGGAACGGTCGCTCGGAGAAGTCGACGGCCGTGACCTTCTCGGTCAGGATCTCGGTGCCGAAGCGCTGCGCCTGGGCTCGCATGTTCGCCATCAGCTCGGGGCCCATGATGCCGTCGGGAAACCCCGGGAAGTTCTCGACCTCGGTGGTGAGCATCAGCTGACCGCCGGGCTGGTCGCTCGTGCTCGACGGCTCGCCCTCGATCAACAGCGGTGCGAGGTTCGCACGAGCGGCGTACACCGCTGCGGTGAGGCCCGCCGGTCCGGATCCGATGATGATGACGTCGCGAACGTCTGACATGGCACTTCCTCCAGGGGTCGATTCGTGGTGCAGGATGGCGCGGGCGGCGGCCGGTTCGTCGCTCAGGTCGTGGCCGCGTTGCGTTTGCGGAACAGCACGATGCCGATCACGCTGAGGATGCCGCCGACGATGAAGTAGCTGAGATACACCGCTTGGCTCCAGTCGACGGCCAGTGCGAGCAGCGCCTGCAAGCCCCGCATCGATCCGATGATGAAGATGAAGACGATGAGGACGCCGAGGATGGCTGCGAGGAACCCGAACACGGCGCCACGGGCGGCGTAGACGGCCTTCTGGGTGGTCTGCATCCGGAAGGAGTCGATGAGGCTCACCAACTTGTCGGTGGTCTCGGTGGCCCAGTTCGGATCGGTGAGCGGGTTGGCCGGCATGTCGGCGAGGCTAGCCGCGCACTCAGGGCAGTCGCGCCCGAGCGACCTCGGCGCAGTCGGCAGCTCGGTAGGCGATCGCCAAATTGCGGCTCTCGTCGATTCCCACCACGACCGGGACATCGCGGTACACCGCAGGTCCCACGATGGTGTCGACGCCGAGACAGCGGGGGAGTTCGGCCTCGGCGAGGAACGTCTCGGCGTCGGACAGGTCCTCGCCGCCCTCCGCGCTCGTCGCTGCGGGCACGTCGTCGGAGGAGATCGGCGCACCCACGGCCGCGGCCGCGAAGTCGGCGAGATCGGTCACGTTGTCGAGTTGATCGAGCCCGACGTTCTCGCCGGGAGGTGCGGCGTTGTCGATCCCGGTGTCCAGCTCGACCGTCGCCTCGTCGGCGGCCCCGGCGGCCGGTGCCGGCAGGTCGCTGTCGGCAGCGTCGGCACGTGCGGATTCCGTGAGCGTTTCGGCCCCGCCGTCGCTCGAGGTTTCCTCGCTGGACGCTTCGTCGTCGGAGGCGGTCGACGAGAGCTGAAGTGCCACGCCTCCTGCCAGCACCAGGACGAGGGCGGCCGCGGCGCCGGTGAGCCAGCGCGTCGACGTGCCCCGTGAGGAGCGCCGGCGACTGCTGAGCTGAGTGGGTGCCGTGACCGAGGCGGCGCCGGCGACGGCTGCAGCATCGACGCCCGCCGGCGTGCTGTCGCGCCGGGCGCCGGTGCGCTCGCGCTCGGGAAGGCGATCCCAGACCTCGAGCGCCGTCGCGAGTTGCGTCTCACGAATCGAGATCGCCTGCGGCTCGATGTCGCCGAGCAGGGCCCGAACCGATCGGAGCCGGTCGACCTCGGCGAGGGCCTCCGTGTCGTTCTCCACCCGGGCGCGCTCGTCCCCGGTCACGTCATCGTCGAGGTACGCGCTCGCGAGCAGGGTCAGGTCGTCGTTCATGTCGGATCCATTGGACGTTCGTCGGGGTCTGATCGGTTCCCACGAATTCCTCGTCGATGATCGTCGAGGCGCAGCTCGGCGGCCAGCGCGGCCCGGCCACGGGAGATACGCGACTTCACCGTGCCGACCGGGACGTCGAGCACCTCGGCGATCTCGGCGTAGTCGAGGTCGGCGACATCGCGGAGCACGACCGCGATCCGCAGGTCATCCGACAGCTGGTCGAGTGCGTCGTCGAGCAGGAGCCGATCGGGGAATCGTTCGGTGTGCAGGTTGGCCACCGGATCAACGGTCTCGGGCCGGTGAGCCTCGTCGACCGCGTGCAAGCCCGGCCGGCGCTGGCGCTTGCGGAGTTCGTCGAGCGACGCATTGGTCGCGATGCGGTAGGCCCAGGTGCCGAACGAGGAGCGACCGTCGAAGCGAGGAAGGTTGCGAACGATCTTGATCAGCGCCTCCTGACAAGCATCGTCGGCATCGCGTGTCCCGCCGGCGACCCGGCGGCAGACGGCGTGGATCCGGTCGTAGTGACGGCGCAACAGCTGATCGAGCGCGAAACGATCACCGCCCTGTGCGGCGGCGACCAAGGCGGCGTCATCGAGTTGGCGAGGAATGCAGCGAGCGTAACGAACGGGTCGGAGGCGTCGCGGGATGTCCGCTGTACGTGGGTGGCGCGTACGGGCCGTGCTGCCCGGCCGGTCGGCGATCGAGGATCAGCCGACGACGGCGATCTCGCCGAGGCGACCCCGATACGGGTTCGCGTCGCTGCAGGTTCCGTCGCGACCGAGCTCCTTGAGCAGGATCAGGATGTGTCGGGCGGGTGCTGCCGGCACGGGTGACGTCAGGGTCTCGGGGTCGTTGGCGAAGGTCGTCGAAGCGAGCGGCGCCCCCCAGGCATCGAGTGAGGTCGGGATCGCCTCGGCGTCGGACGCGAAGAAATCGACCTGGTACGGACCGGTCTGCACGTCGACGGTGATCGCCTGCTGCGCCAGGCCGTCGAACGTGACCACCAGGCCGACGCCGGGCTTGCCCCCCATGTACCGCGACGAGTAGCACGTCGTCGGCCACGACGTGGCGGCGTTGCCGTCGGCGAGCGACAACACGGCGTCGGCGTCGTTCTCGGTGCCGTCGCCGCTCGGGTCGTACGCGGTGACGGTGGCGATGGTGGCAGGTCCGACGACCGCGGCGGCTTCGCTCGGTGCCTCGCTCGCCTGCGGCGCGGGCAGCGCCGTCGTGGTGGTGACCGGGTCGCCGCCGCCGAAGCTCATGCTCGACCACAGCAGCACACCCACCACGAGACCCGCGACAAGCAACAGTGCGACGACGGTGAACGCGGGCCGCCATTCCTGCGTGAGTCCCTTGGCGGGCTTACCGCGCGGCGCGACCGCCGGGGGCGTCTGATCGCGGGTGTTGGTCGCCGGTGTGGGCGAGCTGTGCACGTGTGCCACCTCACCGGGGATCGGGCCCGTCGGGCGGGTGGCCCTGGCTCGATCCTCCGCGCGCCCGGCGACGTCCGACGGTGCACGCCGAAGCCGCTTCGCGCCGAACGGGCCGACCGGTGAGTGCTCGTACGGCGTCGGGTCGATCGGCGGGGGACCCTCCTTCGCTGCGTCGCGCAGCGTCGCGACCAGCTCCGCGCCGGTTGCCGGTCGCTGTGCCGGATTGCGCGCCAAGAGCTTGTGGATCGCGACGACCAGCTTCGTCGGCAGGGTCGCGCGAAGTCGGGTGAGGTCGGTGGGATCGCGCTGCAGGCGGGCGAGCGCGGTATCGGCGTCGGTCTCGCCGAGGAACGGAACCCGTCCCGCCAGGCACTCGTACAGCACGAGCCCCAGCGAGTACAGATCGGCGCGGCCATCGAGCTTCTTGCCGCGCACCTGCTCCGGGGACAGGTACTTGGCCGTGCCCATCATGATGTTGTCGCTGGTCAGGTCGGCCTCGGCCGACTGCAGTCCCTTGGCGATGCCGAAGTCGGTGAGCAGCACCCGGCCATCGGACGTCATCATGATGTTGCCCGGCTTCACGTCGCGGTGGACGAACCCGGCCTCGTGGGCATGGTCGAGTGCGGCGGCCACGCAGGTGCCGATGTGACACGTGAGTTCCGGGCTCAACCGCTTCTGGGTGTCGAGGACCTGGCGAAGGCTCTTGCCCTCGACGAGCTGCATCACCACCGCTTGGCGGCCGTCCTGTTCGAAGACGTCGTGGACGGCGACGATGTTCGGATGGTTGAGGCTGGCAGCTGCGATCGCTTCGCGTCGGAATCGCTCGGCGACGACGGGGTCGGTCGCGAGCGACGGCTTGAGCCACTTGACCGCCACCTTGCGATCGAGGGTGAGATCGACCGCCAACCACACCTCGGCCATGCCGCCCTGCGCGAGCATCCGCTGCAGTTCGTATCGCTGCGCGATGACGGTGTGAGTGGGAGGCGGAGCCGCAGCGGACATGACTGAGGACGAACGCTAGCTGTGGCGCGACGCGCCGGGCCGTCAATCCGGCGCCCGGAGCACACGAACCCAGCGTTCAGGGAGTGGTGACCTGGAACGCGACGCCGATCGTGCCGCGCCCGCCGTGGGTGCCGATCACGGGACCGATCTCACCGATGACGATCTCGTCGGTGTGGTACGGGGCGAGCATCTCGACGAACAGGTCGACGTCGCTGCAGACGGCGTGCAGCACCGCCAGGTTCTCGATGTTGCCCTCGAACTTCTTGACCGTGTCGACGAGGTGAGCGAGCGCCTTCGATCGGGTGCGCTGCTTGCCGGCCTGCTCGACGACGCCACCGGTGACCTCGATGATCGGCTTGATCGACAATGCAGTGGCGAGCAAGGCCTTGGCGTTGCCGATTCGGCCGCCCTTCTTCAGGTTCTCCAGGGTGTCGAGCGCGCCGTACACCCGGGTTCGCCCGACCAGGTCGTTGGCGAGCGCCTCGATCTCGTCGATGCCGGCGCCGTCGCGGGCAGCGCGGGCGCACGCGAGTGCGATCGTGCCGAGGCCCATCGAGATCGTCCGGCTGTCGATCACCCGCACGTCGAGGTCGATGTCGGGGTCGTCGGCGATCGCTCGCGCAGCGAGTTGGGCGGACTGCATCGTCGCCGACAGCGCCGACGACAACGAGACCACGACGATGCCCGTGGCTCCCGTCGCTGCGGCCGACCGATAGGTCTGCTCGAACTGCCCAGGTGCCGGCGCTGCCGTCTCGGGCAGCGTGTCGGAGTTGACGCAGCGAGTCCAGAACTCGGCGGTCGACAGCTCCTCGCGGTCGATGAACTCGTCGTCGCCGAAACGGATCGCGAGCGGCACGATGCTGATGCCGAGGCTCTCCGCGATGTCGGCAGGGAGGTCGCAGGAGCTGTCGGTGACGACGTGCACGGTGGGTGCGGGCACGACGGCGGTCGGGTCGATCGGGTCAGTCACAGGGCATCAGATCCTACTTGGCCGTTGCTCGGGTGACGCTCGCGGCCATCTCCGGTGAGTTCGGACCGGCGCCGGTTGCGCCAGTGGGTGAACCACCACGTCAACAACACCAGCACGAATCCACCCGTCAGCACCTGGCCGAGCCCGGTGAGTGCGGTCACCCGCGCGGTCAACGTGACCGGCTCGCCGAGGGCCTCGCCGGCCGGGGTCGCCACCACGAGATTGATCGACGACGTCCCGTTGGATTCGGCCTCGACCGGCACGATCACGCTGGTCTCGTCGAGCGGTCGCAAGGTCACCCGCTGGTCGCCCTCCGGGAACGTGACCTTCGAGGAGTCGAGCGCGACGACGACGTCGAGTGGCTCGGCGAGGTTGTTGCCGATGCGCACCTCGATCGTGCCGCTGCGGCCCGTCAGGGTGAACGTGAAAGGTTCGGGCATCT
This sequence comes from Ilumatobacteraceae bacterium, assembly GCA_035529175.1. Taxonomy (GTDB): domain Bacteria; phylum Actinomycetota; class Acidimicrobiia; order Acidimicrobiales; family Ilumatobacteraceae; genus Sva-07. The sequence continues at coordinate 29,991 of DATKXG010000262.1, forward strand.
GGACTGCCTGCTTCAACTCGTCGGCCTCGGCGAGCAGCTCCTCGGTTGCCGCCTCGACCTCGGAGTCGGAGTAACCGGTGGAGATCAGGCTGTCGAGTTCGGCGGCCCATGCTGCCGGACGGGGGTCGTCGGGAGGCAGCATCGATGCGGCGCTCGCCAACTCGAGCGCCGTGGCGTCGAGCAGCTCGATGCGGGCATCGAGCGACGGTCCGGCGACGTCGGGCAGCTGCACGGTCATCGGCTCGCCGTCGTCGAGAGCGACGTCGGTGACACCGGTGAGCGCCGATGCGGCCGTGAAGCGGATCGACGGGGTCGTCGTGACGAGTTCGGTCATCGCCTGGATCAAGCGCGGGTCGGGACGTGCGAGGTCGGGGGTGGTGAGCACTCTGCTGCGCCGGGGTGGAGCGGTCGGTCGAGTGGTCGAGGCAGCAGCCGACGCGTCCTCGTCGGCCTGTTCGACCAGCATCTCGGCGACGGTCTGGACACTCCACTCGATCGCGGTCGACCTGGCCAGGATCCGGTCGGCGGCCGCTGGCGTCAGCTGCTCGGACAGTGGATCGACCACCAGGAACGGCAGCGTGCCACCGTCGGGGAGTTCCGCCTCGACGAATCGATCGGTCGGCGGGAGATCATCGCTGATCGATTCCTCGTAGACGTCGGCGCCGATCACCACGAAGCGTGTGCCGAGGTCGCGCAGGTGCTGGGCGCCGCCGGCGCTGAGCTCGTCGGTGGTGATCCAGACGCCGCGTCGCGACGGCGTGGTCGGCACCGCATCGGTGAGCACGTCCTCACCGGCGCGTACCAGCCGGGTGTAGGCATCGGCGCGACCCGCAGCCACGGCGGACGACACGTCGAGCGGCAGCAGCGGCAATGCGACCAGTTCGTCGCCGTCGAGTGAGGTCGCGAGGCGCTCCGATCCAGCGGGTGTCGAGGCCGCCTCGGCCATCAGCGGAGGTGGGACCTCGAGGGTCACCGGAACGTCGACCCGTGCGGCGAGGTCGATCGACTCGTCGAGTCGATCGCGGGCGAGATCGACCGTCGCCGCGTCGGCTCGTGGGAGCGGTGCGGGTGTGACGGCGATGACCGCCAGATCGATGGGGGGAGCGACCTCGACGTCGGTGTCGTCGGCACCTGCGAGGCGTTGGACGACGGTGCCCGCCGTGGCAACGATGTTGCCCTCTTCAGGATCGCCGAGCAGCAGCTGGACCCGGATGGGGTAGAGACCAGGACGCTGCATTTGCAGGCGCGTCTCGATGCTGTCGACGACGTCGGTACCGATGTCGAGCGTGAGGTTCACGGTGCCGTCGTCGTTGCGGACCAACAGCGGGCGAGCGTCGAGTCTGACGCCGTCGATGGCGTTCCCGGCGACCGAACGGAAGGCATCGGGGTCGACGTCGCTCCCCACGAGCGGTTCGACGTCGTCGACGTCGGTGAGGGTCGGATAGTTCGCGATCTCGATCGTGAGCGCCGAAGGCTCGACCGGGGTCGGGTCGGTCGGCTCGGCCGGGTCGGTCGGCTCGGCCGGATCGACGGGCTCGGCCGGATCGACGGGCTCGGCCGGATCGACGACCGCTGGTTCCGGTGCTGCGGGTGGCGCCGGCGGCACGAGTTGGAGCGGGTCGCCGACGAGGCCGGTGAGCAGGTAGCGGAGTTGGACGTCGCCGTTGGGGTCGGTGGCGAACTGCTGGCCGATCAGTTCGAGCCGCGCCGCGTCGACGGACTGGGCAGGTCGCAGGTCGGTGGCGTCGGCCGTCGACCCGGGCGGGGACACCGCGATGAGCAGACCGAGGAACAGTGCGACGAACGTGGCCACGTTCACGTTCGTGATCCGGTTGCGCCGGTCGCCGTGCGGGCGACGGGTGGTCACCGCAGCACTCGTTCGAGGATCAGCAGCGCCCCTGGTTGCCGCTCGAACCCGATCGACTCGTACAGCGCGAGTGCTGGCCGATTGTCGGCCGCGGTGTTCACCATCACCCGCGACACGCTGCGCCGGTGCATCCATCGCAGCGCGTCGTCGAGCAGCAGTTGGGCGAATCGGCGCCGTCGTGCACTCGGGTCGACCGCGAGCCGTTGCACGTAGCCCGAGCGGTCGGCGCGTCCGCTGATCGAGAACGCGACCATGCGACCGTCGAGGTGCACGCTGCGCGACCGGTGGTAGGGCGTGGCGTTCATGATGTCCGCCAAGGCCGAGGCGTCGTTGGCCCACGGCGACGAGAACGATCGGCGGTCGATGTCGGCGGCCTCGTGCAGCATCGACGGGCGGAGGCGTCGCAGCCGGACCGTGCCCGCCGCCTGCGGGATCGAAACGCTGCCGGACGACCGGTTCACGGGCGGGGGGTCGGCAATGGCTCGGTCGAGCAGGGTCAAGGTGTCGGCTACACGGAATCCCGACTCGAGGAAGGGCGCGGTGGAGTCGGGGAAGAGCGCTCCGGTGCGTACGGTCGTCGCGCCGGTCGACGCGGCGTCCGCGACCCACTGCGCGATGTCGGTCGTGGTGGGCACCATGTGATGGTCGAGCAGCACGAGGTGCGCGACACGGTCGTCGTACGGCCAGCGCCCCAAGCGGGCCCGTGCGGGACGTGCGGCCGCCAGACTGCTCACAGGCCCTGAAGGTACTCGGCGGCGGGCACGGCCTCACCGTCACGACTCGGCTCGACCTCGCTGTGGACGAGAGGTCCTAGCCTTGCGGTCGTGGTTCCCGAACGTCTGACGCCCGTGCTGCGCGAGTTGGCGCCGCTCGCAGGTCGGTTCCGCGACGCAGGTCACCGCTTGTACCTCGTCGGAGGCACGGTGCGCGATCTGTTCGTCGCGTCCGGGCGTGACGACTTCGATCTGGATCTGACCACCGACGCCCGGCCGGCGGAGATCAAGCGCTGCCTCGAGGGCTGGGCGGATGCGATCTGGACGCAGGGAGAGAAGTTCGGCACGATCGGGGCGCAGGTGCGCGACCGAGATTCTGGGTTCGAGCGGACCTACGAGATCACGACGTTTCGCGCCGAGGCCTACACCGACGAGTCACGCAAGCCGCACGTCGTGTTCGCCGACGAGATCGAGGCCGACCTGTCGCGGCGCGACTTCACGGTGAACGCGATGGCGCTCGAGTTGACCGGCGAGGACGACGTTCCGACGCTGATCGACCCGTTCGACGGTGCCGTCGATCTCGCCACCCGTGTGTTGCGCACCCCGATCGGACCGGAGATCAGCTTCAGCGACGATCCGTTGCGGATGCTGCGCGCCGCCCGGTTCATCGCCGGATATCAGCTGTCGCCGACGCCGGAGCTGGTCGAGGCGGTCCGCGAGATGGCGCCTCGGCTGGAGATCGTGTCGGCCGAGCGCATCCGTGACGAACTCGACAAGCTGCTCGTCGTCGATCACCCGGCCGCCGGCCTCTGGTTCCTCGTCGACACCGGCCTCGCCGATCAGTTCCTGCCCGAGCTGCCGGCGATGCGGTTGGAGCACGATCCGATCCATCGCCACAAGGACGTTCTGACTCACACGATCGCCGTGGTCGAGAACGTGCGCCCACCCCACGAACACCCCGCGATCGTGGCCGGGGAGCGACCCGCGTTCGACTTCCGACTCACCCGGCTCGCCGCGCTGTTCCACGACATCGGCAAGCCCCGCACCAGGGGCTACCTCGACGGCAAGGGCACCACGTTCCACCACCACGACGCGGTCGGCGCCCGGATGACCCGCAAGCGCATGAACGCGTTGCGGTACTCGAACGACGACGTGGCGGCGGTGACCGAACTGGTGGCGCTGCACCTGCGCTTCCACACCTATTCGATGGGGTGGTCCGACTCGGCGGTGCGCCGCTACGTGCGCGATGCGGGTGACCTGCTCGCCGAACTCAACGTGCTGACGCGTTGCGACTGCACCACGCGCAACGAGAAGAAGGCGGCCCGCCTGTCCCGACGGATGGACGAGCTCGAGGAGCGCATCGACGAGCTCGAAGCGGCCGAGGAACTGGCGGCGCTGCGACCCGAACTCGACGGCAACGCCGTCATGCAGCACCTCGGTATCGGCCCGGGGCGCGATGTCGGCGACGCGATGAAGTTCCTGATGGACATCCGTCTCGACGAAGGCGTGCTCGGCGACGGCGAGATCCGTCGCCGGCTCGATGCGTGGTGGTCTGCTCGCTGAAGTCCGCGGTCGGCGGAGCGCACGGCTCTAACGTTGGGTGGTGATCTCCGGCGGCCGTCATCATGGCGACAACGACGACACCGACTCGGATCTCGCCGGGCTGTTGTCGTCGAACGATCGCCCGCACCGCGCGTGGTGGTTGATCCTGCCGATCGTCGCTGTGTCAGCGGCGCTCGTGGTGTTCGCCGGGATGCGAGCAGGAGCCGACCCCGGTCCCGAGACGATCGGTGTGGTCGTGGGGATCGCGTTGTTGGCACTGGTCGCCATCGTGGCAACGGTGCTCGAATCACGCCGGATCGGCCGTCGCTCCCAGCGCACCATCGATGAGCTCTCTCGCACGCAGTCGGAGATCCGCAGGCTGCTCGACGACCTCCCGGACGCCGTGATGGGTCTCAACGACCGTGGACTGATCGAATCGGCGAACCAGCGAGCAGCGCTGCTCACCGGGCGAACGATCGACGAACTCGTCGGCCGTGCGTTCCTCGAGATGATCGGCAGCGACGACCGCGAGTCGGTGACCGAACGATGGCACTTCGACCAAGCGACGCCGGGGGACCTCGACGTCACGGGCGACCTGACCGGGCCCATCGGCAACCACGTCGTGTTCGAACTGGTCGATGCCGACGGCGAACCGCATCTCGTCGAGGCATCGCTGCACCGTCCGTCGGTGACCGACGGTCGGGGCGGTGGACTGGTGGTGTTGCTGCGCGACGTCACCGACCGCGCCCGCACGACCGTGGCGCTCGAACAGGCTCGCCGTCGCTTCCAGCAGGCGTTCCATTCGGCGCCGACCGGCATGGCGCTGGTGCGACTCGACGACAGCCGCATCGTCGACGCCAACCAGTCGCTGGCCGACATGCTGGCTCGACCCCTGTCGTCGTTGGTGGGGATCGGCATCCGTGAGATCACCCATCCCGACGATCTCCGCGCCGCTGCCACGCAGCGGGCCCGCCTCGAGTTGGGCATCGCCGACACGTATCTGCTGGAGCAGCGGTACGTGCGCAGCGACGGTGCGTTCGTGTGGGCGCGAACCCGGGTGTCGGTGACCGAGGACGAGGGTGTGGCGTTGGCGATCACCCATATCGAGGACGTCACCGAGCAGCGCATGGTGGCCGAACAGCTGACCCATGCCGCCACGCACGACGGGCTGACCGAGTTGCCCAACCGCGCCGCGCTCGTCGAACGCCTCGACGAGCTCCTGGCGCGCGCCGATGTGGGGCAGGTGTCGGTGTTGTTCATCGATCTCGACAACTTCAAGATCGTCAACGACAGCCTCGGCCACGGTGTGGGCGACGAGCTGTTGCGCCAGGTCGCGAGCCGTCTGCGCCACGTGATGCGCGACACCGACCGCCTGGCTCGTCTCGGCGGCGACGAGTTCGTCGTATTGGTCGACGGCGGCGTCGACCCCGCCGTGGTCGCCGAGCGGCTGCGACGGGCGGTGCAGCGGCCGATCGTCATCGACGAGCACGAGCTGGTCGTGACCGCCAGCATCGGATTCGCCGTCAACTCCAGCAGCGAACTCACCGCAGACGAACTGCTGCGCGACGCCGACGCCGCGATGTACAGGGCCAAGGCGGCAGGCCGCGACCGGGTCGAGGCGTTCACCGAGGAGACGCGGGCTGCGTCGGTGGCTGCACTGCAGACCTCGAGCGAGCTCCGTCGCGGGCTCGAGCGTGGTGAGGTCGTGCCGTACTTCCAGCCGATCGTCGATCTCGAAGGCGGCCAGGTCGTCGGCTTCGAGGTGCTGGCTCGTTGGCTGCATCCCGATCGCGGGTTGCTACTGCCCGGCCAGTTCCTGCCGATGGCGGAGGAGTCGGGCCTGATCGTCGACCTCGGCGCCGGCATCCTGCGCGACTCGCTCGCACAGCTCGCGCACTGGCGCGCGGTGGGGCTGCAGTTCGCGTCGTGCTCGCTGTCGATCAACGTCGCGACGCAGCAGCTGATCGACGGCCGGTTCCTCGACGTCGTTCACGATGCGCTCGGCGAGACCGGCATCGATGCCGACTCGTTGTGGCTGGAGATCACCGAGACCGCCCTGATGGCCGACACCATTGCCGCCGGCCGGGCGCTGCGGGATCTACGCGGGCTGGGTCTGCACCTGTCGGTCGACGACTTCGGCACCGGCTATTCGTCGTTGACGTATCTCAAGCGGTTCCCGGTCGAGGCCATCAAGATCGACCGGTCGTTCGTCACCGGGTTGGGCCTGGAGGCCGACGACACCTCGATCGTCGAAGCGGTCGTCCGGCTCGGGCACTCACTGGGGTTGTCCGTGGTCGCCGAAGGCGTCGAGACTCCGCTGCAGCTGAACCGGCTGCGCGAGCTGGGCTGCGACAAGGGCCAGGGCTACCTGTTCGGCCGTCCCCGCCCCGCCGGCATCACCGCCAACGAACGCGCCGACGCCTGACGTCGCCACTCGACCACGAGGCGATGAGTTTGCGCGTGGACAGGTCGCGCGGAAACTCATCGCTCGGTTCGTCGGCTCGGAGGTGATGAGTTTGCGCGTGGACGGGTCGCGCGGAAACTCATCGCTCGGTCAGGAGCCTTCCTTGCGCGCGCGCAGGACGAGGGCGGCGGGTGCCGGGCTGTGCGCCGTGGCACCGAGTTCGAGGAGTTGATCGATGCGGAAGTTCGCCCGGGTCAGTGCGGTGAACCACTCGCCGATCGTGCGGGCGCCGGTGCCGTAGGGATGCTCGGGCGAGATGTCGGCGAACGGATGCGGCATCGAGAGCACGAGGGGCATCCCCGGCTTGAGGATCCGATGTACCTGGCGAAGGAGCCGCCCGAGGTCGTCGACGCGGTCGATCGTGTGGGCGGCCAGCACCACCTCGCACGATGCGGAGGCGACGTCACCCAGGTCAGCGAGATCGGTCTCGAGGCACTGGACCTGGAGCTCCGCCGCCGTCGCACGGCGGCGGGTCTCGGCGATGCGTTCGACGTCGGTGTCGATGGCGATCGACTTCGCGCCGGCGCGAGCGAATGCCACCGAGTTGAACCACGGTGAGATGCCGAGCTCGATGGCGCGTCGGCCGTCGCCCACCTCCCCACACAGTCGGAGTTCGTCGTCGCCCGGCGTGCCGGGCCCGTAGTTGATGTCAGCGACCACGACCCCAGTGTGCCCGCTGGACGCCATGTCGTCGGGGATCGGTTGGCGATCAGCGCGCCGCTGCACGAGCCGGTAGTGTCGGCGGCCATGGCGTTCACGGTCGGCGCACTTCGTGGGTCGGATGGATCGCGGGGCCTGGTCGATCACCGGCTGGCCCGTCGAATGCTGATCAGCCAGGTGAAGAAGGGCCGTGTTCCGCTCGACCAGGTGTGCGACGCGCATCCTGAATTGATCCGCGCCGCTCGCAATGTCGGGACGCAGACCTCGACGCTGTGTCCCATCTGCGAGGAGTCGGACCTCAAGCTGGTCACCTATGTGTTCGGGCCCCGCCTGTCGGCGCAGGGCCGTTGCGTGTCGACGGCCAAGGAGATGCGCCAGCTCAACGACCGGGCCGAGGAGCTGAGCGCCTACGTCGTCGAGGCGTGCGTCGAGTGCCGTTGGAACCATCTGCTGAGAGTCATCCCGGTCGGCGGGCGACGCTCAGCGGCGCGCGCCACTCGATGACCGGACCGTCGACGGCGCGGCGTCTTGCCGTCGCGGCGATCGCGGCGATCGCGGTGGTCGCGGTGGTCGCGCTGGCAGCGTGTGCGAGCGATCCCGACCCGGCGAGCTCGGAGGCAGACACGCCTGATCCGACGACAACCGACCCGACAGCCGAGGCGGGCCGGCAACCCGAGGGGTTCACGACGATCCAGGCACTGATCACCGAGACCGACGGCGAGGTGTGCGAGGTCTGCCTGTGGCTCGCCGACGACTCGGCCGAACGCGGTCGCGGGCTGATGGGCGTCACCGACCTCGGTGATCCGGTCGGGATGGCGTTCCGGTTCGACGAACCGACCGCGGGCTCGTTCTACATGTTCCAGACGCCGACCCCGCTCTCGATCGCCTGGTTCGGTCGCAACGGTTCCCACGTCGGATCGGCTGACATGCCGCCGTGTCTGGACAGGCCGGCAGGCGAGTGCCCCTTGTATTCGCCGGGCGCCGAGTACGACCTCGCCATCGAGGTGTTCGAGGGCGGTCTGGAGGCGTTGGGTCTGGTCCCCGGATCGCGAGTGGAGCTCGTCGAGGGCTCCGAGTCCGAGCGCTGCCCCGAGGCCGGCTGATCCCGGCCGGGGGTCATGGCGGCGAGGCCTGCGTGTTCACGGGAGCCGCAGCGATCTCGCCACAGTCGCCGGCGAGGAAGGAGTGCAGGAGGTCGGTACCCGCGCGGCGGGCTGCCTTCAGGTGCTGGCCCTTCTGGGTCGTCGCGTCAGCGTCAGGACTGTTGGTCACGAACTTCAGCCCGGCCAGCGGGACGTCGAGCTCCGCGCACAGCCAGGCGATCGAGTAGAGCTCGTACTCCTCGATGTCTCCCGTGAGCCACATCGGCCAGTGCCGATCGTGTGGCGTGGAATAGCGCCCCCCGCTGAAACACGTGACCGGCGGACCCGACCACGCCGTCGGGGTGGCGAGCTCGAGCGGCGCGTTGGCGTACTCCCATCCACGAAAGTTGAAGAAAAGGTCCCACTGTCGCGAGAACCGGACGAAGTACGCACGCTCGAGTCCGGTCCCGTCAGACCAGCCGTACCGGCCGCACGATCCGAAATTGACCACTTGGGCGAACTGCAGGTCATCGGGAGGACGCAGGAGGAATCGGGCGGTCACCGCAGCGATCGCCGGGCCACCCGAGCCCGTGACCACCACGACGAGGTCACCGAACCTCCACGCCATCTGCTCGTTCGAACCGCTTGCCGGCACTCGCCAGAACGGCACGGAGCCCGCCGGCACGAGATCCGACGCCTCGTCTTGATCGGCGATCACGACGAGTGTGGGCCGGTCCACCGACGGCGGGGCCCCGGATCGGGTCACGTCGCGACGGCCCGGAACAGTGGCCCGGCGTGGCGCCCATCACCGATCGGGATCTTCGTGAGCGCCCGCCCCTGGTACTCGAGCTGGTACATCAGCGGCACCGCGTCGATCAGGCGCTGCTGGTCACCGTTGAGCCCGGCCTCGAGCGACGCCAGCACCTCTTGGTAGGTGCCGTCACAGATCTCGATCAGCCGGACGATCTCCGGGTCCAACTCGTCGGACTCGACTCGCTCACGCAGACGCGGGTCGATGTGACGAACGGCGCTCGTGTCGACGAGAATCGGAGGACCACTCGGGAAGTGTGGGCGATCGCCGGGCCGGTACTGCCGCCCTTCCACGATCTCGTCGAAGCGGTAGTAGTGCGCGAGTTCACGTCGCTCGCCGAACAACAGGTGGTCACCGTCCCACACGGTCTCGTCGACGCCCTCACCCTGGGCGACGATCTCGGCGAGGGCGAGCATCGCCGTATCGAGGTCGGTCACGACGACCGTCTGACCGCCCCCGCCGTAGTACGCAGTGTGAGGCTCGACCTGGCAGCCCAGGTTGACCCCGCGTTCGAACAGATCGGCACCGAGGGACTCGAAGCCCTCGGCGATGGCCGCGTAGAACTGGCCGATCGTGTCGAAGTGATCTGGCTGCGATGACGCTTCGTGGGCGGCGGGCTGCTCGATCGAGCAGAACAACTTCAAGGCCTTGGGACCGAACGAGCGAAGGCGCATCTCGATGCCGTCGCTGTGCCGGAGCACACCCGGGTACGACGGCGCAGCGGTTCCCGTGACCTTCGGTCCCTGGCCGTTGCCGCGGACTGCGTGCAGCAGGTTGGCCGCGAGGCACATGTGCAGCATCTCCTCCATGACGACCGACCGCAACAGCTGCTGCACCTCGCGGTTCTTGCCCTCCTCGATCGAGAACAATGCGGTCAGGTAGAGCGGAATGGTGCTCAGCTCCAGTTCGATCGCCCACTGGAGATGGCGACAGAGATCCTCACGGGTCTCGATGTGGCGGGGTGACGGCGACATCATCGCTTCCCGAGGTCGTTGAGGATCGCTCGCGAGGCCCGGTACACCAACGCTGCCATCGTGAGCGACGGGTTCGACGTACCGATCGTCGGCATGCTGCCGCAGCCCACGAGGAACAGGTTCTCGTGGTCCCACGACCGCAGGTCGGTGTCGGTCACCGAGGTCGTCGGGTCGGCGCCCAGGCGGTGTGTGCCGACGATGTGTCCGGCGCCGTGGAACGACAACGACTCGTGTCGGTGCGTCATGTAGCCGGGATCGCCGGGGTGATACGCCGTGAACTCTTCGATCTCGAGTCGGTCGTAGACCTGGCGCGTGAACTCGCGTGCGGCGACCATGCCGTTGCGCGTGTAGGCGTCCACGTCGTAGTCGATGACGGGTCGGGGTGCGCCGAGCGCATCGACGTACCGGCGGTCGATCGTGACGCGATTGCGTGGATCGGGGAGCTGCTCGACGAGGAATCCGAAGCGGGTCTGGCGCGGCAGCTCGTTCGCAAGCGACGCCCGCAACTCCGAGCCGTACTTGCCCTCCAAGCGGACCATGCGCTCCACGTCGCTGCCGGGCGAGAACGCAGCGAACGTCCAGCCCCAGTTGGTCAGGTCCGTACGCCACGCCGCCCGGCGCGACCGGAAGTCACCGTCGCGGAGTGACGGGATCCCCGATGTCAGCCCGGGTCCGCGATACGAGCCGAGGTTCTCCGGCGCGAGTCCCCACGTGAGGAGGTACGGATGGTCCATCAGATTTCGTCCGACCTGGTCGCTGCTGTTCGCCGCATCGGACGCGAGCAACAGCTTGGCGGTCTCGATCGCGTGCGCCGCGATGACGTACACCTCTGCCGTCACGACCTCGGGTGTGCCCACGGGAGGGATGCTCGCGGGGTCGTATGCGGTGACTTCCAGCCCGGTCACCTTCGTGCGGTCGGCACTCAGCTGGACCCTGGTGACGATCGACTGCGTGCGGATGTCGATCAATTCCTGCGGCGCGGTCGCCCACGTCTTGCCCGCGTTCCACTTCGCCTGCACCGGACAGATCGGAGTGCACGACGCGTTGCCCTCACAGCGCTCCCCGACACCGGGCGCACCGGGCGCACCGATCGGTGTGTAACCCCGGCCACCGTCGTAGTCGGCGTTGGGGATGCTGTTGCGCGAGTGGGCCAGCGGCTTGAACGCGATCTCGAGTTCGTCGCCGTCGAGCGTGACCGTCGTGCCGTCGAGGTGCTTGCCGAACCACTTGTCCTGGTAGCTGGGCGGGATGCGGTGCATCGGGAAGACGTAGCCGTCGCGGAAACCGATCCCGTGAAACGTCTGGTCCTCGACCTCGGCGGCCACGCCGAGTTCGAACTCGGCTGCCTCGTAGTCGGCGTTCATCTCCTGGTACGGGATCGCCCAGTCGACGCCGACGCCGTAGCGAGATTGCATCTCGAAGTCGGCCGGGACCATTCGGAACGACATGCCGAGCCAGTGCAGGCTCGTACCCGATCGCTCTCGCTGGTAGTTGCTCGAGAACGGCAACGGGCCGTTCTGGACCATGTACCCACTCGTGTTCGGCTCCCCCTCCTCGATCTTGGCGAGTTCGAGCACCGACGGCGCCGGCGCGTACTGGTTCGGCAGGTACGGCGAGTTCGGCGTCTTGAACGGGTTCTCGTGGAAGTACCGGACGTTGCTCTCGTAGTCCTCGGCGGTGGCGCCCGTGGCGTTGCCTGCTTCGAGGACGAGGACCCGGCAGCCATGTTCTGCGAGACGCTTGGCCATCAACGCGCCGACGAACCCGGCCCCGACGATGGCGACGTCGTAGTCGGCGCTCACAGCGACACCTGTGTCTCGGTGCCCCATCCGTACGAGCCCCTGCCCGGCGGCAGCGACCACGAGCCGAATCCCGGCTGTTTTGCCGCCTGTGGGTGGCTGCCGATCGTCGGCCAGACGAGCCCTTCGGTGTAGGCCTCGGCGGACACCACCTTGCTGACGTCGGCGGCGCTGGCGCCGTGCTCGCTCCGCCATTCCGGGGGCAGCTGATCCCACTGCCCGAGGTACCACATCACGATGATGTTCCTGCAGAGCGGTCCGAACCGGGAGTGCTCCAGCAGGTGCTCGACGGGAAGGTCGGACGCTGCGAGCAGTGCGGTCACGTGGTGATCACCAACGATCGCGAGGAGTGTCGCGAGGTATGTGTCGATCATGCCCGTCCCGGCGAGCTCCGCCGTCGTGAAGCCCGTGAGTCGGGATGACAATGCGGAGAACTCGCTGGCGCCGGATCTCATTGCGGGACCACGAACACCGGACCATCCTCAGCCGAGACGATTGGTGACTGATAGGTCTGCGCCGCGACGGGGACGCGGTTGGCGACGAGACGCTGTAGGTCGTCGCGCATGTTCCACTTGTCGTTCTTGGTGCCGAGCTCGAGGGTCACCTTCGCTCCCTGCTCCGGCGTCAGGAACGCTGTGTCGAAGGTGTCGTAGAAGCTCCACCAGTTCGAGACCACCCGATTGCTCCCGTAGGGGTTCACGCCGTACTCGATGATCGGTGAGGCATTGGCGGCGAACGTGTCGATGCCCGAGAGGTCGGCGTCGATCTCGAAGATCAGGGAGCCCTGCTTGTTGAGGTCGGCCATCGGATACTCCTTCGCGAGCTCCTCTGGCGGGGGCACGATGTCGTAGATGCCGTACTTCCAGGTGGTCACTTCCGGGTTGTTGGGAGCCGGGACGGTGTAGTCGAAGAACGCGACGAACTTCGGTTCACCGAAGAAACCGCGACCGGCCGCGACGGCCTGCGGGCTGGAGCACGGAACGTGCAGGCGATACCCGCCGATGCTCTTGGTCTGGTCGTCACCACGTAGGTAGTCCTGCCAGGACATGAGCGGGACCGTGCCGTCGCGCGCCTCGGGATAGGCGTACACGTTGAACTCGACCTCCTCGACATGCTCGAGGAAGCTGTCGCCGTGGCCGGTGTATCGCTGCAGGTCGAGCGACACCATCGCATAGTCGTCGCCACCGTCGGTGAAGCGTGCCGCGCGCAGCCCGGCACCTGGCGCTGTGTCGGGGAGCACCGAGGCGACCAGGTCGACCTCGACCAGGTAGTACAGCCAGAACGATTGCAGCGATGCGTAGAAGAACGGCATCGTGAACCCCTGGATCGGCCCCGGGAACAATGCTGACTGGTCGACCTGTCCGGACATGGGTCCCCCTTCCACGGACGACCCCGCGGTCGACCTCGCCGTGCACCGTAGCCGGTCTCGTCAGGCCCGCCGGACGAACTCCGATCGTGGCCGGGAACGGCTCGCCTCGATGCGCAATTCGAGCGCTCTCGCCCCTTGCGGGACCGCACACTGCCGGGCCCGTTCGAGCAGCTCGTCGACCCGTGACGGATCGCCGCCGTCCGCACGGAGCACTTCGGCCCGCAAGCGCAGGAGTTCGGGTTCCCAGAAGTGCTCGTCCATCGAGTCGACGAGGCGTAGGGCTCCGTCGAGGGTCACCCCTGCCGCGGCGAGATCGCCTCCGACAGCCTGTGCGTGGCCGGCCAGACCGACGAAGTACGTCTCGCCGAGACGGGAGCCCTGCGCCTGCCACCTCTCGATGCCCGCCCACAGGTCGTCGACGGACGCGACGTCGCCGAGCATCGCCCGCCCCCAAGCCAGCAGGGCATCGGCCCAGCCGACCCAGAAGGTGAAGCCGTGCTCGGCCGACAACGTCCGGGCCTCCTCGGCTCTGGTGATGGTGGCGGGCACGTCGGACTCGAACTGGCAGAGCCAGCTGTCGAAGCACAGGGCAAGGCAGATGGTGAACGGGTGGCCGAGCCTCCTGGCGGCGTGAACGGCGTCGTCGCTCATCTGCCTGGCGGTCTTGGAGTCGCCCATGATCCAGTGCGTCCACGCCGCATAGGCGCGTGATGTGATGATCGGATCGACCACGTCGGTCAGGCTGCCGAGGTACGCGCCTGGCCGGTCGGCATCCGGAAGCCCGAGCGCTCGTTGGAGATGGTCGAGGGTGAGCGCCTGGTCCTGGCCCGTGTAGAACAGCACGCTGCCGAGCGCCCGCTCCGCGCCCGCTGTCAGCTCCACCCGGTGCGGCGCTGCCCTCGCCATCTTGTCGAGCTGACGAGCGAGCGAGACGGCGCGTTCGTACCGGGCCTGAAGAAGACGGACCCGAAAGAGGCCGTACAGGGCCGGGTAGGCATGCGAGTCGTCGCCAGCAGTCGCGGAGAGCTCCTGCGCTCGGGCGTACATCGCCTCTGCTTCCGGTGATCCGTACCCTCGCGTGGCGGTGGTGGGCACGCCCAGCCGCACCAGCACATCGATCTCGTACCGGTCACGGTCGGGGCCGGGTGGAAGCCGGTCGATCAGCTCGCGGGCGTGGGAGAGATGGGTCAGCGCCTCGTCGTGTGCCGAGATGGCGATCGCACGGTCACCCGCGCGGAACAGGTACGGCAGGGCTCGCTCGGCCTCGCCAGAGAGTTCGAGATGCCGCGCGGACACCTCTGGTTCCGCCAAGCTGCGTTCAACGAAGCGTGACTCGAGTGCATCGGCGACCCGCGCGTGGAGCTGGCGACGAGTCGAGCGCAGCATCGAGTCGTACGCGACCTCCTGTTGCAGAGCATGACGGAACGAGTAGACGGCGGTGGTCCCCGCGCCGCGCCGGACGATCATGCCGGACGCCAGGAGGCGTTCGATGCGTTGGACGAACTCGTTCGTGTCGAGGCCACTCACGGCCTGAAGGAGACCCGCCGGCGCCTCGCGACCGAAGATCGACAGGATCCGCAGGACGTCCGATTCCGGTCCGAGCCGGTCGATACGCGCCATGAGCGAGTCACGGAGGGTGGCGGGCACGGATGGATCGGTGTCCGGCGGGCTCGCGAGGACGAGGTGGGTGAGTTCCTCGGCGAACAGCGGCACGCCCTCGGTTCGCGACGAGATCTGGCTGGCCAGCGACTCGGCGATCGTGCTCGTCCCGGCGACGGCCGAGATGATCTGGCTCACCTCACTCTCGCTCAGGCGTTCGAGTTCGATCCGCTGGTGGTTGGACGCCGACGGGATGTCCGGGCGGTGGTCGGATCGATGGGTGACGATGGTCATGATGTCGGAACTCGGTTGGTCGACGATGAACCGCTCGACGAGTTCTGCTGTCGTGCTGTCGATCCACTGGATGTCGTCGATGACGACGACGACGGGCTGACGCTTCGCTCGGTCCTCGACGAGTCGGGCCACGATGTCGAGCGTGTGCTGGCGGACGTGATCCGACGACCCGTCGACGACGCGGTACGGCTCGACGAGGGGGAGACCGACCAGCTGCGCGATCACGGGCACGGCCAGGCTTCTCGGTGTGCCGTTCTCGTCGGCCAACTGTTCGGCCCCTTCGATCGTCAGCGCGCCGTGTTCGCCCAGCAGGTACCGGCGGAACTGCTCGGCGGCGCTGTGCAGGTGACTGGCCTGGTGCAACATCGAGCAACGGAATTCGATCTCGATCGCCCCTTCGGCGCGCAGGAGGCGGAGCAACTCGCGAACGAGCCGCGTCTTGCCGATCCCTGGCTCTCCCGACAACCAGACCACCTGCGGATCGCCCGCCCGTGTCCGCCGCCACGCAGCGATCAGCTGATCGAGTTGGGCACTACGCCCGATCAGCGGGGTGAGGCGCTGCTGGGCGGCTGCCAGATCGAGTCGGTCGCTGGCACCCGTGTCAGCAACGGCGGTGAAGACCTCGACCGGCTCGCTGATGCCCTTGAGTGCGTGCAGGCCCATCGACTCGAAATCGATGAAGCCCACGCACTCCTCACGGGCACTCGCGCTGACCGCGATCGTGCCGGTGGCTGCGATCCCCTGGATCCTCGCCGCCATGTTGGGAGTGTCGCCCACCACGTCGCGCAGCTGCCGGTTGTCACCGGCGCCCATGTCGGTGATCACGGTCTCGCCGGTGTGCACGCCGACCCGTACGGCCAGGCCGGGGAAGTCGGAGCGGAGTCCGTCGACGGCATCGATCAGCGCGAAGCCGGCTCGGATGGCACGCACGCTGGCGAGCGCATCGGCGACGGGGTATCCGAAGTAGGCGAGCACGCCGTCACCCATGAAGTGGCCGACGTAGCCTCTCTCGGCTTCGACTGCAGCGCTGACGGCTCGTTGGTACGCCTGGACGACGGTGGTGAACTCCTCGACGTCCAACGACTCCGACATCGA
>DATKXG010000263.1:0-8928 GCA_035529175.1 Ilumatobacteraceae bacterium
GGACCTCAAGGCCGCCGCTGAGGCCGAGGTCGTGAAGCTCGCCGAGATCGAGCAGCAACGGTTGGCCGATGTCGCCGTGCAGCGTGAACTCGAGCGTCAGCGACAAGCCGAGCTCGCCCAGCAAGCCGCAGCGAACCGCCAACTCGCAGCCGCCAACACCGCGTCGGCGGCACCGAGCGGGGCAACCGCTGCCGTGGCGCCATCATCCGGCGCCTCCAACGGATCCCAGGCCGCAGCGTCGCCGGCACCAGCAGCTGCACCGGCTCCCGCGCCCGTTCCCGCGCCCGTTCCCGCCAGTCCCCCGCCGTCGAACGCCGGCAGTGGCATCGTGTGCCCGATCGCCGGACCGCGTGCCTTCGGCGACACGTGGGGCGCAGCCCGCTCGGGCGGTCGCAGCCACGAGGGCGTCGACATGATGTCCCCCGCTGGTACCCCGCTGGTGGCGGTCGAGTCCGGTTCGGTCCAGTTCAAGACCACCCGCCTGGGTGGTAACTCGGTGTGGCTCAACGGCAACAGCGGTACTCGCTACTTCTATGCGCACCTGAGCGCGTGGGAAGGCTCCAGCCGCAGCGTCTCGCAGGGCGAGGTGATCGGCTACGTCGGCGCCACCGGCAACACCACGGCGAACCACCTCCACTTCGAGGTCCACCCCGGCGGCGGCCGCGCCGTCAACCCCTACCCCTACGTCCGCGCCGTCTGCTGACATCACGCCCACCACACGTTTGCGTTGCACTTCTGGTGATCCGGGTCACCGAGAATGCACCCCAAACGGGCTACTCGGAGCGGGGGCGGGCGAGGGGGACGTCGCCGGTGCCGATGAACCGGCTGGTGTAGGTGGCGATGTTGCCGATGTAGTTCGCCCGTTCGTAGGCCGCCGGATCGCTCGCGGCATGGCTGGCCACCGCGCCCCGCATCTGGGTGACCGACTCGTAATCGTGTTCGACCATCCAGTCACGCAACTGCGTCTCGATCGTCGCGAGGTGCGACGGCCCGTGATGGAGCAGCGATGATGTCGTCATCGCCACGTCGGCGCCCGCGAGGATCAACTTCGCGGCGTCGAACCCCGAGTGCACGCCGGTCGAGCCGGCGATCGACATCGTCAGGTGCTCGCGCAGGATCCCGATCCACCGCAGCGGCAGACGGAGTTCCTCCGGGCTGCTCAGCGCGATCCGCGGCGCCACCTCCAGCGTCTCCAGGTCCAGATCGGGCGAGTAGAAGCGGTTGAACATCACCACGCCGGACGCGCCGGAGTGCTGCAGCTCGACGACGAACGACGACACCGACGAGTAGTACGGGGAGATCTTCACGGCGATCGGCACGCCCACCTCCTCCGCCACCAGCGCCACCAGCTCGAGATGCTCGGCCTCGAGCGCGGCCCCGGAGATGTCGGGATCGGCGGCAACGGTGTAGAGGTTCAGCTCCAGCGCATCCGCGCCGGCCCCTTCGAGCAGACGGGCGTACTTCACCCACCCGCCGATGTTGGCGCCGTTCAGGCTGGCGATCACCGGGATGTCGACGGCCACCTTCGCGTTCTCGATCAGCTCGAGGTACGAGTCGATCGCCGAGCCGTAGTCGTCGACCTCGGGGAAGAACGACGTCGCCTCGTGGAAGCTCTCGCCGTGGACGGTGTACAGCCGATCGATCTCCATGGTCTCGTGCTCGATCTGCTCCTCGAAGATCGACGGGAGGACGACCGCGCCGGCGCCGGCGAGTTCGAGTTCGACCAGCCGGTCGATCTGACCGGTGAACGGACCGGCGGAGGCGACGATCGGTGACCGCAGCGCCAGACCGAGGTAGGTGGTGTGCAGGTCAGGCATCGTCGGAACCTCCGTCGTCGGACTCACCGGGCTCGTCGTCGGGCGCTGCTGCGTCGACGTCGGGAACATGAGGATGGTGCAGCGCGCGCTCCACGCCGGCGAGCTGCTCGTAGTAGTGCCAGCGTTCGTCGATGTCCTGCTGAGCGAGGTCGAGCAGTTCGGCCGAACGTCGGGGATCCGACCGAGCCAGCATCGAGAACCTGGCCTCCTTCAGCGCGAAGTCCTTGAGCGGGATGCTGGGCGCCGCGGAGTCGAGCTGGAACGGATGCTCATGTTCGTCGGTGGTCGGCTTGTAGCGGTACAGCGGCCAGTAGCCGGACTTCACGGCGTCCTTCTGGTGTGACATCGACGTCTCCATGTCGATGCCGTGGGCGATGCAGGTCGAGTAGGCGATGATCAACGACGGACCGTCCCAGGCGTCAGCCTCGGCCAGCGCCTTCACCGTCTGGATGTCGCTGCCGCCGATGGCGATCTGCGCCACGTACACGTTGCCGTAGCGACGGGCGATCGCTCCGAGGTCCTTCTTGCCGGTCGGCTTGCCCCCCATCGCGAACTTGGCCACCGCACCGAGCGGCGTGGCCTTCGACGCCTGGCCACCGGTGTTCGAGTACACCTCCGTGTCGAGCACGAGCAGGTTGACGTTGCGCCCGGAACTCAGCACGTGGTCGACGCCACCGAAGCCGATGTCGTAGGCCCACCCGTCGCCGCCGACGATCCATGTACTGGTGCGGACCAGCTCGTCGGCGATCACCGAGAGTCGTCGGGCCCGGTCGGCGACGACCGGGTCGTTCGACGAGATCAGGTCGCCGAGTCGCTCACGCAGCACCGCCACGCGGGTGCGCTGTTCGACCACACCGGTCTCGGTCGGTGTCGGGTCGGCGAGCAGCGCGCTCGCCAGGTCGATGCCGACGTCGTCGGCGAGTTCCTCGACGAGGCGCCGGGCCTCGCGCTGGTGGTGTTCGATGCCGAGGCGCATGCCGTAGCCGAACTCGGCGTTGTCCTCGAACAGCGAGTTCGACCAGGCCGGGCCGAGCCCGTTGGCGTCCTTCGACCACGGGGTGGTCGGCAGGTTTCCACCGTAGATCGACGAACAGCCGGTGGCGTTGGCGACGACGAGGCGGTCGCCGAACAGCTGGGTCAGCAGCTTCAGGTACGGCGTCTCACCGCATCCCGAGCAGGCACCGGAGAACTCGAACAGCGGCTGCAGCAGCTGGGAGTTCTTCACCGAGTCGTGGGTGATCGACGCCCGGTCGAGTTCGGGGATCGACTCGAAGAAGTCCCAACGTTCGCGCTCGACCACCCGGTGCTCGGATGCCGGGCGCATGTTGATCGCCTTGCGCTTCACCTGCGTCTTGTCCTTGGCAGGGCACACGTCGACGCAGATGCCGCATCCCGTGCAGTCGTCGGGCGCCACTTGGATCGTGAGCTGGTGGCCGTCGAGTTCGCGCGACCGGAAGTGCTTGGTGAGAAACCCGTCCGGAGCGCCATCGAGGGCGTCCGGCTCGTAGGCCTTCATCCGGATCGTCGCGTGCGGGCACACCACGGCGCACTTCCCGCAGTCGATGCAGAGTTCGGGCTCCCACACCGGTATGTCGATCGCCAGCTTGCGCTTCTCGAACGTCGTCGTGCCCGTCGGGAACGTGCCGTCAATCGGCATCGCCGACACCGGAAGCAGGTCGCCCTTGTTGGCGATCATCGTCATCGTCACCCGATCGACGAACTCGGTCTCGGCGTTGTCGCTGGCCGACTCGAGGATGCTGAGCGCCTCCTCGAGTTCGTCGCTCGGGGACACGGCTGTCGGCACCGTGACCTCGGTCAGCTCCGCGAGTGCACGGTCGACGGCCGCTTCGTTGCGTTCGACGATCGATCGACCCCGCCGGCCATAGGCCGCGCTGATCGACTCCTTGATGGCGCCGACCGCACGGTCGAGATCCATCACGTCGGTCAGCGCGAAGAAACACGGCTGCATGATCGTGTTGATCCGGCCGGGCATCTTCAGGTCGCGGGCGATGCGCGTGGCGTCGATCGTGAACACCCGCAGCGCTCGGTCCTGGATGCGCCGCTGGATCGCCGTCGGCAGGTGCTCCCACAGCTCGTCGGCCGGGTACGGCGCGTTCAGCAGGAACGTGCCCTGGTGACGGACGTCGCTGAGCACGTCGAAGCGGTCGAGCAGCCCGAACTGGTGACAGGCGACGAGGTCGGCCTCCTGCACGAGGTACGTCGAGCGGATCGCTTCGGGCCCGAAGCGCAGGTGCGACACCGTCATCGAGCCGGACTTCTTCGAGTCGTAGACGAAGTAGCCCTGGGCGTGGAGGCCGGGCTCGTGACCGATGATCTTCACCGATGCCTTGTTCGCCCCGACGGTGCCGTCGCTGCCGAGCGCGTAGAACACCGCCGACCTCCCGGGCAGGTCGACCAGGAACGAGTCGTCGACGTCGAGGCTGAGCCCGGTGACATCGTCGACGATGCCGACGGTGAACCGTCGCTTCGGTGTCGGCGACGTCAGCTCGTCGAAGACCGCCTTGGCCATGGCCGGCGTGAACTCCTTCGAACCGAGTCCGTAGCGGCCGCCGATGATGCGCACGCCCTGTCGCTCGGACTCTGCGACGACCGTCACCACGTCCTGGAAGAGCGGCTCACCGGCCGACCCCGGTTCCTTGCACCGGTCGAGCACGGCGATCGAGCGGACCGAGTCGGGCAGCGCGTCGAGCAGGGCGTCGACCGGGAACGGCCGGAACAGGCGGATCGTTGCCAGCCCGACCTTCTCGCCGTCGGCCGCCAGCTTGGCGACGGTCTCGCCGACGGCACCGGACCCCGACCCCATCATCACGATCACCCGCTCTGCGTCGGGCGCTCCCTCGTAATCGACGAGCCCGTACCGGCGACCGGTCCGCTCCTCGAGTTCGGCGAACACCTTGGCGACGATGCTCGGCACGGCGTCGTGAAAGCTGTTCGCCGCCTCGCGTGCCTGGAAGAACACGTCGGGATTCTGCGCCGTGCCACGCACCACCGGCGCCGTGGGCCGCAGCCGACGGAGCTTGTGTGCGGCGATGTCGTCGTCGGAGACGAGCGACCGGAGATCGTCATCGTCGAGGAGGTCGATCCGGTTGATCTCGTGCGACGTGCGGAACCCGTCGAAGAAGTGCAGGAACGGGATCCGCGCCCGCAGCGTCGCAGCGTGCGACACCGCGGCGAAGTCATGGGCTTCCTGCACCGAACTCGCGCACAGCATGGCGAAGCCCGTCGACCGGGCGGCCATCACGTCGCTGTGGTCGCCGAAGATCGACAGTGCGTGCGTGGCGATCGCACGGGCGGCGACGTGGATCACCGCAGGCGTGAGCTCGCCGGCGATCTTGTACATGTTCGGCAGCATCAGCAACAGGCCCTGCGAGGCGGTGAAGGTCGTTCCGAGGGCGCCCGTCTGCAGTGCGCCGTGCAGCGTGCCGGCCGCTCCAGCCTCGGACTGCAGCTCGACCACCTCGGGCACCGCGCCCCAGAGGTTCGTCTCGCCGCCCGCCGACCACGCGTCGGCCAATTCGCCCATCGCCGAGGCCGGCGTGATCGGGTAGATCGCCACCACCTCCGACAGGGCATAGGCGACCGTGGCAGCCGCCTCGTTGCCGTCGATGCACGCCGATGCGGGGGGAGCCGATCCTGTGTCGGCGGCCTCCGAGTCGTGTGCTGGGCGATCATCGGTGGCCGTGGTGCTCATGATCACCATCCTTGCGCCCGCACGAACCCGTGACGACCGCCCAAAGTCCCCAATTCAACGTCACAGCCAACGAAGTTCGGAGCGAACCACGCGCTCAGCGCACGGTCGGCTCCGAATTACGGAACGTGGAGGTGGTCGGTGCTCAGGCGAGCGCGTAGGCGATCAGCCGTTGCGGGCCTCAGGGGGGTGCTTCCCGTGAGCCCGGCCCAGCCGGCCGTTGGATCGTGACATGACGTCACACGCCACGTCGCATCGCAAGCGCGGCGTGTACCCTGGTGTCGGTGCGAGCCGCCAGCACCCGACGCAGGTCAGCGACCAAGGAGCGCCGAGCCGACCGGCAGGCCCTGATCCTGCGAACGGTCGAAGCACTGCTCGTCGACCGGAGCTTCCGCGATCTCACCGTCGAAGACGTCATGCGGCAGGCCGAGCTGCCGAGGACGACCTTCTATCGCTACTTCCCCGACCTCGAGTCGATCCTGCTGCACGGGGTGGCGGAGATCGCCGGCGAACTCGACGAGGCGTCGACGCTCTGGTACGCAGCGGTCGGGGATCCCGCCGCCGCGCTCGAGCCTGCGGCCACCGGCCTCGTCGAGGTGTACCAGCGACACGGGCGGCTGCTGCTCGCGTTCTCCGACGCCGCCGCGCTCGCACCGGAGGTCGATCAGGCGTGGCATGCGGCCATCGAGGGGTTCGTCGAGCAGACGACCGCTCGGATCCGACACCTGCAACGGTCGGGAGACACCGAGGTGCCCCACGCTCGCGAAATCGCCCGTGCGCTCGTGTGGATGACCGAGCGCTACCTGCACGAGACGTACGGCCGCGGATCGGGCACCCCGACCTCGACGGCCGTCGAGACGATCGTCACGATCTGGCGTCGCACGCTCTTCGACGGTGCGACGCGATGAGCATCCGTGGGGCGACCCCCCGCCTCCATGTCCCGAACCCACACAGAGAGAACCGACCATGACATCCCCACACCCCGGCTACAACACCGAGATCCCCGAGTCGATCACGACCCCCGACCACGTCGACACCCGGATCGGGCGCCTGAACTTCTTCGACGGCCTGCCGACCGAGGAGACCGCCGCCAAGCTCCACGACCACCTGGCGTTCATCCGCGGCGTCGAGACCTTCCTCAACGGTGTCCCGGCGGCGTCGATCGAGGCGATGCGCCGCGGCATGGCCGACATGGGAGCGACCGCATCCCACCAGTGCGTCATCATGGACCAGCTGCTCGACTCGAGCCCGCTGTTCCTCACGGGGAACACCGACACCGTCTACGCCTCGGTGATCCTCGACCTCGAGCACGACGGCCCCACGGTGGTCGAGATCCCGCCCGGCTGCGGCCCCGGCACCGTCAACGACGCCTGGTTCCGATTCGTCGTCGACATGGGCGGCCCGGGCCCCGACCGGGGGCAGGGCGGCAAGTACCTGATCGTCCCTCCCGACCACGACGGCGAGTTGCCCGACGGGTACTTCACGGTCACCTCACCCAGCTACACGAACTGGTTGATCCTGCGCGGCTTCCTCGTCGACGGCCTGCCCGACGCCGCGGCGGCGATGTTCCGAGACGGCCTGCGCGTCTACCCGCTGTCGGCATCGGACAACCCGCCGGCGATGGAGTTCATCTCGACGCAGGGCAAGCACTTCAACACGATCCACTCCAACGACGCGACCTTCTACGAGGAACTCCATGCGGTGATCGACCGCGAACACCTCGGCGTGATCGACCCGGAGATCCGAGGGCTGCTGTCGGCGATCGGGATCCGCAAGGGGCAGCCGTTCGCCCCCGACGAGCACATGCAGGGCATCTTGCGCGACGCAGCAGCGGTCGCCAACGCAACGGCCCGCACACTGTTCTTCCAGCCACGCGATCCCGGCGCGTACATCTACCACGACGGCAGCTACTGGAAGACCGCCTTCATCGGCGGTGACTACCGCTGGCTGATCGACGACGGCGAAGGCGGCCGCAACCTCGATGCGCGCACGTACTTCTTCTACATGGCAACCGTCAACACGCCCGCGATGGCGCTGAAGATGGTCGGCGTCGGATCCCAGTACGCCGCCCTCGACGTCGACCGCGACGGCAACTACCTCGACGGCGCGAAGAACTACCGGCTGAACATCCCCGCCGACCCGCCGGCCAAGGACTTCTGGTCGGTCGTCGCCTACGACCCCCAGACCCGATCGGAACTGCAGACCGGGCAGCCGTTCCCGAGCAGGAACAGCGAGAAGGATCCGCTCGTGCGCAACGACGACGGTTCGGTCGACCTCTACTTCGGTGCAACTGCGCCCACCGGCAAGGAATCGAACTGGATCCAGACCGTGCCCGGCAAGGGTTGGTTCGTGCTCCTGCGTCTCTACGGCCCGCTCGAGCCGTGGTTCGACCAGACGTGGCGACCGGGCGAGTTCGAGCTGGTCGACTGAGCCTCCGCGGCGCGGGCCGCGTCAGTCGTGGAGCATGTCGAGCAACTCGCCGACGGTGTGCTTGCCCTCGAGGGGATGGCGCAGCGGGCTGCGGTCGATGATCTCGTAGTGGTTGCGACGTCCGACCTTCTCGCGCCGCAGGTACCCGCCGTCCTCGAGGTCGTCGAGGATCCGCTGCACGGCACCCGGCGTGATCCCGACCACGTAGCTGAGGTCGCGCTGGCGCAGGTCCGGATCGCGGCTCAGTGCCACCATGACGTGCGCGTGGTTGGTCAAGAATGTCCACGACGGCAGATCCGGTTTCGGCTCGATCAACGTCACCGTTCCATCATAGGTATTCGAAGACACCTGTTGCCCGATGTTGTTTCGGGCGGTGCGTCGTTGCGCGCTACTGGTCGTGGCCATCGAGTTGTCCCCCAGGTGTCTCGGCGGTGTGTGATTCGAATTCGGCGAGCTCACGCTCGGGCGCAGCGAGTTCGTCGACGGTCAGGTGTGCCGATCGGGTCGTGCGATGGGTGGCCCTGAACAGCAGGTGGGTGCTCGCGGGCAGTGTGAGCAGCAGCGCAGCCGCAACGATCGCCAGTTCGGCGGCCCCGCGCAGCCCGACCTCGATGCCGGCCCCGATCGCGACCAGCAGGAAGGCGATCGGGCTGGCCTTGCCGGCGGCGTGGAACCGGGCGTACGGCGTGTTGAACGTGAGCAGGCCGATGCCGGCGAGGAGTGCGACGAGCGCACCGAGCAGGAGGAGGACGGAGGAGACGGGGTTCATGGTCGCCCCGTCGTCTCGATGAAGCGGCTGAGCGCGACCGTGGCGGTGAAGGCAACGATGGCGATGACGACCAACACGCCGATGTAGAGCGTGTCGCCGGTTTCGGCCACGCGGGTGCCGATCGCACCCATCAGCGCGACGAGCGCGGCATCGAGCGAGATCACCCGGTCGGCGAGCGACGGACCGCGCACGAGCCGGATGCC
>DATKXG010000264.1:0-2188 GCA_035529175.1 Ilumatobacteraceae bacterium
ATCTGCCAGGTCCGGTTCGATCGCCGACACCGCGAGGCCGGCGAACAGCGCTGCCGCGGGTCCGAGGCCGACCCCCTTGATGCGCACCCTCGCCAACGCGGCCCCGAGCGCGACCACGAGGAACAACGCCAGGAGCGGATCGGATCTCAACACTCCCATCGCTGCGGTTCTACCACTGCTGCCATGCCCCCGCTCGCAGTCCACGTGAACAGTCGGTTGCATGCCTGCGATGAGCGAACCGCCCGGATACCGACACTTGGCTCATCGCAGCGGTGGGGTCGTGGCGTGTTGCGCGACCGGTGGGGCGCCCGTAGCCTTGCAGGGTCCTCTCATCGGGTGATCTCCCGGTGTACGGCGGGCGGGTCGCAACCCGCGATTCGTCCAACACACCACATGTCGACTGCCTACTGTCAGGCGGCTGCCGACACGACCGAAACGAACGAGGTTCAATTCGTGCCAACCATCCAACAGCTCGTCCGTCAAGGTCGCAGCTCGAAAGTCACCAAGAGCAAGACGCCGGCGCTCAAGGGCTCGCCCCAGCGTCGCGGCGTCTGCACCCGCGTGTACACCACCACCCCGAAGAAGCCGAACTCGGCGCTGCGCAAGGTCGCCCGTGTCCGTCTGAACTCGGGCATCGAGGTCACCGCGTACATCCCCGGTGAGGGCCACAACCTGCAGGAACACTCGATCGTGCTCGTGCGTGGCGGTCGTGTCCGCGACCTGCCCGGTGTGCGCTACAAGATCATCCGCGGCGCACTCGACGCGGTCGGCGTGAAGAACCGCAAGCAGGCCCGCAGCCGCTACGGCGCCAAGAAGGAGAAGTGACCCGAGATGCCACGTAAAGGTCCCGCTCCCCGCCGCGAACTCGTTGCGGATCCCATCCACAAGTCGGTGCTCGTCACGCAGATCACCAACAAGGTGATGCTGCACGGTAAGCGCACCGTCGCCGAGAAGATCGTGTATGACGCGATGGAGATCATCCAGTCCCGCCTCGAAGGCGACGACCAGGCGATCGACACCGTCAAGCGTGCGATCGAGAACGTCAAGCCGCCGCTCGAGGTGCGTAGCCGCCGCGTCGGTGGTGCGACCTACCAGGTGCCGGTCGAGGTTCGTCCCCGTCGTGCCACCACGCTGGCGATCCGTTGGGTTGTCGACTACGCCCGTGCCCGCCGCGAGAAGACGATGGCCGAGTGCCTCGCCAACGAACTGATGGACGCTGCCAACGGATTGGGCGCCGCGATGAAGAAGCGCGACGACATCCAGAAGATGGCCGAGTCGAACAAGGCGTTCGCCCACTACCGCTGGTGAACCCCAGCTGGCGGACCCTCGGGGCCCGCCGGCGACAACCGAACGAACGAGTGGGACCCGGGGCCGAGGCCTCGGGTTCCGTCGTTTTCGGCCGCCCGCGAAATCGGTGCTTCACGAGTGCACTAGGGTGTTCTTCTCGGGGGAGGACACCACATCGGCTGCTCGGCGGCCCACGGATCGGGAGGGGAACTCGATGCACGTCCACAACGTCTTGAAGGTCAAGGGATCAGCGGTCGCCACGATTGCTCCCGACGCATCGCTCGCCGACGCAACGGCGTCGTTGCGCGACCACGGCGTCGGCGCGCTGGTGGTGAGCCGCGATGGTCGCACCATCGACGGGATCCTGTCCGAACGTGACGTGGTCCGTGCGTTGGCTGCGCACGGAGCATCGACGCTCGGACATCAGGTGAGTTCGGCGATGTCGACGTCGGTCACGACCTGCCGCGGAGACGACACCGTCGATCAGCTGATGGGCATGATGACCGACCGCCGGATCCGGCACCTTCCCGTCGTCGACGACGACGGGAAGTTGGACGGCATCATCTCGATCGGTGACGTGGTCAAGGCCCGAGTCGGTCAGCTCGAGACCGAGAACAACCAACTCCACGACTACATCCAGGCGCGCTGACGGCACACGTCACGTCCTGGTGGGGCGGCGGGAACGGCCGATACACTCGAACCTCGTGCCTGCGCCTCGGTGCGCAGCCGAAGACCCCCCGTCGCCCCTTGACACGGAAGTGAAGTAGTAGAGCATGGCCAAGCGAGAGTTCCCCCTGGAGCGCACCCGGAACATCGGGATCATGGCGCACATCGACGCCGGTAAGACCACCACCACCGAGCGCATCCTCTACTACACCGGCAAGAGCTACAAGATCGGCGA
>DATKXG010000265.1:0-6962 GCA_035529175.1 Ilumatobacteraceae bacterium
CATGCAGGTCACCGAGCAGCTGTCGCGACAACGCGTTGCGGTTGTGCTGGGAATCGAGCGTGATCGTGGCGATGCCGTCGACGACGTTGCAGTCGACCACACGGTTCGGAGGTTCGGCGCCGGTCATGTCCGCCGACCGTAGTGACCGGTGGGTCCTTGGTCACCAGTGCGGTGTGGCCGACGGTTCGTTGGGTGCTCACTGGCTACAGTCGTCTTCGTGAACGACGAGATGCTCAACAAGGTCCGTACCGGTCAGGGGTTCATCGCTGCGCTCGACCAGAGCGGCGGCAGTACCCCGAAGGCGCTGAAGCTGTACGGCGTCGAGGAAGACGCCTGGTCGAATGACGACGAGATGTTCGACCTCATGCACGCGATGCGAACCCGCATCATGACGTCGCCGACGTTCACGGGCGACCGGGTCCTCGGCGCGATTCTCTTCGAGCAGACGATGGACCGCCAGGTCGAGGGCACGGGCACCGCCGACTACCTGTGGTCGGTCAAGCACGTGGTGCCGTTTCTCAAGGTCGACAAGGGCCTCGCCGACGTCGCCGATGGCGCCCAGGTCATGAAGCCGATCCCCGGTCTGCGTGAACTGTGCGAACGGGCGGTCGGTCTCGGTGTGTTCGGCACCAAGATGCGCTCGGTCGTGCAGCTCGCGAACGAGACCGGCGTTCACGCCGTCGTCGACCAGCAGTTCGAGGTGGCCAAGGAGATCATCGCGGCCGGCTTGGTGCCGATCATCGAGCCCGAAGTCGACATCCACAGCCCCGAGAAGCAAGCAGCCGAAGGTCTGCTGCGCGACCGGATCGCGATGCAACTCGATGCGCTCACCGACGACCAGTCCGTGATGCTGAAGCTGTCGATCCCCTCGGTCGACGACTTCTACGCTCCGCTCATCGAGCACCCCAGGGTGCTTCGGGTCGTTGCGTTGTCCGGTGGCTACCCGCGCGACGAGGCCAACGAGCGTCTGTCGCGCCAGCACGGCATGATCGCCAGCTTCTCGCGTGCGCTCACCGAAGGCCTGAGTGCCGGCCAAAGCGACGACGAGTTCAACTCGACGCTCGGCGGCACCATCGACGGCATCTTCGCCGCCTCGATCACCTGATTACATCGCGGGTCTGACCCGTGATGTAATTCGATGACATCACGGGTCAGACCCGCGATGTAGCGGGTTACTCAGCGGCGATGTCTCGCAGGAAGGTCTCGACGTCCGAGCGGACCTTGGTGCGTTGCATCGGTGGCAGCGCCTTGATGATGTCCCAGCGGTATCGCGCGGTGCCGAGGCGCGGGTCCATCACGGCGACGACGCCCTTGTCGGTCGCCGAGCGGATCAAGCGTCCGCACGCCTGCGCGAGCATCATCGACGCACGCGGGATGTCGATCTCGGAGAACGCCGTCGGCCCCAGTTGTTCCCGGCGAGCGCTCAGGAGCGGATCGTCCGGGCGCGGGAACGGGATGCGGTCGATCACCACGAGCGACAACGTCTGGCCGGGCACGTCGACGCCCTGGAACAAGCCGGCCGTGGCGAACAGGCAGGTCTCGTCGCTGTCGGCGAACGCCTTGATCAACGCCGGCTTCGGGAGGTCGCGTTGGGTCAGGATCGGCAGGTCGATCCGCTCGCGCAGCGCCTCGGCGGCCTCGTCCATCGACCGCCAGCTCGTGAACAGCGCCAGCGTCCGACCGCCCGCCGCGGTGATCAGCGCCTCCAACTCATCGTGAACGGCCGCTCGGAATCCCTCGGAGTTGGGATTCGGGAGATGCATCGCGCAGTACAGCATCGAGTGGTGTTCGTAGTCGAACGGGCTCCCGACGTCCGCGATGTCGACGCTGTCGGGCGCGATGCCGACCCTGGCGGCGAGTGAC
The DNA here is from genome assembly GCA_035529175.1 of Ilumatobacteraceae bacterium. Lineage (GTDB taxonomy): Bacteria > Actinomycetota > Acidimicrobiia > Acidimicrobiales > Ilumatobacteraceae > Sva-07. The sequence continues at coordinate 1,864 of DATKXG010000265.1, forward strand.
GACGGGATCGTCGCGCTGGTGAGGATCGCCGTCCGCTGCGACCACACCCCCTCGGTCATCGCCGGGCCGACGTCGAGTGGCGCCACTTCGAGCCGAGGCGCATCACGCGAACCCGACACGAAGGCGACGTAACCCTCGCGACCTTCGATCGCGATGTCGAGCTGCTCGATTGCGCGTCCGGTCATGGTCTGCGCGCGAAGGCGGCGCTGCTTCGCGTCCTCGTTCTTGGTGTCGATGGCGACGAGCGTCTCGTTCGCGCGCCCCAGTCGCAGGCGAGCGTCGGTCAGCACCTCCTGGACCGAATCGGGGAGTGGCGTCGACAGACGATTGCCGACGTGCGGTGTCAACGTTTCGCGCAGGCCTTCGGCGATCTCGGCGATCGAGCCGACCAGCTTCGGGTCGTCGAGGATCCGCCGCACGATGCCCGACAGGGCCGTGAAACGCCCCGGTGCGATCTCCACGCCGACCGTGTCACTCATGATGTCCTCGAGGACATGGGCCTCGTCGAAGACGACGACGTCGTGGTCGGGGAGGATCGCCCCGCCACTCGCCACGTTGAGCCCGTACAGGTACGTGTTCACCACGATCACATCTGCGGCTGCAGCCCGCCGGCGGGCCTGCTCGGCGAAGCAGGGATCGCCGAGCGGGCAGCGATCGGCACCGGGACACTCGTCGCTGCCCACGCTCACGGCACGCCACGCGTTGTCCGACGGCGTCCAGTCGAGTTCGGCCATGTCGCCGGTGGAGGTGGTGCCCGACCACTCGGCGAGCCGCTTGATCTCGACCTTCGTGGTCAACGCCATCGTCTCGAGTTCGAGCTGGCCCTCGGCGCCTGCGCTCATCTCGCGCAACCGCTGCAGGCACACGTAGTTCGAGCGTCCCTTCAGCACGGCCCAGTCGAAATCGCGGCCGACGTGCTCGGCGAGGAAGGGAAGGTCCTTCGTGGCCAGCTGGTCCTGGAGGGCCTTGGTCGCCGTCGCCACCACGACCCGCGCATCAGCCTCGATCGCCGGGACGAGGTAGGCGAGTGTCTTGCCCGTGCCGGTCCCCGCCTGGACGACCAGGTGTCGCCCGTCGGCGATCGCCGCCGCGACGAGGTCGGCCATCTGCTGCTGGCCGACGCGCTCCTCTGCGTTGGCGAGCGCGGCGGTGACCCGCGCGAGCGCCTCGCTCATCGAGCGAGCGCCAACGCCGCATCGAGCTCGCGCTCGTCGAAGTCGGGCCAGGGCGCTTCGGTGAAGTAGATCGCCGCTCCTGCGGCCTGCCACAGCAGGAAGTTCGACACGCGCAACTCACCACTCGTGCGCACCAGCACGTCGACCGGTGGGAGCTCGGGCAGATAGAGGTGCTCGCCGATCGTGTCGACCGCGACACCCTCGGGCGTCTGGCGCGCAGCTTCGACCGCGGCGACGAGTTCCGAGCGACCGCCGTAGTCGAATGCGATCGTCAACACCATGCCCGTGTTGTCTGCGGTGTCGGCGATCGCCTTGCGAATGGCGCGTTGGACGTACCGGGGCGTACGCGCCATGGGCGAGTCGAACGGTCGCCCGATCCACTGCACGCGTACGTTCAGCTCGTTGAGCTCTGCGACGCGGCCGAACAGCTTCTCGTGCAGGCCGAGGATGTGGCGCACCTCTGGTCGCGGTCGCTGCCAGTTCTCGGTGGAGAATCCGAACACGGTCAGCCACCCGATGTTGCGCTGCACTGCGACGCGCACCAGGCGGGCGAGGTTCTCCTCGCCTTCCGTGTGCCCCTCGGTCCGTGGGAGCCCTCGCCGGCCCGCCCAGCGTCCGTTGCCGTCCATGATGCACGCGACGTGCAGGGCTGCAGCGGTGCCCTCGGAGGACTCGACGGTTGGCTGCGGCACGAAGATCACGTTAGCCAGCCAGCGGCGACAGCCCGCGGCGTGGAAGAATGTGAACGTGGCACCGTCGATCACCAGCACCAAGCCGGACCCGACAGTGGCCGCGCGTGCTGGAGACCCGACTCGTCAGCTGCTCCGTCACATCATGGTCGTCGGGGGGACCCTGCGCGACTGGGACGAGCTCGGCGACGACCGGTGGGACGACCGCGTCAACCGCCTCGGCGCGATCGCTGACCGAGCGGGTGCGTCCTTCCTGACGCTGCGGGCGTACGAGCCCGGCGCCGACCCGGTCGACCTCGAATGGTGGCACCGGGTGGTCGGATCGTGCCACGTCATCGTCGACCCGTGCGGCGACGGCCGACAGCGATTCGCCGAGGCGATGCAACGGCTCCATCCCGACGAGCCGGTCAACGAGGCGACGGTCGCCGAGGCGCTCTACGCCCCCGCCGACTGCGAGCCGGACCTGATCGTGGTGCTCGGCGAGTCGACCCGGCTGCCGCCGTCGCTGGTGTGGGAGCTCGCGTACGGCGAACTCGTCTTCCACCCGATGGAGTGGCACGAGCTGTCACCCGATCACCTCCTCGAGGCGATTGCAGACTTCGCTCGCCGTCAACGCCGCTTCGGCGGCATCGACGACGACGCCTGATCACGTGGACGGCACGTCGTGAGCGAGCTGTACCGCGACACCGGGGTCGTGTTGCGCACCTACAAGCTGCGCGAGTCGGACCGAATCGTCGTGTTCCACACCGCCGAGCACGGCAAGGTCCGTGCGGTCGCGAAGGGGGTCCGCAAGACCAAGTCCAAGTTCGGGGCGCGCCTGGAACCGATGAGCCACGTCAGCCTCCTGCTGTACCGGGGTCGTGAACTCGACATCGTCAGCCAGGCGGAAGCGGTCGAACCGTTGTCGCCGATGCTGTCGTCGCTCGACCGGGCGTCGCAGGGGTTGGCGGCGATCGAAGCGGTCGATCAGCTGTCACTCGAACGGGAACCCAACCCGCAGCTGTATCGGATGCTGGTCGGGGTGCTGCGCACGATCGCGTCGGCACCCTCTCCGTTGAACGTCGCCGCGTTCTATTGGAAGTTGCTCGCCAACGAAGGTCTGCGGCCCGAACTCGACCGGTGCGTGCGCTGTGGTGAGAGCGAACCGGACACCCAGTTCGTCGCATTCGACCTGAACGAGGGTGGCGTCATGTGCCGCTCGTGCCGGTCGGGTCAGGCGATCAGCCCCGGAGCGTTGACGATCCTGCGCGAGATCCTCGGCGGTCAACTGGTGCAGGCCCTCGCTCGTGACGAGTCGCCGATCACCCACGAGGTGTCGTCGATGGCCACCCGCGCCCTCGAGTTCCACATCGAGCGTCGCCTCAAAGCGGTCGCCATGTTCGAAACCCACTGATCCCGTAGCTGGCCCTCCACGTTTGCGTGACGATTCGGGTGGACCGGGTCAGCTGAATTCGCACACAAACGGAAATGGGGGCTCGGTAGCCTCCGGGGTCTATGCCTGCCACCGACCTCGAACAGATCGTCAGCCTCTGCAAGCGCAGGGGCTTCGTCTACCAGTCGGCGGAGATCTACGGCGGGTTTCGCTCGACCTACGACTACGGGCCGCTCGGCTCGCTGCTGTTGCGCAACGTCAAGGAAGCCTGGGTCCGCTCGATGGTGCAGCAGCGCGACGACGTCGTGCTCATCGACGCGGCGATCCTGAGCCCGCCGCAGGTCTGGCAGGCGTCCGGACACCTCGCGAACTTCAGCGATCCGCTCGTCGACTGCACCGAGTGCAAGCAACGCTTCCGTCTCGACAAGCTCGACGACCCCGATGTGTGCCCGAACTGCGACGCGAAGCACAGTTTCACCGAGGCCCGCGAGTTCAACCTGATGTTCAAGACCCAGGCAGGCCCCGTCGAGGGCACTGGCGCGGACGCCTACCTGCGCCCCGAGACCGCGCAGGGCATGTTCACCAACTTCGGCCAGGTGCTGCAGACCTCGCGCAAGAAGCCGCCGTTCGGCATCGCCCAGGTCGGCAAGAGCTTCCGCAACGAGATCACGCCCCAGAACTGGATCTTTCGCACCCGCGAGTTCGAACAGATGGAACTCGAGTTCTTCGTCCCGCCCGAGACCAGCCAGGAATGGTACGAGTACTGGTGCAACGAGCGCCTGAACTGGTACGTCGAGCTCGGAATCCCGGCGGAGATGCTGCGCCTGCGGGCCCACGACGACGACGAGCTGTCGCACTACTCGACCGGCACGTCGGACGTCGAGTTCGCGTTCCCCTGGGGGTTCGACGAGCTGGAGGGCATCGCCCAGCGTTCCGACTACGACCTCAAGCAGCACGCCGAGCACTCCGGCGAGAAGCTCGACTACTTCGACCCGCAGACCAACGAGCGGTACGTGCCCTACGTGATCGAGCCCGCCGCGGGAGCGACCCGGACGATGGCGGCGTTCCTGCTCGCCGCGTACGACGAGGACGAGGTCAACGGCGAGGCGCGCACCGTGCTGCGCCTGCATCCGCGACTCGCCCCCTACAAGGTGGCCGTGCTGCCACTGTCGAAGAAGGACACGCTGACCCCGTTGGCGCACGAGATCCGCAAGGTGCTCGCCGATCGCTACATGGTCGACTACGACGAGACCCAGAACATCGGCAAGCGCTACCGCCGCCAGGACGAGATCGGCACACCGCTCGCGGTCACCGTCGACTTCGACTCGCTCGACGACAACGCGGTCACCGTGCGAGACCGCGACACGACCGAACAGGTCCGCGTGCCGATCGACGAACTGCTCGGCACCATCAGCGATCGCTTGGGATTCTGAAATGATGGTTCGCTCGCTGCGCTTGCTCTCGTCCGGCTCGTCGCTGGCGCTTCCCTCGCCGGGTGTCGTTCGCCGTCGAGGCACGTCCAGCAGCTACGGTCGGCGTTCATGAGTCACGTCGCCATGATCGCCAAGTTCACCTGCATCGACGGAAAGCGCGACGACTTGTACGCCGGTCTCGCTCCGATGATGGACCACGTCGGCTCGGAGGAGGGCACGTTGCTCTACCAGCTGCTCGAGGACCCGAACGATTCCAATGTCGCCTACATGTACGAGCTCTACGCCGACGGCGACGCGCTCCAGGCGCACAGCACCAGCGACGTCATGAAGCAGATCATGAACGCATTCGGCGGCATCCTCGCCGGCCGGCCCGAGCTGACCCTGCTCACGCCGATTCGCGGCAAGGGCCTCTGACCCGCACCTGTTCCTG
>DATKXG010000266.1:0-11106 GCA_035529175.1 Ilumatobacteraceae bacterium
TGTTCGTCGGATTCGGTGCGGGGATGACCGCCGCCAGCGCAGTGGTCAGATGGAGCGCACCCGTGCCATCAGCTGCCGACGGTGCGGCGTCGTGAGCCGCGTCGTACTGATCACCGGCGGAGCTCGCGGGATCGGCCTCGCCTGCGCCGAGCGCTTCGCTGCGCTGGGCGACCGTGTCGCCGTGACGTACAACTCCTCACCCCCGCCCGAGGGGTACTTCGCCGTGCGGTGCGACGTCACGTCGAGCGACGACGTCGACGCCGCGTTCACGGCGGTCGAAGAGCACTTCGGCGACCCGGTCGAGATCCTGGTCTCGAACGCCGGTATCACCCGCGACGGCCTGCTGCTGCGCATGTCCGAGGACGACTTCACCTCGGTGATCGACGCCAATCTGACCGCGGCCTACCGGGTCGTCAAACGAGCCAGCCGGTCCATGCTCAAGGCCCGACGCGGTCGCGTCGTGCTCGTGTCCTCGGTGGTCGCACTCCTCGGGTCGGCCGGGCAGGCCAACTACGCCGCGTCGAAGGCGGGACTGGTCGGCTTCGCCCGATCGATCGCCCGCGAACTCGGTTCCCGATCGATCACCGTGAACGTCGTCGCTCCCGGGCCGGTCGCCACCGACATGACCGCCGCGCTCGGCGACGACCGCCTGGCCGAGCTCACGGGGATGGTGCCGCTGCAGCGGGTCGCCGAACCGGGCGAGATCGCCGGGGTGGTCGCCTTCCTCGCCTCCGACGACGCCGCCTACATCACCGGAGCCGTGATCCCCGTCGACGGCGGTCTCGGCATGGGACACTGACGGCCGTCTCATGCAACGATTGGTGTCTGACACCAGTCGTTACACACACCGCCAGATCATCGGCTCACCCGATCAGGTGTGCCACACTGCAACATCCACTGACAAGGAGAAGACCGTGGACCCAGAACTGTTTGCCCGCTTCCGCAAGTGCGCCGTCGAGGTGCTGTCCGTCGAGGAGAGCGCCGTCGTGCCCGAGGCCAATTTCGGCGACGACCTCGACGCCGACAGCCTCGACCTCGTCGAGCTCGTGATGGCGCTCGAGGAGGAATTCGACGTGTCGGTACCCGAAGAGGAACTCGAAGGCGTCGAGACGGTCCAGCAGGCCTACGACATCGTCGCCGCGAAGCTGTGACGAGCGGCGGCCGTCGGGTCGCAGTCACGGGTCTCGGCGTCGTCGCCCCCACCGGCATCGGGCGCACGGCGTTCTGGAACGGCCTGCTCGGTCCCGGGATCACCGACCGTCAGTCGATCACGATCGACGACTGGGATCCGGCCCCGTACTTCGACAATCCGAAACAAGCGCGTCGCACCGACCGCGTCGAGCAGTTCGCGGTCGCCGCGGCGGCCGAGGCGTTCGAGCAGGCCGGCGGCGTCGATGCGATCGGCGTCGACGCCGCTCGTTTCGGCACGATCTTCGCCACCGGTGTCGGCGGGCTCCATTCGATCGAGGAACAGGTCCAGGTGCGTCTGGAGAAGGGTGAACGTCGGGTCTCGCCGTTCCTCGTTCCGATGATGATGGCCAACGCGTCAGGCGCGTCCATCTCGATGCGCTACGGACTGCAGGGTCCGGCCGAGACGATCTGTACGGCCTGTGCGGCGGGTTCGCATGCGATCGCCTATGCCGCGCGCCTGATCCGGTGGGGTGTGGTCGACGCGGTCGCCACGGGCGGCAGCGAGGCGGCGGCGACGCCGACCGCGCTCGCCGGCTTCGGCAACATGACCGCACTCACCAGTTCCGGCATCAGCCGCCCGTTCGATGCCGAACGCGACGGCTTCGTCCTCGGCGAGGGTGCCGCCGTGCTGATTCTCGAGGAGTGGTCGAGCGCCGTCGCTCGTGGCGCCACCATCCTCGGTGAGATCCTCGGCGGCGCGAGCACTGCCGACGCTCACCACATCACCGCCCCCTCACCGGGCGGGGTCGGGGCGATCGCATGCATGCGTCTCGCTCTGGCCGAGTCCGGGCTCGAACCCGGTGACATCAAGCAGGTCAACGCCCACGGCACCTCCACCCCGCTCAACGACGCGGCGGAGGCGACGGCGATCACCGAGGTGTTCGGGCCCGGAAGCGTCCCGGTCGTGTCGACCAAAGGCGTGACCGGTCACGCGCTGGGCGCCGCCGGCGCACTCGAGGCCGCAGCGGCGCTGCTGTCGATCGAGCATCGCCTCATCCCGCCGACCGCGAACACCACGACGATGAGCGACGACATGGAGATCGACCTGGTCATCGGCGAGCCGCGGGCGTGGGAGCCAGGGCCGGTGATCTCGAACAACTTCGGCTTCGGCGGCCACAACGGCAGCGTCGTCGTCGCCCCACCGACCTGACGATTACATCACGGGTCAGACCCGCGATGTGATCGTCACGCGTCGGCGAGGACGAAGAGCAGATCGCACTGGCAGGCGACCTCGCCGCCGACGAGCGCACGGCCCGATCCCTTGCCGGCGCGGGCCGACATGCGGCCGAGTTCGACCTCCAGCACCAGCTCGTCGCCAGGTACGACCTGTCTGCGGAACCTGGCACCATCGAGGCCCCCGAAGAGTGGGAGTTTGCCGGCGAACTTCGGATCGGCGAGCACGGCTGCGGCACCGACCTGAGCGATCGCCTCACACATCAGCACCCCGGGCAGGGTGGGGCGGCCGGGGAAGTGTCCGGCGAAGAAGTACTCGTCGCCGGTGAGCCTCCAGCGGCCCGACGCCGACACGCCGGGAACGATCGAGGTCAGCTCGTCGACCAACAGGAACGGCGGCCGATGTGGCAGCAGGTCCTCGGGGCGGGGTAGTGCGGCGGAATCGGGTGTCGACATCAGCGGCTCCAGTCGGGGCGTCGTCGGGCGTGGGCGTGGTAGTGGTCCGGGATCGAACGCAGCGTGTCGTCGATCCAGAACGGACCGCTGTCGAGCGACTCCATCACGACGGTGAGCTTCGCATGCAGCTCGGCTCGAACTTCCGCTGACGGCGTCGCATCGTGTCGACGCCACACCACCATCGGCACGCTGCACGAGTCGCACTCCGCGATCCAACACAGCTCGTCGCTGTGGAACCACTCCGTGAACGGCGTCGCCTCGCAGAGTTCGCAGGCACGGGCGACGGTCACGCCTGGCACCGTACGCGAATGAGGGGCCGGCCAGGAGGACCGGCCCCTCATCCGAAGGGGAGACTGCATGACCGGGATGTCCCGGTCAGTTGTTCAGTGGGTGATCAGGCGGGGCAGGAAGCCACGAAATCGTCGAGACCTGCTGCAACGGTCGGGGGCAGGAGCACGCCGTCAATGGCGTGGATCACGCCATTGCTGGCCGGAACGTCCGGGATGATCACGTTCACTGTCTCGTTGAGCACAACGCCGTCGGTCAGATCGACAGTGATCTCCTCGGTCTGCACGGTGGCAACCGGGCCATCCGTCAGGTCGGTCGAGAGCACCTCGCCGGAGACGACGTGGTAGGTGAGGATGGCGGTCAACGTATCAACGTTCTCCTCGAGGAGGAGGCAGTCGACGAGGCCCTCGGGCAGTGCGGCGAATGCATCATCGGTCGGCGCGAACACCGTGAACGGACCCTCGCTCGACAGGGTGTCGACGAGGTCAGCAGCGGTGACCGCAGCGACGAGCGTCTCGAACGAGCCGTTGGCGACGGCGACGTCGACGATCGTGCCGGGCTCGTCGGCCATGTCGTCGGTGGTCTCGGTCATGTCCTCGCCTTCGGTGGCGACGGGAGCAGCTTCGGTGGTTGCAACGGCTTCGTCAGCATCGTTCGAATCGCTGCCGCAGGCAGACAGGACAACGAGGCCGGCGATTGCGGCGACACCGGCGAGACGTGTGGAGGACTTGCGCATGGGAATGAATCCTTTTCGTGGGTTCTGAGTGGAGGTTCTGTTCACGCCGCTTCGAGCGGAGTAACAGGTCTACGACGCCGTCTCAGATCCGGATGACAATTGAGTACGAAAAGTTTTCAGTCGGTGCCGGGGCGACGCGACGACTCACGGTCGGGGTCGCCGGCGTAGCCCGGCGGGTACGTCGCTGCGAGTTCCTCCGCAGACGGCGTGCGTTTGCGGTACGCATCAGCGGGCAGCAGATCGACGATCGCCGACATGATGCGTTTGGTGTCCGCCTCGAGGGAACGGCCGACCAGCCTGACCGGTTCGCCGACGCGAATCTGCACCTTGGGCGGATCGGTGAGGTTGAGCACGTTGGGAAGTCGGCTCGAACGCGGCCACACTCGTTCGGTGCCCCACATCCCCACAGGGATCACCGGAGCGCCGGTCATCTGTGCGAGACGGGCCGCGCCCCATCGTCCGGTCGGCTTACGGAAGAACGCGGGCCCGCGTGGAATGGTGCCCTCCGGCATCATCGTCACCATCTCGCCACCGTCCAGCGCGGCAGCAGCGGCCGCCAGCGGCTCGTCGGAGCCGGTCCCCCGGTCGACGCGGATCCCGCCCATCGCTGCGGCGATCGGCCCGACGACCGGCGCGTCGAACACCTCCTTCTTGCCGAGGAAGCGAGCGGGCCGACCCGACTCGGCGATCGTCAGCGACATCGCGGCGACGTCGAAGTAGCTGCGATGATTGCCGACCAGGATCGCCGCCCCGGACGACGGGATGTGCTCGACCCCCTCGATGTCAAAACGGGCGTACGGGTAGGCGGACCGGCGAGCGAAACGGAGCGCGAGCTGCTGCAGCTCGAGGCCGATGACCGGGATCTTGAGCACGCCTGGCGACACGTCGAGATTGAGCGTCGGCCAGCGCCGCGCCGCAGCGACGAGCACCATCCGGGGATCCGGGTTGACGACGATCGGGTGACCGACCGCTGCGAGCATCGGTGTGTCGTAGACACTGTCGGAGTACGCGTAGCTCTCGGCAAGATCGACGTCGTGGTCTTGCGCCCACTCCGTGATCGCCGCCAACTTGCCCGCTGACCACACGAACGGGCCGTCGAGCGTGCCGTCGTAGGTTCCGTCAGCGCGCACCCCGTAGCGCGTCGCCACGACGTCGTCGAGACCGAGCCGGTCCGCGAACGGTTTCACGAGGTCGTACGGCGTCGTCGTCGCGAGCACGATCGGGCGGCCCGCCTCGCGATGCGCTGCGAAGGCCGCCTCGGCGAAGGGTTGCACCATCGCACACAAGTCGTCGGCCACGGTCTCGGCGGCATCGGCGACGGCTGCACGCGAGCGGCCTGCGGCCAGGGTGACCGCCTGCCGGGCCAGCACCATCGACGGCAGCGTCTCGCCGATCGCATTGAACAACCCGAACAGCAGCCGCTCCCCCGGCACCGGATTCGGTCCGGTCAGCCCAGCCGCTCGCATCGCCCCGGCGAAGACCTCACCCGACGCACCCGACAGCAGGGTGCGATCGAGGTCGAAGAACGCCGCTCCGGAGGAAGTCACGAGTCGAGACTATGCGACACCGATCCGGTTTGCCGCTGGCGACCGATGAGCCAACCGCCCGACTGCCGTCACTTCGCTCATCACACGCGGTGACCCGACCACACCGATGAGCCAACCGCCCGAATACCGTCACTTCGCTCATCGCAGGCACTGAGTTGCCGACGCTGGCACCGCCGCACAGGAGGCCGAAAAATGGGAAAGACCCGGATGGGGGATCCGGGTCTCTCAACCAAGCGAAGTTCTCCGGTTGGGGGAACCGGTTGGTGAACTCCTCTATCGAGTGGAACATGGGGGGTGTTCGCACTGCGACTTGCTTGTGAAAGTATGCACGTGAACAAGCGATCGTGCAAGTAGAACAAAGAGATACTTGATATCGTTCGCGGAGATGGACATCCGGCAGCTCTCCACGCTGGTGGCGATCGCCGACCACGGAACGTTCTCTGCGGCGGCCCGGGCGCTCTACACCGTGCAGTCCAACGTATCGAGCCACATCGCCCGCCTCGAGAAGGAACTCGGCGTGACGCTCGTCGACCGGGCGCTGGGCGGTTTGACCGAAGAGGGCGCACGGGTGGTCGAACGGGCCCGTCGCATTCTCAACGAGCTCGACGACATCACGGCGGACATGTCGAGCCGCAACGCCGAGGTGACCGGCCAGACACGGATCGGTGTGATCGGCACGACGGCGCGCTGGCTGATCCCGAGGTTCCTCGGGGAGCTGAGCGAACGACACCCGAACGTCCGAGTGATCGTCCAGGAAGGAGCGACCTCGTCGCTCGTTCCCAACGTCCTCACCGGCCAGCTCAACGGGGCCATCGTGCACCTCCCTGTCGACGAACCCGAACTGATCATCGAGCCGTTGTTCGCGGAGGACCTCCTGCTGCTGGCGCCCGACGGCCACCCGCTCGCCGACCGTGACGTCATCCCGCTCGCCGATCTCGACGACGTTCCCCTGCTGCTCCCGCCGCCGGGCGCTGCACTGCGCCGCGTCCTCGAGCGAGCCGCTGCGAGCGCCGACATCACGCTGCGCGCCCAGGCCGAGGTCGACGGCGTCCGCCTCCTCGCGTCGCTGGCCTTCGCCGGCTTCGGGGCGGCGATCGTGCCTGCCACCGCGGTCCCCGACTGGCTCGAGGGAAGCTTCCATCGCATCACGGTGCCCGAGCTCCCCCGGCGCGTCGTCGCGTTCGCCCGCAAACGCCGCCCGGCAGCGAGCGCTCCGACGATGGCGGTCCTCGAAATCCTGCGATCGGTCACGAGCGTGCACGGCGCATCCCAGCTCGGCGTCCACCCCGACGCCGCTGCCATCCCGCTCAGCCGCTGACCTCACCGCCGACCTCACCGCCGACCTCACCGCCGACCTCGGCGTTGACCCCAGCCGTTGACCCCAGCCGTTGACCCCAGCCAGGCACGATCGCGTTACTGTCCGCAACGATGTCCAGCCTCGCTCCGGATCACCTCGCGCTCACCCGGCTCACGCCCAGCGACATCCGCGTGACGATCCGCGACCTCGACGGACGCCAGGTCGTGTGGGCCGAGTTCGACGCCGACGACCAACCGACCCGCCTGACGAGCGCCAGCTCCGAGCAGCTCGTCGTCGCCGCCTCGGCTGCCACGGCGCGTCGCCTGCCACTGGTGCTGGTGTTGTCCACGTCCGGCGCCGACATCGACGAGGGCATCTCGGCCCTGCATGCCTGGGGACGCGTTGCGGCGGCGCTGACCGCCTGCTCCGGTGTGGTGCCGACCGCGGTGATCGTGTCGGGTCCGGCGGTGTCGGGACCGGCATTGCTGCTCGGCATCGCCGACCTGACGGTGATGACCCAGAGCAGCTACGCGTTCGTCAACGGCCCCACGATGGTCGAGGAGTTCACCGGTGTGGCCATCGACATCGACGAACTCGGCGGGGCTGCGCACCACGAGCGCTTCACCGGTGTCGCCACCGCCGTCGTCGCCGACCGCGCCGCCGCCGTCGAGATGGTCGCCGACCTGCTCTCGTACCTTCCCGATCACGTCGACGCCGAGCCGCCGCGTCGCCGCACCGACGACACGATCGACCGCCGCTGCCCGGAAGCGGGCGAACTGATCCCGGCCTCCTCCACCGGGAGCTACGACGTCCGCCAGGTGGCTGCGGCGATCGTCGACGACGACTCGATGCTCGAACTCCGACACCGGTGGGCAGCGAACGTGGTCACGGCATTCGCCACGATCGACGGCCGACCGGTGGGGATCGTGGCGAACCAGCCGATGATCCTCGCCGGGACGCTCGACATCCCAGCGTCGCAGAAGGCGGCGCGCTTCGTGGCGCTGTGCGATGCGTTCAACCTCCCGATCATCACCCTCGTCGACACGCCCGGCTTCTACCCCGGCAAGGATCTCGAGTGGCGCGGCATGATCCGACACGGCGCCCAACTCGTCTACGCGTACGCACGGGCCACGGTGCCGAGGATCTGCGTGATCCTGCGCAAGAGCTACGGCGGCGCGTACATCGTGATGGACTCCAAGACGATGGGCAACGACCTGTGCCTGGCATGGCCGTGGGCAGAACTGGCCGTCATGGGCGCCGGCCAGGCCGCCGCGATCCTGCAGCGGCGAGCGACACCGGAGGAACGAGCAGAGTTCGAAGCCGACTACGCGGAGCGTCTGCTCAACCCGTATGTCGCGGCGGACCGTGGGCTCGTCGACGCCGTGATCGATCCCGCCGACACGCGCATCGAGATCGCCGCCGCACTCGAGTTGCTCCAGGACAAGCGAGAGACGCTCAGCGGTCGCAAGCACGGCAACAGCCCGCTCTGAGTCGGCGCGGTTGCGGGTCGGACCACCATTCGGCACTAACGTGACGGCGCGGCCGGGGAGGAACCTCCGGCCGGTTCGCCCCCGAGTTCGCGCCACGAGAGGAAGCCACGTGCCCGACACGATCACCATCACCGACGACCGCACCGGCAAGACGGTCACCGTTCCGATCGAAGGCGGGGTCTTTCCCTCGTCGGCGCTGCGCGAACTCGATCCGTCGCTGTACTGCTACGACCCCGCGTACCTGTCGACCGCGTCGTGCAAGTCGTCGATCACGTACCTCGATGGCGACGCCGGCATCCTGCGCTACGGCGGCTACCCGATCGAGCAGCTCGCCGAGCACTCGACCTACCTCGAGGTCGCCTATCTCCTGCTGAACGGCGAGCTGCCCACCAAGGAACAACTCGACGTGTGGGTCAACGATGTCACGCACCACACCTTCATCCACGAGAACATGCGCAAGCGGTTCGTCGACGGCTTCCACTACGACGCTCATCCGATGGGCATGTTCACCTCGGCGGTTGCTGCGCTCGGCACGTTCTACGACGGCGCCAAGGACATCCACGACCCGGTCCAACGCGATCGCCAGATCCTGCGCCTGATCGCCAAGTCGCCCACGCTTGCTGCGATGGCCTATCGCTTCTCGGTCGGGCTGCCGTTCAACTACCCGGACAACGACCTGTCGTACCCGGCGAACTTCCTCAACATGATGTGGAAGGTCGGCGACTACGAGGTCGACCCCGTGCTCGAGCGGGCGATGGACGTGTTGTTCATCCTCCACGCCGACCACGAGCAGAACTGCGGCACCACGGCGATGCGCGTGATCGGCTCCAGCCACGCCGACCCGTACTCGTCGGCAGCCGGCGCGGCCTCGGCGCTCTACGGCCCGCTGCACGGCGGCGCCAACGAGGCCGTCGTGCGGATGCTGACCGAGATCGGCTCGGCCGAGAACGTTCCGGCGTTCGTCGAGTCGGTCAAGGCGGGCGAGGGTCGCCTGATGGGCTTCGGACATCGTGTGTACAAGAACTACGATCCACGCGCCACGATCGTCAAGCAGACCGCCTACCAGGTCTTCGAGGTCACCGGCAAGAACCCGCTCCTCGACATCGCCCTGAAGCTCGAAGAGGTCGCCCTGTCGGACCCGTACTTCGTCGACCGCAAGCTGTACCCGAACGTCGACTTCTACTCGGGCCTCATCTACCAGGCGATGGGCTTCCCGGTCGAGATGTTCACCGTGCTGTTTGCGATCCCGCGCATGTCGGGCTGGCTGGCGCACTGGCAGGAACTCCTCAACGATCCGGCGCAGAAGATCTCGCGGCCGCGTCAGTGGTACGACGGCCCCGGCGAGCGCGACTACACCCCCATCGTCAACCGCTGATTACATCACGGGTCTGACCCGTGATGTAATCAGATGGCGTCGATGGCGGCGTTGAAGGTCGGGCTGGGGCGCATCACGGCGGTCGCCTTCGCGGCGTCCGGTGTGTAGTAGCCGCCGATGTCGGCGGGCTGTCCCTGCACGCCGAGTAGTTCGTCGACGATCGTCTGCTCGTTGGCCGAGAGCTCGGCGGCGATCGGCGCGAACTTCTCGGCCAACTCTGCATCGTCGGCCTGCGCGGCCAGGGCCTGCGCCCAGTAGAGCGCGATGTAGAAGTGGCTCCCGCGGTTGTCGATCTGGCCGAGACGCCGCGCCGGCGACTTGCCGTTCTCGAGCAGCTGGCCGGTCGCAGCGTCGAGCGTGTCGGCAAGAATCTGAGCACGATCATTGCCGGTCACGTTGGCCAGGTGTTCGAATGACACGGCCAGCGCCAGGAACTCGCCGAGCGAATCCCAGCGCAGGTAGTTCTCCTTGACCAGCTGCTGCACGTGCTTGGGCGCCGACCCGCCCGCGCCGGTCTCGAACAGCCCGCCACCGTTGAGCAGCGGAACGATGGAGAGCATCTTGGCGCTGGTGCCCAGCTCGAGGATCGGGAACAGGTCGGTCAGGTAGTCACGCAACACGTTGCCGGTGACCGAGATCGTGTCGAGACCCTCACGGGCACGGTCGATCGAGAACTGAGTGGCGGTGGCCGGAGCCAGGATCTCGATCTCGAGGCCCGCGAGGTCGTGGTCGCCCAGGTACTGATTGACCTTGGCGATCAACTGCGCATCGTGGGCACGGGTCGAGTCGAGCCAGAACACCGCCGGAGCACCCGTCGCCCGCGCCCGATCGACCGCGAGGCGCACCCAGTCACGGATCGGCTCGTCCTTCACCTGACACATCCGGAAGATGTCGCCGGCCTGGACGCTCTGCTCCATCAACGTCGCACCCGAGTCGGCGTCGACGACGCGGACCGTACCCGCTCCCGGCGCCTCGAAGGTCTTGTCGTGGCTGCCGTACTCCTCGGCCTTCTGGGCCATCAGCCCGACGTTCGGAACGCTCCCCATCGTCGACGGGTCGTACGCACCGTTGGCGATGCAGTCCTCGATGACGGTCTGGTACACACCGGCGTAGCTGCTGTCGGGGATGACCGCCTTGGCATCCTGCTGCTCGCCGGCGGCATTCCACATCTGGCCCGACGTACGGATCATTGCCGGCATCGACGCATCGACGATCACGTCGCTCGGCACGTGCAGGTTGGTGATGCCCTTGTCCGAGTCGACCATCGCCAGGTCGGGCCCGTTCTCGAACGCCGCGGCAATGTCGGCCTCAATCGCCGCTCGCTGGTCGGCGGGCAGCGTCTCGATGGCACTGAGCACGCCGGCCCAGCCGTTGCGCGGGTCGCCGCCGGCCGCGGCGATGACGTCGCCGTGCTTGGCGAAGACGTCGGCGAAGAAGACCTCGACGGCGTGGCCGAAGATGATCGGGTCGGAGACCTTCATCATCGTGGCCTTGAGGTGGATCGAGAACAGCACGCCTTGTTCCTTCGCACCGCGCATCTGCTCGGCGAGGAA
>DATKXG010000267.1:0-2599 GCA_035529175.1 Ilumatobacteraceae bacterium
ACAACGAGCCTCTCCGCGTGCTCAGCGAGGTGGCCTTCGATACCGTCGGCGGTTCTCCACAGGGCTTTGGCATCGGCGACACGATCCTCGGCCCGACCACCGAGTCGATCGATGTGCAGTTCATCGAGTACAACCAAGGACCGAAGGTCGTCTTGGCTGGAGAGGGCTCGATCTACGGCAACAACCTGACCACGGGGTTCGCGAACAACGAGCAGCTCGATGTTAGCTCGACACCGTTTGGCATCGGCGACGGCTCGGGAGCGACTGCGGTTGCGTTGGTGAATACGGGCGCGGAGACCGACAACTCTGCTCTCTTCACTACATGCTTGGTCAACGGCACCCTTGCGGTGCCCGGCACGGCGAACACCAACGACAGCGTCATCATCCACTACGACGGCTCGCCGATCATCGTCATCCCCGAGGATGCTCGAATCAGCGACACAGTGACGGGGGCAGTGGCCTTCGCGCAGCAGGTCGTCGGCACGATCGTCAGCGGCTCGATTCGCCTCGTCGACTACGACTCCACTGGAGGCGTGTGGGGCGACGGCAACGGGATCGACATCGAGGACGTCGTCTTCTACGACACGCAGATCGCTGGCGAAGTCTTCTTGGAAGGCGGCGTGTACGAGGGGCAGACCAGCCTCGTGCGCTTCCGCGTGCTCGCGGTCATCGACGACGGCGACAGCACGGGCAAGCTCATCACCGCGGGCAAGACCGGCGCGGTCACTGCAACCGAGCTGATCAAGCGTCGGCTTCCTGGCGATGTGCTCGGCAACACGATCGCTAGTGCAGAGAACACCACGGCGGTGCTCGCCTCGGGCGCAACGCTCAATCTGCCCGATGGTATCCGCACCGAGCAGCGCACCTACCAGGGCGGGATCTACGGCCCGACGGTCTCCCTCAACATCCGGCGCTCGGCGAACGCGCTCTTCAGCTACGTGCAGGACACTCTCGATGAGCTGGGTCAGCTTGATGACGACCCGATCCTCGACGGTACTTTCCGTGACAACGTCTATGAGCTTCTCGACGGCAACGGCTGGTCGATCCCTGACCTGAGCTACCGCTTCCTCGAAAAGGGTGGTTTCAGCGACACGAGCGCGAACAACATCTGGACTAACGACCAGAGCGTCATGGGGCGCGTCATCGCAGCCAACGGCTTCTTGCCGACGTCAGCGGCTCCGACGCCTCATCCCAACGCGTACATTGAGCAGAACGGCAAGGTGCTCCCGCAGTTCTGGCTCGAAGGCGACATCAACGTGCTCGTCAAAGTGAAGAGCACATCGGACGTCAAGACGATCGCTCCTGCAACGCCTGCGCTGGGGCAGTTGATCGATGGCGGATCGCGTCTCTGGTATCTGCGCGAGCTGGGTGATCTCTACGACCATTTCCCGACTTCCAACGTCGGCGGTGTCGCCACGATCCCGCTGTCGACCGGCCCTGACAGCAACAACAACGAGGGCGAGTTCAGGTACCCGTTCAACACGGGCGGCGGCGGTGCCTTCACCGTTGGCGAGGAGATCACGGCGACCACTTCGGGCGTGCTCAAGGTCGGCATTGTCACCGCGTCTGACAGCGGTGCGACCGGCAACGTCGACTACATCCTGAAGAGCCCGACCGACTTCGCGGATGCCGACGTCATCACGGGCGACATCTCGGCGAAGACCGCAACGCTGGCTGCCAGCAAGTCGAACTTGATCGCTGGGTACGGCACCAACATCAAGACGATGGTGCAGGATCGGCGGTTCACGGGCGGCACGACGACTGTCGCTGTCTTCATCGTCGGCGAGACGGTCTCCCAGGCGGTCTCTGGTTACGACGGCTACGTGCTCGAAGATGACGCGGGCACGATCTACGTGCAGGACGTGCCCGGCACGGCCGCGCCCGATGCGACGAACCAGCTCAGCGGCGACACGAGCGGCGCGCTGAACACACCCACGGGGGTCGCCGACTTCTCGACTGTCCCGAAGGACATGGGCGACGGGTCGGGCGACCTGAACTACAGCGGCGTCAGCTCGGGTGACATCACGGGAGCCTCGGCACAGACCATCCAGAAGGTCTTCGAGTGGGACAAGTACCTCGTCCGCAAGGAGGCGACGGCACTCTTCGGCGGTGTCGGCGCTGCGGCAGGAGTGCAGGGCCGCATCTACCGCGGCTTCGTCTCGACCTTCAGCGAAACCAAGGTCGCACCGCTCGGGGCGTTTGCCGGTGGTGTGATGACGGGCGCGCAAGGGCATTTCATCGACAAAGACACGCTGGTCACGGCCGATCTCCAGAAGATGGTGTCGACGACCAATCTCGGCGTCGCCGTCTTCCCGCCCAACCTCCAGACCTACTTGATCTCGAACGTGGCTGCGGGCTGGCGTGTCGGCGGATACCGTTCCGCGGGCTCTGGTCTGACGTCCATTCTGACGACCGAGTTTCAGCCATTCAGCGGCAATGCCGCTGGTAACTCTGTCATCGTGGTCCAGGCCGGGACGCGCAGCGTGAGCCCGCTACCCAATGACGTGCCCGATACCGGGGTGCTCCGCTTCGAGGATCCGTCCAACCCCGGCATCTTCCTCCGCGCCATCTACGACAGTGTGAACCGCGGCACCAACAC
>DATKXG010000268.1:0-2802 GCA_035529175.1 Ilumatobacteraceae bacterium
CATTGGGTGGCGCGGCGGTTGCATGATGCAGTGCGGCGCCGTGGCTCGGCGTCGCTCGCGGTGAGCGGCGGTGGGTCGGCGCCGCCGATGTTCGAGGTGCTGTTGGCCCAGGACGTGCCGTGGGATCAGGTGACCGTGTGGCAGGTCGACGAACGCGTCGCCCCCGACGGCCACCCAGCGCGAAACGCCGGACAGCTCGCCGGGTTCCCGTGTCGGGTGGCGCTGATGCCGGTCACCGAGGCCGACCTCGATGCGGCGGCAAGCCGGTACGCGGCCGGGCTTCCCGAACGGTTCGACGCCGTGCACCTCGGCCTCGGCGACGACGGCCACACGGCCTCCTGGCCGCCCGGGCATGCGGTGGTCGACAGCAGAGCGAACTGTGAAGCGATCGGCGAGTTCAACGGGTTCCGGCGGATGACGCTGACACCGCTGGTCGTCAACGCAGCCCGATCGAGGCTCGTGCTCACCTACGGGGAGTCGAAGGCGCCGATGGTGCGACGCTGGCTGCTGGGCGACACGTCGATCCCTGTCACGCGGCTGCGCCGCACCGACACGTGGGCGATGCTCGATCCTGCAGCGGTCTCGGAATTGCCGGAGCCATCGCCGCGCTAGGTTCGACGCCGATGGACCCCACCCGGATGGACACCGCCGATCTCCGCTCGGCGCTGACCGAGCTGCCCCGTCCCGCCCACCTGCGAGAGCTGTTCGCCGACGATCCCGGCCGCGCCGAGCGCTATGTCGTCGAGGTCGGTGATCTGCGCATCGACTATTCGAAGCACCGCATCGACGATGCGGTGCTTGCCGGTCTCCTCTCGCTCGCCGAGCGTGCCGGCGTCGAGGCCCGACGCGACGCGATGTTCGCCGGCGAGCACGTCAACGTCACTGAGGATCGGGCGGTGATGCACGTCGCCCTGCGTGCACCCAACGGGTCCGTGATCACTGTCGACGGTGTGGACGTCGTGCCCGACGTGCACGAGGTGCTCGACGAGATGAGCGCGTTCGCGGATCGGGTGCGCGCCGACGACCGGATCACCCATGTGGTCAACATCGGGATCGGCGGCTCCGACCTCGGCCCGGCGATGGCGTACCGAGCGCTCGACGCATACCGCCACGAACGCATCCGCTGCTCGTTCGTGTCCAACGTCGACGGCGCCGACATCGCGTCGGTGCTCGCCGACTCCGATCCGGCCTCGACGTTGTTCGTCGTGGCCTCCAAGACGTTCGGCACGATCGAGACACTCACCAACGCCCGCACCGCTCGCACCTGGCTGGTCGGCGCGCTCGGCGAGTCGGCGGTCGCCGACCACTTCGTCGCGGTGTCGACCAATGCCGAGCGGGTCGCCGAGTTCGGCATCGACACGGCGAACATGTTCGGCTTCTGGGACTGGGTCGGCGGCCGCTACTCGGTCGACTCCGCGATCGGGTTGTCGTTGATGATCGCCATCGGACCCGAGCGCTTTCGCGAGTTCCTGCACGGGTTCCACCTCGTCGACGAACACTTCCGCACCGCCCCGCTCGCGGAGAATGCGCCGGTGCTGATGGCGCTGCTCGGGGTCTGGTACGCGAACGGGCTCGGTTTCGGCAGCAAGGCGGTGCTGCCGTACGCAGAGGAGCTGGGCCGATTCCCGGCGTATCTCCAGCAGCTCGACATGGAGTCCAACGGCAAGTCGGTGCGCCTCGACGGCACGGCCGTGATCGGTGAGACGGGCCCGATCGTGTGGGGCGAGCCGGGCACCAACGGCCAGCACGCCTTCTACCAGCTGCTCCATCAGGGCACACGGATCGTGCCGGTCGACTTCATCGGATTCGCCACGCCGCACCACCCGTACCGCGAGCATCACGACCTGCTGATGGCCAATCTGTTCGCCCAGTCCGAGGCGCTGGCGTTCGGGCGCGACGCTCCCGCGGGCGAGCCCTATCGCCAGTTCGACGGCGACCGGCCCAACACGGTGATCCTCGCCGAGCAGCTCACGCCGTCGGTGCTCGGCCAGCTGATCGCCCTCTACGAGCACGTGGTGCACGTGCAGGGCACGATCTGGGGCGTCAACAGCTACGACCAGTGGGGTGTCGAACTCGGCAAGGAACTCGCGAACCGGATCACCCCCGAACTCGTCGGCGAGCCCACCCCCGCTGCGCACGACGCGTCCACCAACGCCCTCATCGCCTGGTACCGCGCCCGCCGCTGATCCGTCCCGACGGAGTGGGTCGCGCGATGGACGCATGCGCGATACGGGGCGGGGTACGCTGGTGCGATGCGATTCCCGGAGGACGTCAACGACGATGTGTTGAAGCGGCTGCGTCGACTCGAGGGCCAGATCCGCGGCGTCCAGCGGATGATCGAAGAGGGCCAGGACTGCACCGACGTCGTCACCCAGCTCTCGGCGTGCAAGGCAGCGCTCGACCGGGTCGGCTACCGCCTGGTCGTCGCGGGAATGCGCCACTGTGTCATCGAGCCGGTGCAGACCGGTGAGGAGCCCGCGCTCGATGCCGACGAGCTCGAGCGCCTCTTCATGAAGCTCAGCTGAACACTCGACGGCGCCCCTGAGGCGCGCTCAGTGATGAGCGAAGTGTCGGTATTCGGGCGTGTGGCTCATCGGAGAGTTCGGTCGGGGCTCAGCGATGAGCGAAGTGTCGGTATTCGGTTGCTTGGCTCATCGGTAGACGCTGTCGGGGCTCAGCGATGAGCGAAGTGTCGGTATTCGGTTGCTTGGCTCATCGGAACACCCGGTCGGGGCTCAGCGATGAGCGAAGTGTCGGTATTCGGTTGCTTGGCTCATCGGTAGACGCTGTCGGCGCTCAGTG
>DATKXG010000269.1:0-13822 GCA_035529175.1 Ilumatobacteraceae bacterium
GCGCCGTCGATGTCGGCGAACGTGACGGTGTACTCCTCGGCGTCGAGCGTCGTCTGGCGGGCACCGACGGATATGCCGCCCTGGGTGGTGTCGAGGCTCAGGTCGCCACCGGCCGACGGGTCGAACTCGCCGGTGTACACCGCCGGCGCGAGCCCCTCGGCGACCACGGTGACGAGGTTGTCTCCGGTCGGCGGGTCGCAGTCGACGGCGACGAGCACCTCGGCGGTGCCACCCTCGAGCAGGACTTCGTCGTGTGACTCCGACGCGATGATCGCATCGTTGAACGCGCTGCCGGTTCCGCCTTCGGGGACCTCTGGCGACGGGTCGTCGCTGCCGCAGGCCGCGGCGACCGCCGCGAACGTGATGACGGCCCCGATGGTGGCGATGCGGCGACGTGCGGACGTGGCGGATGAGCTCATGGCACCGACGGTACCCGCCCGTTGTGGAGACGATCAGGGCACATGGTCACCACCCTGCAAGCCACCATCGCACCACCATCGCACCACCATCGCACCACCATCACACCCCGTTTGGGTGACGTATCGGGTGACCCGCCCCACCGGAAACGTCACGCAAACGAGGATTGTCAGCGCGACGGCGTGGTGGCCCAGCGGAGGGTGCGGGTGACGATCTCGCCGGCGGGACGCAGCGCCACTGCCTCCGACACCGGCAACCATGGCAGTCGCAGCGGCCGACGGGTCCATACGGGCATCAATGCCACCGCGGCGCCGGCGATCAGGCCATAGGGGGCGCGTGCAGCCAGGGGGAGCGGCGGCTGGAGCAGGAGATAGCGAGCGGCCGCTCGCGCCTCGCGGGTGCCGCGCAGTTCGGGACGGAACGCATCGAGGCGGGCACGCAACCGCGCTTCGGTCTCGGGCGGGCCGACCACACCGAGCGCCCTCGCCACCACCGCTGCCTCGGCCACGTATCGATCGCGTTCGGCTCCGACGAGCGGCGCCTCGCCGTAGCGGTCGTGGGCGGCGAGGAAGCTGTCGAGCTCCGCGATGTGGACCCACTCGAGCAGGTGCGGGTCGTTGGCGGCATACGGCTCGCCGTCGGACGCGACGCCGACGACGTGGCGATGGACGCGGTGGACCCGATCGACGGCATGCTGCGCCTGCGTCGCTGGTCCGAAGGTGGTGGCGGCGAGGAAGTCGGCGGTGCGTTGGAGCCGTCCCCACGGATCATGCCGGTAGTCGGAGTGCTGCGCGACGCCGGCCATCGCCAACGGGTGCAGCGACTGGAACAGCAGCGCCCGCAGCCCGCCGACGAACATCGAGGCGTCGGCATGCACGCGACGGATCGGCGCGTCGAAGGCGAACCAGCCCGGCTCGTCGGTGTCGAACAGCTCCGCGTGGCGGGTCGGGGCATCGGGCCCGACCACCCTGGCCCTGACCTGCTCGCCGAGCCACGATCGGACATCGAGCACCATTGGCCCATCGTGCCACGGCCCCGTGAGTACGATCCGAACGTGCCCGAAGAAATGCTGCCCGACCCGGCCGCTGCGCCACCGCTGGGCTCTGGTACGCACGGATCGGAGGCCCGACCGCTCGACAGCTCGGGTCGTCCGGTCGAACGACGCTCGAGCGATCGCACGCTTCCACGGTGGGTGATCCCCGCCATCGTCGTGTTCTGGGTCGGCTACCTGCTCACGTTCACGACACGCCACGTGTTCCACCGGCTGTCGTCGTTGCTGGTGCTGTTGCTCGTGTCGGTGTTCCTGTCGTTGGCGATCGAACCCGGCGTCAACCGGCTGGCCGCTCGAGGCTGGCGACGCGGACGAGCCACGATCATGATCCTGCTCGGCGTGCTGACGGCGTTCCTGGTCTTCGCTGGGGCCGTCGGCACCCTCGTTGGCACCCAGATCGCCGACCTGCTGTCGGAGTCCGATGCCTACATCACCGACACCGTCAACTTCCTCAACGACAACTTCAGCACGAACATCGATCCGCAGGACGTGATCGACGAGTTCAACGATCCGGACGGTCGCGTCCAGGAGTTCATCCAGTCGCAGAGCGACGAGGCGGTGCGGCTGTCGCTGGCCGTCGTCGCCGTCATCTTCCAGATGTTGTCGGTTCTGCTGTTCACCTACTACTTGGTGGCCGACGGTCCGCGCATGCGCCGAGGGCTCTGCTCCCGGCTCAACCCTGCACGCCAGGCCCAGGTGCTCAAGGCGTGGGAGCTCGCGATCACCAAGACCGGTGGCTACCTCTACTCGCGCGCGCTGCTCGCGCTCCTCTCGGCGTTCTTTCACTGGATCGTGTTCCAGTCGATCGGAACACCCGCGCCGATCGCGCTCGCACTGTGGGTCGGCCTCGTCAGCCAGTTCCTGCCCGTGGTCGGGACGTATCTCGCCGGGATCCTGCCCGTGCTGCTGACGCTGCTCGACTCGCCGGTCAACGCCGCGATCGTGATCGGGTTCATCGTCGTGTACCAGCAGATCGAGAACTACTTCTTCGCTCCCCGCATCACTGCGCGGACGATGGAACTGCACCCGGCGGTCGCGTTCGGCGCCGCGCTCGGCGGCGCGGCGCTGCTCGGGTTCGTCGGTGCGCTGCTCGCCCTACCCGCAGCCGCGATGGTCCAGGCGCTGGCGAGCGAGTGGGGCAACCGGTACGACGTGATGGACAGCCACCTCACCGCGGTGCCCGGACCGCGTTCATCCCGGTCCTCCGGCGACTCGAATGCTCCGCCCGACTCCGCCGCTGCGACGCCAGATCCGACGTGACGCGGTTCGACGGTCGGATCGAACCGATCGCTGTCGCCACACGCAGCGGCCTCGAGGAGTCCGTCCACCACGGCGCAGGGGTTGCGATCGATGTCGACGGGACCATACGAGCGTCGATCGGCGACCCTGACCTGGTGGTGTATCCGCGCTCGTGCCTGAAGCCGATGCAGGTGCATGCGATGGCCGGTGTGGGCCTCGAACTCGACGACCGACAGCTCGCCGTTGCGTGCGCGAGCCACGACGGATCGCCCGACCACCTCGCCGTCGTCCGATCGATCCTCGAGAGCTATGACCTCGCCGAGTCCGACCTCCAGAACACGCCGGCGCGACCGTTCGGAGCGGTTGCTCGGGCCGCGGCACGGATCGCCGGGACCGAACCCTCGGCGCTTCAACAGAATTGCTCGGGCAAGCACGCCGCGATGCTCGCCACCTGCCGGGTCAACGGCTGGCCGATCGACGACTACCTCGACCAGCACCACCCGGTGCAGGTCGCGATCACCAGTGGCGTCGCGGCGCTCGGCGCGGTCGTCCACCACGTCGGAATCGACGGCTGCGGCGCGCCGACCCATGCGTTCTCGCTCCGTGACCTTGCGGCTGCATTCGCCCGGCTGGCGGCACCCGGCTCCTCGGTCGCGCGGGCGATGACGACGAACCCGGAGCTGGTTGGCGGGCCGACTCGTGACGTGACGGTGTGGATGCGGGCGGTGCCGACGCTCGTCGCCAAGGAGGGTGCCGCCGGTGTGATGGCTGCCGGTCTGGCCGATGGCCGAGCGGTGGCGTTCAAGGTTGCCGACGGAAGCGACTCGTGCCGGCAGGCCGTCGTCGCCGAGGCACTGCGCGCCGCAGGCATCGACATGGGCGCGGACGTCACCAGCACGGCCGTCACGGTGGCGGTGTCGGTGCTCGGTCACGGCCGCCCGGTCGGCCGGCTCGAAGCGATCGAGTGGGCGCGATGCAGTTCCTGACGCTCGACCGCGATGCGTTCTCCTATGGGGTGGCCGCATCGATCGCCCCGCTCGTTCGGCGAGTGATCGCCGAGAATCCATCGAAGTTCACCTATCACGGCACCGGCACCTACATCGTCGGCGGCGACTCCGGAGGGCGCGGCGATGTCGCCGTGATCGACCCGGGCCCGCGCCTCGACTCGCACCGTGACGCCCTGGCTGCTGCGCTCGCCGGCTGCACCGTTCGCGCCATCCTCGTCACCCACTGTCATGCTGATCACTCGCCGCTCGCCGCCTGGCTCGCCGCCGAGACGGGCGCGTCGACGTTCGCATTCGGGCCGCACGGTGACGACACCTGGGACATCGGCGACGACCCGCCCGAGGGGCGCGCCGTCGAGGAGCGTGAGGCCGAGCTGCGCCGCGCCGAGGCCGAGGCTCGCGGTGACGCCGTCGACGAGCCGGCGATCGAGGAGTCGACCGATCGCGAGTTCACACCCGACCTGGCCGTCGGCACCGGTGACGTCGCGGTGTCGGGCGACGGGTGGATGATGACCGCGCTGCACACGCCTGGTCACACCTCGAACCACACGTGCTTCGTGCTCGACGACGGAACCGCCCGCACGATCTTCACCGGTGATCACGTGATGGGCTGGAGCACCACGGTCGTGTCGCCGCCCGACGGCGACATGGCCGCCTACCTCGAGTCGCTGCGGGTCGTCGCCGGCCGGAGCGACGACCTGGCCATCCCGACCCACGGGCCACCGATCGCCGACCCGGCGCAGTTCGTCGCCGAGCTGATCGAGCACCGCCTCGAACGCGAACGTCAGGTGCTCGACGCGGTCCGCTCGGGTCTCCACACGATCCCGGCGATCGTGGAGGCGCTCTACGTCGACGTCCGCCGGGAGCTGTACAAGCCTGCTCGGCGCAGCGTGCTCGCTCACCTGGTCAAGCTCGCCGACGATGGCACCGTGATGGTTGACGGCGCGTCACGCCCACGCCTCGACGCGAGCTATCGGGCCGTCTGATCACGCCTGGGGTCAGATCCCAGGCGTGATCGCCCCGTCGCCGGGGTTGATTCGTCGATACGCGGCCGGGTCGCGAACGTGCGGGCGATCACCAAGTGCTGCGTCGGATGTCGTACCCGGCGGCCCGTGCACGATCGATCAGCGCGTGAGCCTGCTCGCCGCTGCGAACTGCGAAGGTCGCGTGGATGCCGGTCTCGCGCACGTGCAGTTCGAGACCCTCGCGCACGTGTTGGACTTCGATCAGATCGGCGCCCCCGACGGCAAAGACGTCGAGGAGATGGGCGAGCGACCCCGGACGGTCGTCGATGCGGGCGACCACGGACAGCCGCCGTCCGGCGCTGTTCTCGTGGCGGCGGATCAGGCTCGGTACCACGCCGAGGTCGACGTTGCCGCCCGACAGCACGACACAGGTCGACCCGAGAGCGCTCGGTCGCACGGCGCCGGACAGCAGCGCCGCAACGCCGACCGCTCCCGCGCCTTCGACGTACAGCTTCGCCCTGTCCATCAGCAGCACCATCGCGTCGGCGATCGCGTCCTCGTCGACGGTGACCACCTCGTCGACCCACCGTTCGACGATCGGTCCGGTGAGCTGGCCCGGATACTTGACCGCAATGCCATCGGCGAGCGTCAGCACCGGGCCCTCCGCCGGCGTGCCGCCCGCGTACGGAGCGCACACCGCGGCCTGCACACCGATCACCCGGACGTCCGGGCGCAGCGACTTGACGGCGATCGCGGTGCCGCCGATCAACCCGCCCCCGCCGAGTGGGACGATCACGCTCGCGAGGTCGTCGATGTCCTCGACGAGTTCGAGGCCGAGCGTGCCCTGGCCGGCGACGACCGCGGCGTCGTCGAACGGTGCGCAGAACGTCATGCCGGTCTCATCTGCCCGTCGCTTCGCGGCCGCTACCGCCTCGGCGAGGGCGACGCCCTGCTCGATGACGGTCGCACCGAGCGCCCGGCACGAATCGATCTTCGTGATCGCCGCGCCGACCGGTACGAAGATCTCGCACGGCACGCCGAAATGGCGCGCCGCGAACGCCAGTGCCTGCGCGTGGTTGCCGGCGCTGCCGGTGGTGACTCCCTGCGCCGCTGCCTCGCCGAGCGATGCGACCTTGTTGGTGGCGCCGCGGATCTTGAACGCGCCCGTACGTTGGAGGTTCTCGGCCTTGAGTACGACGTTGCCACCGATGTCGCCCGACAGCGTGAGCGAGCTGATCACCGGCGTCCGCTTGACGATCTCGGCGATCACGCCACGAGCAGCGCGGATCTCGTCGAGGTCGGGTGCCACGACCGAACCGTAGTGCCCGATGCGTGGGCCATCGTGCCGAGACGCGAGCGTGCCGACGGCGGGCCCGCAGATGTCACTCGGATTCGGGAAGCGGGTGCTCGGGAAGCTTGCGGACCCGGGCTCGGCGTCGTCGCCGAGCCGGGATCATGTCGCGCATCTCCTCGAGATTGCCGAAGCACAGCAGCCGGTCGTTCGCCTCGAGCTTGCGCGTGTCGCGCGGGTTCGGAATCACGTCGGTGTCGCGATGCAGTGTGAGAACCGTGATGTCGCGGTCCCGGAGTCCGGCCGCCCCGATCGTCTTGCCCACGAAGTCGCCGTCCTCGCGCACGAGCAGCTCGGCGACGCCGTAGCCCGTGCTCACGGTGAGACGCTGGCGCACGTCGAGTTCCGGGAACGCAACTTGGTTGGCGACGTGGTCGATGATCGCGCCGGCGACGTCGAGGTCGGTCGCTCGCTCGATTCCCTCGAGACCCGGCGACGAGTTGACCTCCATCACCATCGGTCCGTCGTTGCCCTCGAGCATGTCGACGCCGGCGACCCGCAGCCCCATGATCTGCGCGGCGCGAACCGCCGTCCGTTCGTAGGCGGCATCGAGTGACACCCGTTCCACCGAACCGCCGCGGTGCACGTTCGAGCGGAACTCGTCGCCTTGCGCCGTCCGCCGCATCGCAGCCACGACGCGGTCGCCGATCACGAGTGCACGGATGTCGCGCCCTTTGCTCTCGGCGATGAACTCCTGGATCAAGACGTTCTGCTTGGTGTTGTGGAGCGTCTCGATGATCGCCTCGGCCACCTTGCGGTCGGGCGCGAGGATCACGCCGATTCCCTGGGTGCCTTCGAGCAGCTTGATCACGACCGGCGCGCCCCCGACGCGGTCGATCGCCGGGAGGACGTCCTGGCGGTTGCGGACGAACGCCGTCTTCGGCATGCCGATGTCATGGCGGGACAGGATCTGAATCGCGCGCAGCTTGTCGCGCGAGTTGGTGATGCCGTTGGCGGTGATCGGCGTGTAGACGTCCATCTGCTCGAACTGGCGCACGACCGCAGATCCGAAGTACGTGATGGAAGCGCCGATCCTCGGGATGATCGCGTCGTAGTCCGACAGTGGCCGGCCGCGGAACTGCAGGTCGGGCTCCGAGCTCGACAGGTCGATCGCGAAGCGCAGCGTGTTGAGCACCTTGCAGTCGTGACCGCGTTCGAGTGCAGCCAGCTTGAGGCGTTGCGTGCTGTACGAACGGGGGGCGCGGGAGAGAATGGCGAGCTTCACGAGAGATCCTGACTGGGGGTGGAGACGAAGCGACCGAGCGTCGACAGGATGTCGTCGCTGACCTCGGCGAGATGGACCAGAGCGTCGCCCTGGTTGACGAGCGGCTGTTGCACGCGACCGATCACGATGCCCCGCCGTGGGGCGGTGACCCGGCTGAGGCGGGTCCCGACCGAGTCGTGGATGACGCCGAGCAGTTGTCCGCGCTGGACGACTTCGCCGAGTTCGATGTCGAGCAGCACGATTCCGCTCCGCCGGGCCCGCACCCAGCTGCTGCTCCGGCTCTCGACCGGGATCGGGCGTGGTTCGGTGGTGTCCGGGTCGATCACGGCGAGTTCGGCCAGCACGCGGCGGATTCCCTCGACGCCGGCGGTCAGCGCGTCATCGTCGAACCGCAACGCCTCGCCGCCCTCGAACAACAGCGTCGTCGCGCCGAGCTCGGTCGCGGCGCCGCGCAGCGAGCCGTCGCGGATCCTCGAGTGGAGCATCAGTGGGGCCCCGAACGCTTCGGCGAGTTTGCGGGTCTCGGGATCGTCGAGGTCGGCGCGGATCTGTGGGAGGTTCGTTCGGTGATCGGATCCGGTGTGGAGGTCGATGCCGACGTCGCACCGGCTGACGATCTCGGTCATGAACAGGTTGGCGATCCGCGCCGCCAGCGATCCGTTCGGCGATCCAGGGAACGAGCGGTTGAGATCGCGGCGGTCCGGCAGGTAGCGATCGCCGTTCAGGAAGCCGTGCACGTTGACGATCGGGACGGCGATCACGGTGCCGGCCATCGTTCGCGCATCGAGGCCGCGCATCACGCGCCGGATGATCTCGACGCCGTTGATCTCGTCGCCGTGGACTGCGGCGCTGAGCCACACGGTGTGGCCGTTGCGGCGCCCGTGCATGACCTGCAGCGGCAGCGAGATCCTCGTGCCGGTCACCTGGCGCGCGATGGGGAGTTCACCGGTGGCCGATCGGCCCGGCGCCACGTCGAGCTCTCCGATGCGCAACGGTGCGCGTCGTGCGCCGCTCACGATCGCCGCCGGTTCTTGAGACGCACGTCCTTCGGTGGTCGCCCGCCTCGGTACGACACGCCCGGATCGACGAGGAACCGGCCGCGGATGGCCTCGCGACCGATCAGCATGCGGAACCCCATCTCGTCTCGTCGGGTGAGGGTGATCTCAGCGTCGACTTCGTGGCCGGCGATGGACAGCGGAGCGCGTACCACCGGCCGATGATCGATCTCGCCGGAGGAACTCCGGATGTTCCGGGTCGATTCGACCGCGGCCTCGGCGACGACGGCGTCGGCGGTGGAACGTTGCCAGGGGTGAATCTCGAATCGCACCCATGGGTCGCCGTCACGCTCGAACCACTCGAGGTCGAATGCGTGCAGCGAGGAGGTTCGAGCGCCGGTGTCGATCTTGGCCTTGAGGTGGGTGACGCTCCATTGGGGAAGACCGATCCACTCGCGCCAACCGAGAATGGGGCGCTCGGCACGCCGGGTGGACGACACGAACGGCACGGTACACCGCTCGTGATCGCTTCGTTGATCGTCGACGTGAGCGATGTCACGTGCGAAATTCCGGGCCTGACGAGTGGTCGGTCATCCGACCTGGCACGATGTCTCCGTAACGAAACCGTAATATTTGTTCGGCGCTCCGCCGAAGAAGGAAGTCCCCGATGCTGTCCTGGTTCACCGCCGCCTCCGAAGCCATCCTGCTGTTGCCGATCGCCATCGCAGCGTCGTGGGTCGCGCGCTCGGTCATCCGGACGCTCACCCGACGGGCGGTGCGCCGAGCCCAACGATCCGAGGGCTCGTGGCGGGTCCGTCTCGACCGCCTCGGCGACAACGGCCAGGCCGACGCTCGCAAACGTCAGCGCGCCGACTCGGTGGCCAAGATGATCGGACGCTTCGTCACCGTGCTGATCTTCACGCTGGCTGCCTTCGGCGCGATCGAGCTGATGGGCGTCAGCCTCGCGTTCGCGATCTCGAGCGCCGGCTTCATCGGTCTGGCGCTCGCGCTCAGCGGCCAGGACCTGGTGAAGGATTTCCTCGCCGGGACCCGTGCGCTGCTCGAGGACCGCTACGCAGTCGGCGACGACGTCGTCCTGCGCGTCGGCGGGACCGAGGTGCGAGGAACGGTCGACCTCATCGGAAGTGCCTCGGTGCGGCTGCGCACGGCTGACGGCGCGACGTGGCACGCGGGACACCACTCCGTGGAGTCGGTGACGAACCTGTCGCAGCTTCCGGCCGTCAGCGACATCGAGGTGCCGGTCGAGGAGTGGGCGGCCGCCGACGAAAGCGAAGTGGTCGAACGCCTCGCCGACGCGTCCAACGACGTCGGGCTGACCGGTGTGGTGTTCCTCCGCGACATCGAGACCCACGAGCCGGACGACGAGACCCCGTCGACCGACACGGTGACCGTACGGGTCAAGACCAATCGTCCGCTGAGCTCGCCCGAGACCGAGATCGTGCGCGCCAAGCTGCTCGATCGGTGATTCACTGGTCGTGATGCGCCGCTTGACGAGGTGACGCCGAATCGAGTGGATGAGCGTGAGCACCCCGGACACTTCTCGATCAGTGCGTGGCGGAACTGCCGCGCTGGCCTTCGGTGCGCTCGGCATCGTCTACGGCGACATCGGGACGAGCCCGATCTATGCAATCCGGGAGACGTTCGACCACGCCGGCCTCGACGCGACGACCCAGAGCGCGTACGGCGTCGCGTCGGTCGTGTTCTGGGCGCTGGTCGTCGTCATCTCCGTCAAGTACCTGTCGCTGGTGATGCGGGCGGACAACCACGGCGAGGGCGGCATCCTTGCGTTGACGGCGCTCGTCGCTCCCTCGAAGGGCAATCCGAAGGGCGTGTTGGCGGCGGTGGTCACGCTGGGCGTGTTCGGGACGGCACTGCTCTACGGCGACGGCTTGATCACGCCGGCGATCTCGGTGCTCAGCGCGGTCGAGGGGTTCGAAGTGGCGAGCACGGCCTTCGAGCACTTCGTGATCCCGATCTCGATCGTGATCCTCGTCGGCCTGTTCGCGGTGCAGCGGAACGGAACGGCGCGGATCTCCTCGGTGTTCGGGCCGGTGATGCTCGTGTGGTTCGTCACGCTCGGCGTGCTCGGCCTGAACCAGGTGGTCCGACACCCAGGGGTGGCCCGTGCCGTCTCGCCGTCGTACGCCGTCGACTTCTTCGTCAACCAACCGGGTGATGCGTTCGTCGCCCTCGGTTCGATCTTCCTCGTGGTCACGGGCGGCGAGGCGCTCTATGCCGACATGGGTCACTTCGGTCGGCGACCGATCCAGCTGAGCTGGTACGTGCTCGTCCTGCCGGCGCTGCTGCTCAACTACTTCGGCCAGGCAGCGCTCGTGGTCGCCGACCCGGAGGCGGTCGAGAGCCCCTTCTATCGGCTCGCGCCGTCGTGGGCGATCCTGCCGCTGGCGGTGCTGGCCACCTGCGCCACCGTGATCGCCTCGCAGGCGCTGATCTCTGGCGCGTTCTCGCTCACCGCCCAGGCGGTCCAACTCGACTACCTCCCACGCATGCGGATCACCCACACCTCGCCGCACCACGTCGGCCAGATCTACGTCCCGGTCGTCAACTGGTTGCTGATGATCGGGTGTGTGGGGCTCGTGTTGGGGTTCCGGACGTCGAGCAACCTCGCCTCCGCCTACGGCATCGCCGTGACGATGACGATGCTGATCACGACGCTGCTGTTCTTCCGAGTCGCCCGCGACCGGTGGGCCTGGTCGCTCGGCCGCACGCTCGCGGTCTGCATCCCGCTGCTCGTGGTCGACATCGCGTTCCTCTCGGCGAACCTGGTGAAGATCGTCTCGGGTGGCTGGTTCCCGCTGCTGGTCGGCCTGATCCTCGTGCTACTGATGACCACCTGGAGGAGGGGCCGTCAACTGGTCGCGGCTCGGATCCACCGGGGTGAGCGGCCGATCGAGGTCGTCGTCCACGAGGCAGTCGTCGCTGACGCGGCCCGTGTCCCGGGGATTGCGGTGTACATGTTCAAGGATGCCGGCGCAGCACCACCCGCCCTGATCACGAACATCACGCACAATCACGTGCTCCACCAGCTGACCCTCATGGTCTCCGTGGACACCGCCGACGTGCCGCGGGTTCCCGAAGGGGAGCGGTTGACGACACGCAAGGTCGGCCCCGGCATCCAGCAGGTCACGCTCCGCTTCGGTTACCTCGACGAT
Organism: Ilumatobacteraceae bacterium; assembly: GCA_035529175.1. Taxonomy (GTDB): domain Bacteria; phylum Actinomycetota; class Acidimicrobiia; order Acidimicrobiales; family Ilumatobacteraceae; genus Sva-07. Next base: position 11,442 of record DATKXG010000269.1, read on the forward strand.
CCGAACGTTCCGGCTGCATTGATGCTGCTGAAGTTGCCCGGTCAGGACTTCGATCCGGACACGGTGACGTACTTCATCGGCCGCGAGTCGGTGTCGGCGACGAAAGCGCCGGGCATGCACCCGGCGCGTGAGCGGCTGTTCGTGGCGATGAACCGCAGCGCTGGGAGCGCGACCCGCTTCTTCTCGCTGCCGGTCAACCGGGTGTTCGAAGTCGGGACGCTCGTCGAGATCTGAGCGCTGGGGCGCGGGTCAGGCCCGACCGAATTCGGTGGTGATCACACGGCCGGTGCGGTCGGCGGCGCTCGGTGCCAGGTCGGTGACGACGAACGCTCGCTGGAGCCACCGGTCGGTGCCGTCGAAGCGGGCGCTGAAGGGCGAACGACCGTGCACGGCGACGTTGTTGTCGACGACGAGCAGGTCGCCTGGCTCGAGTACCACCGACGTCTCGACCTCGACGATCGCCGAGCGGACCGCCACGAGGACGTCCTCGGCGGCGGCGTCGATGCCCACGGTCAGGTCGGCATCGAAGATGAACGTCGGCTCGTCGCGCGTGCCGGTGACGAGCGGCCGAGCGGGGCCGAGCTCGTTGGCCCGCCCGCCCAGGAAGCTCGCATCGACCGCGGTGCGGAACCGTGGCTCGAACATCGCGTCGACCACGTCGTCGGGAAGGTGGTCCATGATGTCGTGCACCGACGCCAGCGTCGTGTGCGCCGACGGGTCGCCGCGCAGGCACAGCAACAGGAGATAGCGCGGGCGGTGCGGGTGGAACGCCGTCTCGGTGTGGAACATCAGGTTCGACCGGGACGACGTCGAGGTCTGCAGGTCGGCGTCGCGCTGCGTCGGCACGATGTTCTGGACGATGCGGCCGCCGTGTTCGGGCACGTAGCCGACCGGCTGGCCGAGCCGACGGGCGACCGTGAGGAGTGTGAGCTCGGTCGCCAGGTCCTTCGCGACCGGCGCCTCGGGGCTCGGGGGCGTCGGCGGGAGTTCGCCGATCGGTGCGTTGCGCAGGAGGAGCGCGCCTGCGCGCGGTGGGGTCACCGTGAAACGCAGGAGCGCGTCGTCGACGTCAGCGGGCAAGGTACGGGCACCGACGGCAGCGGCGTGCACGAGGTCCTCGCCGAGTTCGCTGCCGAGTGCATCAGCCGGCGCGACGCGCCAGCCGGACGCATCCACGATGGGCGGTGTGGCGAGGATGTCGGCGACGGAGTTCACGATGCGCACCTCCTACTGAGTGGAATGGACGTTTCATTCTATCACACCGCTGGAACATCGTCGATCAGTTCCGACCGGGCTACCGTGCCCATGCATGGATCTGGAGCAGCGGCTGGCCGAGCGGGCGATGGCGCTGACCCCGTCGGAGCGTCGGATCGGTGAGACGATCCTCGCCGCGCCGAACCTCGTGGCCTTCGGGACCGTCGCCGACGTCGCCGAGGCGACCGGGACGGGCACGGCGACCGTCGTGCGCTTCGCGGTGAAGCTCGGCTTCGACGGGTACTCGCAACTGCAGGCGTCCGTGCAGCGCGACCTGAGCGGTCAGCTGCGGCCCGCTGTCGAGCGCATCCGTGACCAGCGTGTCGGAGACGACACGCTCGCGGCGCGTCACTCCGACGTCGAGGCGGCCAACGTGCGTTCGACCCTCGAAGCGATCCGTGTCGGTGACGGGCGCGCCGTCGTCGAACGACTCGCCGACGACACCGCGCCGGTCCTCGTGCTCTCCGGGGTGGCCTCGCGCGGGGTGGCGCTGCAGTTCGTCGGCGATCTCGATCAGCTCCGACCCGGTGTCCGCTTGCTCGACGGCACCCAGGTCGATGTCGTCAGGACGCTCGCGGTCACCGACCCCGGTGCGACGCTCGTGGTGCTCGACCTCCGTCGTTACGAGCGGTGGCTGATCGACGCCTTGACGGCGGCGCGCGAGCGCGGCGCCTGGACGGTCGCGATCACCGACGGCGTGCTCTCTCCGCTCGCCGCGGTTGCCGAGCGTTCGTTCGTGGTGGCGGCGGCCTCGACCGGACCGTTCGACAGCCATGTCGGCACGCTGGCGTTGCTCAACCTCTTCGTCGTCGAGGTGGCAGCTGCGCGGCGCGAACGTGCAGCCGAGCGGCTCGATGCGATCGAGGGCGCGTGGAGCGCCGCGGACGCGCTCACGGACGACGGCAAGTAGCGTCGCACCGATGACCGAACTGCGTGTGGCAGCACTCCAGATGGCGATGACCGACGACGTCGACGCCAACGTCGCGACGGCCGAACGACTGGTGCGCGACGCCGCCGCGCAAGGGGCCCAGATCATCCTGATCCCCGAACTGTTCGAGGGGCCGTACTTCTGCAAGGACCAGCTGCCCGAGCACCTCGACCGGGCGGTCCCGCTCGACGGGCATCCG
>DATKXG010000270.1:0-9712 GCA_035529175.1 Ilumatobacteraceae bacterium
GCCGGCGGACTCGACCCCGACGGCTGTGCCGACGCCGTCCACGAGGTCGCCGACCGCCTGGGGCTCTCGCCCACGATTGCCTACATCGACGGTGACGACCTGATGCCGCGGATCATCGAACTCGCCGAGTCCGGCGCGCTCGCTCCATTCGGATCGGCGACGAGTCTGGGTGACCCGACACGGTTCCTCACGGCCAACGCGTACCTCGGCTGCTTCGGCATCGTCGACGCGCTCACCAAGGGCGCCGACATCGTGATCACGGGCCGGGTCACCGACGCTGCGGTCACGTGTGGCCCCGCGGCGTGGCACCACGGCTGGAAGCGCGACGATTTCGACCAGCTCGCCGGGGGAGTGGTCGCCGGCCACATCATCGAGTGCAGCGCCCAGGTCACCGGTGGCAACTACTCGTTCTTCCACGAGATCGAGGGCCGCAACGAGGCGAAGGGTGCGGGAGGCGGTGGCGCCCGGTTCGGGTTCCCGTGGGCCGAGGTGGCCGCAGACGGCTCGTGCGTCATCGGCAAGCACGACGGCACCGGTGGCGTCGTCAACGTCGAGACCGTGACGTCGCAGTTGCTCTACGAGATCGGCGGCCCCGAGTATCTCGGCCCCGACGTCACCGCCCGCTTCGACACGATCGAGGTCGAGCAGCTCGGACGCGATCGGGTGCGGGTGTCCGGCACGCGTGGTGAGGCCCCTCCCTCGACGCTGAAGGTCGCGATGAACGAACTGGGCGGGTACCGCAACTCGTTCACGGTGGCGCTGACCGGGCTCGACATCGACGAGAAGGCGGCGTTCGCCGAAGCGGCGTTCTGGGATGCCTGCCCCTACGGGCCCGACGACTTCGCGTTCATCGAGAACAAGGTCGTCCACACGAACAAGCCCGATCCTGCGACGCAGGAGGAGGCGACAGCGATCTGGCGGGTCACGGTGAAGGATCCCGACGAACGAAAGGTGGGCCGCGCCTTCAACGACGCAATGGTGCACACCGTGCTGGCCGGCATCCCCGGCATGTACGGCCTCGGCGGCGGTCCGAGCGCCGCGTCACCGTTCGGCGTCTATCGCCCAGCGACCGTGCCCGCCGATCTGGTCCCGCAGTACGTCCACGTCAACGAAACCACCACCCAGATCGACTCGGTCCCCCCCGGCCCCGTCCCCACCCGGACCGTGACGGTCCCCCCCGGCCCCGTCCCCGCCCGGACCGAAGGGGGCGCAATGGTGGAGGTGCCGCTCGGGTCGTTCGTCGGGACGCGCTCGGGCGACAAGGGCGGCGATGCGAATCTGGGCGTCTACGCCCGGACCGATGCGGGTTGGGCGTGGCTCGACGCCGAGCTGACGGTCGAGCGACTCCAGCAACTGCTCCCGGAGACCGCTGCGCTCACGGTCGATCGCTACCGATTCCCGAACCTGCGCTCGCTCAACTTCGTGGTGCGCGGACTCCTCCAGGAGGGCGTCGCCGCGTCGACCCGCCAGGACGCGCAGGCCAAGGCGCTGGGGGAGTGGCTGAGGGCGCGTGTGGTCGCCGTCCCAGCGTCCGTGCAGGAGTAGGTCCCACGCGCCAAGCGGCCTGCTCGCCGCTCAGGTGATTTCGTTGCCCTGAGGGTCGATGACGTGCCAGGTGCCGTGGTCGTCTCGGTAGACCTGGAAGCCTTGTTCTTTGAGGTTGTTGTGGCAGTCGCAGAGTCCGCCACCGTTTCTCGGCACGGTGGCGCCGAAGGCTTTCCAGGACACGGAGTGATCGGCGTCGCACCACGCAATCGGCCGGTCGCAGCCGATCCAGACACAGGTGGTGAGCAGCAACATCACCGCCTCGCGTGATGATCCGCGGAACAGCCGTTGACGGCGGCCGAGTTCGATGACGGTGCCCGAGCCGTCGTAGACGACACGGCGGATGTGGCCGATCAACGCGGCGTTGACGACGTCGTCGGGATGCAGACGCCGCCCGGACTGGGTGCGCACCACGACATCGCGGTAGCGACGTGGCTCGGGCGTCTCACCGCGCAGGTGGGCGTCGAAGGTTTCGTCGTCGATCAAGATGTTGACCGTCGTCTTGGGTGCCTGCGAGCCAGGGGCTGCTGAGGCGGCTGCTTTGGCCATCGCGACGAACGCGTCAGCGCGGCGTTGCGCTTCCGTGCGGACAAGATCGGCGGTGGTGGCGGCGTCGCCCAAACGGCTGCGAGCGTCGGCCCAGTCGGTTCGCCATTGGGCGTCGATGAACCACGCGAAGATCTCGTTGACTTCGCATCCGTCCAACTCGGCCAGGTTGCCGGTGATGGTCCAGCCACCCTGGGGTCGGGGCCGGATACGTACGTCACGGTTGGCGTGAGCGCGTTCGTTGCGGTCGCGGTCACCGTCAGGATCGGCCAACGTTTCCCAGGTGCGGGCGCGGCGTTCGAACTCGTCGAACGATTGGCCGATCGCGTCCTCCAACAGTGCCGGTGAGTCACGCTCCAACACGCTGGCGGGGATGCGCGGGTTGGCGGCGATCCGGGCCATCAACTCGGATTGGGCGACGCCGACACGTCCGTCAGCCTCGGCATCAGCCCACTCGGGAAGGGCGTCGTGCAGACGGGCGGTCTGGACCCGACGGTGCGCTTCGGGCCCCGACAGTCGACACATGTGCTTCACCACCGTCTTCGCCGACAGGAAGCCCTGCTCGCGGAACGGGTTCGACCGGTCGACCACACCCGCCGCAGCGACCGCGGCGGCCTCGACGGTGCGACGCAACCCCTCGACCTCCTCGAGCCAGCTGCGCAACTCGTCAGCGTCCAACGCCGACACATCCACGTCGAACAGTCCGGCCATCGCCGACGACGCCCGACCGATCGCGTCACGAGCCCGAACCACCGCCGATTCCTCCACGATCGAGCTGACCAGCCGCAACCGCACGACATCGAGCGCCGCCTCGCCCACTCCCTCCCCGATCACGGTGCTGGCAGAACTCATACGTCCCATCATGACAAGGGGCTGTCACAGAGTTCGCGGGGCGACGTGCCACGGTTGCGCTCACCGGTGACGACGCCAGATTTCCCAGACGCTGCCAGCCAGGCGCGCTGAGGTCGGCGTTGCTGATGGACACGGCAGGACAGGCAGGATCTCGAACACGTCGGCGGTGCCGTTGAGCGCTGTGGCAAGGCCGGCCTCGTCCTCTACGTATCGCCGCAGCCAGCCAGGAATGGTCATCCCGACAACATGTTGAGAACCTGCGGCGAGCTCGTCGACGTCGTCGAGTAGATCGAACATCGCCGGTGAGCTGAGCCAGTACCCGGCGTGCGAGACGATCGCCAATGTGACGATCTGGCAGGCGTACGGTCCGCGAAGCGCGAGTTCTTCGACCCTTTCGACGAGCGCTTCGGGCACCCAACCGTGGTCGAGGAGATCGGCGACGATGTCCATGATGTCGATCTCGAGCTGGTCGATGGCCTCCGGGGAGGTGAACGCCTGACAGATCAGGCACCGACAGCCGGCTACGGGGAGGGCGAATCCGGGCGAGTCGGTCGCCGGTCCGAAGGGAATGATGTTCGTGGCGGATGTGGGGTCTGGAAGAGCGACCATGAAACGACCTCCGAAGGTCAGTGGGTTCACGCTGGTCGCAGAAGACGACGATTCGGACGCATCGAGACGTCCTCACGCCCCACTCTGACAGCGGGGTGTCTCAGAGTTCGGTCGTCAGACGGTCGAGGAGCGGTCGTTGACCGGCGACGATCACCGCTCGGGCCGACTCGAGGTCGAACCAAGCAGCACGGTCGATCTCGGGAAAGGACTGGATGCGCCCGGACTTCGGTGGCCACTCGAGCTCGAAGGTGTTGCTGACGATTGCCTCGACGTCGAGATCGCCCTCCACCGCCCAGGCCCGAACGACCTTGCCGCCGGCCTGTCGGACCTCGCCCAGATCGACGAGGTCGCCTGGTGGCACTGGCATCCCCAGCTCCTCGTGGAACTCGCGTCGGGCCACGGCGAGCGGTTCTTCACCCGGCTCGACCTCGCCCTTGGGGATCGTCCACGCACCTTCCTGTCGTCGCTGCCAGAACGGGCCGCCCATGTGCCCGAGCAACACCTCGACGGCACCGTTTGCCGTGCGCCGGCGCAACACGATGCCGGCGCTCCGTGTCACCGCAATGGCCCCAGCTCGACCAATCGCAACACCACCCGGTCGTTCTCGCGGGATGCATCGACGTCGACGATCGCCTCGATCCGCCACTCGTTCGAGCCCTCCGGATCGTGGAGGATCTGCGTCACCCGACCCGACATCCGGTCGTAGCGGAACAACTCGCCCGATCGTGCCGTTGCGTCGTCGAGCACGTCGGTGAACTCGTCGCGATATGCCGCCATCGCGGCGATCACGTCCTCACCGGACTGCCAACGGTCGCGATCGGCGGCATCGGCGACGATCTCGTCGTAGCCGTTTCGGCGCGCCAGGCGCTGCACCCAGTCGAACGCCCGGTTGCGCACCATCACCCGGAACGCCCGGTCGTCGTCGACGATCGAGCGCTCACCGGTGGGCAAGGTCGGTCGCAGATCGTCGACCGATGCAGCATCCTCGGGATGCAGCAGCCGCTCCCATTCGTCGATCAGACTCGAGTCGACGTGACGCACGACTGCGCCGAGCCACGCCACCATGTCGCCGAGCTCCGGCGTCGCCAGCTCCTCGGGCACGTTCTGCACGAGACCCTTGTAGACATCCGACAGGTACCGCAGCACCACGCCTTCCGACCGCTTCAGCCCGTAGTCGTTGACGTACTCACCGAACGTCATCGCCCGCTCGTACATCTCGCGCACGATCGCCTTCGGGGCCACCGTGTCGCCGCCCACCCATGGATGGCGGGTGCGGAACTCGTTGAAGTTGCCGTAGATCCACGCTGAGTTCGGCTTCGGATACTCCACCTGCGACAAGCGCTCCATGCGTTCCTCGTACTCGACGCCCGACGACTTCATCTCGGCCATCAACTCGTCCTTGGCTCGCTTCACCTGCGCAGCGAGCACCACGCCGGGGTTCTCCTGCACCGACTCGATGACCGTCAACATGTTCAACGCATGGTCGATCGCATCACCGGACCCTGCCTCGGCCCCGGAATTCGACGCGTCCGCGGCCTCCGCCTCGGCGGCGGGCAGCGCGTGGAGTGCCTCGACCGCCCACAGCGACAACGGCTGGTGCAGCGCGAACTGATCCTGCAGGTCGAAGTTGACCCGCACGCGCCGTCCGTACTCGTCGGGCTCGTCGGGGAACTCCAACATCTCCGCCTCGACCAGCGACCGATAGATCGAAATCGCCCGGCGGATGTGTGCTCGCTGGCGTCTCCGCGGCTCGTGGTTGTCGGTCAACAGCGTCCGCACCGCCCGACACCCGTCGACCTCGCTGCCGTCGGGGTCGTGCACGACCGGTCGGTCGAGCAGGTTCATCACCATCTGGTGGCTCACCTGGAAGTGCGACTTCAACTCCTCGGGTTCGCCGCTCACCAGCTTGTCGAACGTTTCCTGGGTCCAGTGCGCGTAGCCCCGTTCGGGTTGCTTCTTCTTGACGACCTTCTTCTTGCCGCTCGCTGCCGCCTTCTCGCCCAGGCGCTGGTTCTCGACCACGTGCTCGGGTGCCTGCACCCAGACGTCGCCCCGGTCGTCGAACCCCTTGCGGCCCGCCCGCCCGCCGATCTGTGCGAACTCGCGGTTCGACAGGATCCGCACGCCGGACCCGTCGTACTTGCACAACTGCGTGAACAGCACCGAGCGGATCGGCACGTTGACACCCACCCCGAGCGTGTCGGTACCGCAGATGATCTTGAGCAATCCATCTTGAGCGAGCTTCTCCACCAGCAACCGGTACTTGGGCAGCAAGCCGGCGTGGTGCACGCCGACGCCGGCGGTGATGAAGCGACGGAGGTCCTTGCCGATGGGGGAGTCGAACCGGAACCCGGCCAGCGCCTCCTTCACGGCGGCCTTCTCCGTCTTGCTCAGCGGGTCGAGCGCCAGGTAGTTCTGCGCCGCCTCGGTCGCGTCCTTCTGCGTGAAGTGGACCAGATAGATCGGTGCCCGGCCGGACTCGAGCAGCGAGGTCACGCTGTTGTGCAACGTCGTGGTGCGGTATTCGAAGTCGAGCGGCACCGGCCGCTGCACCGACTTGACGACGGTCGTGTCGCGCCCGGTCCGCTCGGTGAGATCCTGGCGGAAGAACTCGACGTTGCCGAGCGTCGCCGACATCAGCAGGAACTGGGTGTGTGGCAGCTCCAGCAACGGCACCTGCCACGCCCATCCCCGCTGCGGGTCGCCGTAGTAGTGGAACTCGTCGACCACGGCGACATCGACCGGCGCATCACGCCCGTCGCGCAACGCCCAATTGGCGAGGATCTCCTGCGTGCAGCAGATGATCGGCGCATCGGGGTTCACGGCGGCGTCGCCGGTGACCATCCCGACGCGGTCGGAGCCGAACTCGCGGCACAGCGCGAAGAACTTCTCGCTCACCAGTGCCTTGATCGGCGCGGTGTAGACGCTGCGCTTCCCCTCGGCCAGCGCCGCGAAGTGCGCTGCGGTGGCGACGAGCGACTTGCCGGAGCCCGTGGGCGTATTGAGGATCACGTGATTGCCGAGGACGACTTCGAAGATCGCTTCCTCCTGAGCCGGGTACAGCTCGAGGCCGAGCCCGTCGACGTAATCGGTGAACCCGCCGAGGATCGCGTCGCCGTCGGTCGAGCCGTCAGGGAGTCGGGCACCCGGACCCGGGAGGTGGCGGACCAGCGGTGGATCCGCGGCGAGTGGCGACGTCATGTCGACTCGAGGGTACGCACGGATCGGTCAGGAGGCTCGGTCGACGAGGGCTTGCATCGCCGAACGTACTCGGCTACACCCGAACGGGACGTCCGAAACGGGCGTCCAACGGTTCGGCGACACGCACGAGTGGTTCCCCGACTGGGGCGATGAGCCCGCAGGCAGTGACAGCGGTGTCGTCGAGTTCGATGATCTTCCCGGCCCGAAGCTGCCATGGTGGATGGTCGACCGGATGGTGGCGGAGTTGGCCACGCCATTCGGCCACGGTGCCCCACCGAGCGGTGAGGAACACGTCGAGTGGCGTAGGCGTGACCACGGCGCCGGCCTCGACGGTCACCCTTGTCGTCGCGCCAGGCGATCGCGGCCACCGGCGACGTCTCGTGTCGTAGGTCCACCGGTCGCCGGTGCGTTCGATCGACATCGTCGACCACACGTAGGGAAACCCGATCGTCCATCGAGCGAACGCGACGACTGCGAGTCGGGTGGCATCGAGCGAGAGGAACCACACCGCCCGATTCCCGGCCGAGTCGACCACGTAGGTGCGCACGTTCGTCTCGGCGAACGTCGAGAGCCAGGGCAGCGGCGGGAGAAACGCCGGCCCTGCCCGTCGCATCCGGAACGGGACCAGCGACACCCAGGCCCGAGGACCTGTTCCGTCGTCGAACGTGTCGACCCGTAGTCCTTCCGGCAGCAGGGCCTGGACCTCGTCGGGGTCGTACGGCCAGTGCACGAACGCGAGGTCGTCCCACCGATTGCGCAGCCACGCACGACCGATCGGCGTCGGACAGGTCGGCGACAGAGGTTGGGGCTGGCCGCCCCTCGATACGCTCGACACGTGGCCCAGCATGACATCGAATCCGTCGAAGTGGACCGTCGGTCACACGTCGAGGTCCTCTTCGACGATGGTGTCCGCGCCCGATTCGAGCTCGGGCCGTTGCGTCTTGCCTGCCCCTGCGCCGACTGCAACGCCAAGCGGACCCGAGGGCAATCGGTGCAGCCGGCTGTCGAACGTGGAGAGGCGATCACGATCACCGACGCCGAACTCTCCGGCGCATGGGGCCTCAGTCTCGACTGGAGCGACGGGCACTCGACGGGCATCTACGCATGGGAGAAGCTGCGCACATGGGTCGACGCCGGCCTGGTCGGCACGATCGACGACGCCGGCGGTGGCGACGACGGCGTTGCGTGAACGCTCGATGACGGCCGCAATCGCGCCGATTATCCCGGTTCGGTGCCGGGTAGCTTCGCCGCGTGTCGCTGTCTGAGCCCCCCACGCGCAGCGACGTCGCAGCCGTCGACTCGAAGCGAGTTCCGGTTGCGATCGTCGTCGGCCTCGTCGCGATCGTCGTCGCGTTCGTAGGTATCGGTGCCCTGCACGCGTTGCAGCAGCCACCGTTCTTCCCGACGGACGAGACCGCGCACGTCGGGTACGCCCAGGAGATCGCCTCGGGTCGGCTCCCCGAGATCCGCAGGTTGCCCGAGGTACCGCTCGAGGCGCGCCAATGGCAGGCCGAGCGGTCGACGGCGAACGACATCCGTTACCGAGGGGTCTGGGTCGCCAACCATCCTCCGCTGCACTACCTCGCCGTCTCGCCGCTGGTCTGGGCGAGCAGCGCGACCGGCGCACTCGACGGCGGATTGATCCTGATGCGCTTCGCCAACGTCGCGTTCGCGGCGGTCGGCGTGGTGTTCACATTCCTGTTGGCATCGGAGATCACCCGCCGGAACCATCGGTTGGCGCTCCTCGCCGCTGCACTGGCTGCGCTCGTTCCTCAGGGTCATGCGGTGTTCTCCCAGGGCCTCAACGATGGTCTCGGTTTCGCCGCCGGCACCGCAGTCGTTTGGGCCGGGGCCCGATGCATCCGTCGCATCGACGCGCTCGCTCGACGAGATCTGGTGCTGTTGGCGGCCACGGCCGCTGTTGCTTTCGGCGCGCGGGCAGCGACGATGTTGCTCGCAATTGCCGTCGTCGGGGTCGTGGCGCTGTGTCGATTCACCCGGCCGGCCCCGTCGACCAATGCGCAGCTGCGCAACGCCGTCCGGCTGTCGGCGATCGGGCTGGGACCGGCGGTCGTTCTCTTCGGGTGGTTCTACGCACGCAACATGGTGCTGTACGGCGACATCGGCGCCTCGCAGTACCTGCTCGAGATGTTCCGCCGCGAGCGGCGCGGCTCGATGCTCGACATGATCGTGCGCTGGTCGATGTGGTCGAACGTGTTCGAGGGCCTGATGTCGCCGACCACCCGTCGGCGCATGCTGCCGCCCGGCTCGGTCGTGCTGACCATGCTTGCGGCGCTGGGTGTGGTCATCGTGCTCGTCACCGGCCGGATCACCCGCCGACCCGCGGGTGACGACGGCGCTGACGACGAGGACGAACTGGTGTCCGATGGTCGCATCGGAGACGCGTCGACCCTGCGGTGGCAGCTCGCACTCGCCCTGGTGGCGGTGGCGCTCATCGCACTCACCATCGCGCAACATGCCAGCGGCGGTGGCAACGCCCACGCCCGGTACTCCATGCCGGCGATCGGTGCCGCCGCGGTCCTCGTCGTGATCGGAATGGAGAGGATCTGGTCACGCTGGGCGCCACTCGCACTGGTGGTGGTCGCTGGATGGTGGGCGCTGGTCAACCTCCCGGTCGACGTCGATCCGCAGACACTGCTGCGCGGTCGCGACGATGGCCAACTCCCGCCCTCCCCATTGCGCGTCCTCCCACTCAGCGACGGTTGGCGTACCGCGTCGGGCGTCCTCATCGCGGTCGGCGTCGTGATCGCCGTCGCTGCACTGGTCGCGACGCTGCGGACGTCGACGCGTCCCGACCACGGGCCCGACGCGCTCGAACCGTCGGCGCCACGACCGACCGGCGACGGCGAACTCCTGGAGGTCTGACCGCTGTCGGTCTCGATGGCTCTGTTGGTCAGCCCAGCACGAGTTCGGCGAAGCTCGGCAGCGCCATCGCAGG
>DATKXG010000271.1:0-8912 GCA_035529175.1 Ilumatobacteraceae bacterium
GCCATGGACATCTCACTCGACGGCAAGGTCGCGCTGGTCACCGGCGCCTCGAAGGGCATCGGCAAGGCGATCGCCGCATCGCTGGCAGCGTCGGGAGCGAAGGTCATGATCAACAGCCGCAAGCAGGACCAACTCGAGGCGGCACGGGCCGGCATGATCGGCGACGTCGAGATCTTCGCAGCGAACGCGGGCGATGCCGACGCCGGTGAGCGAGCCGTCAGCGCGACGATCGAACGTTTCGGCGGGCTCGACATCCTCGTCAACAACGCCGCGACCAATCCGTACTACGGGCGCACGCTCGACGTCGACAAGGGTCGCTACGACAAGACGTTCCAGGTCAACCTCGAAGCCCCGCTGCTGTGGTGCAGGGCGGCGTGGGAGCAGTCGTTCAAGGAGCAGCCCGGCACGATCGTCAACATCGCCTCGGTCGGCGGGCTGCGCACCGATGGCGGCGGGCTCGGGATCTACAACCTGACCAAGGCGGCGCTCATCCACATGACCCGCCAGCTTGCGTCCGAACTCGGACCGACCCGGGTGGTGGGCATCGCCCCCGGACTCGTCGTGACCGACTTCGCCCAGGTCCTCGTCGACAACTTCGGCGAGCAACTCGCTGCCCGGATGCCACTGAGGCGCCTCGGCGAACCGCAGGACATCGCGAACCTGGCCACGTTCCTCGCGAGCGACCTCGCGAGCTGGATCACCGGCGAGACCTACGTGATCGACGGTGGCGCCGGCGTGGCTGCCGGATGACACCGGTCAGCGTCAGGGTTGCCCGCGACGGAGCTTGCCGAGGTTCGTGCGCGGGAGTGACTCGACGAGGCTGAGGCGCTTGGGGGCCATGAAGCTCGGGTGGCGTCGCTTGACGTGGCCGCGAAGGGAATCGAGCGTCGGCGGGTCACCGGCCGGCACGATCACCGCCTCGACCAGTTGACCCCACTCAGGATCCGCGATGCCGCGGACCATCACCTCGGCCACGCCGGGATGGTCCGCCAGCGCGGCTTCCACCGCTTCGGGCCACACGTTCTCGCCACCGGTGATGATCAGGTCGCCTCGCCGGCCGGCGACGTGCAGCGTGCCGTCAGGTCGCCATTCGCCGAGGTCGCCGGTGGCGAACCAGCCGTCGTCGTCGAACGGCGTCGTGCCGTCGCGGTAGCACCGCATCAGCATCGGCGCCCGGAGGCGGATCTCGCCATCGCTCGCGATGTCGACCTCGACGCCGTCGAGCGGTACCCCGTCGTAGACGACGCCGCTCCCGGTCTCGGTCATCCCGTACGTCGTGACGCAGTTGGCGGGGCGGTCGTCGGGAGGTCGGCTCCCTCCGAGCACGATGGTGCGGAAGCGGGCGGCGTCGATGCGGGCGAGCGCGGTCGCAACCAGGGAGACCAGGGTTGCCCCCGCAGCCTCGACGGCAGCGACCTCGAAGCCGGGCAGCACGGTGAGCTTCGTCCCGGCGTGGAGCGCACGCGTCACCACCGACAACCCGCCGACGTGGGACAGGGGGAGGCAGGCGAGCCAGTGGTCGTCGGCTCGCACCGCGAGGCGGTCGCTGGTCGCTCTCGCCGACGCCGTGACGGCATCGTGGGTCAGGACCACGCCTTTTGGAGCGCCGGTGGAGCCGCTCGTGGCCACCACGAGCGCATCGCCCGGCTCGACCTCGTCGCCCACCCGCATCGCCGCACACAACTCGCGCTTCGCATCGCCGGGCAGTCGCTGGTCGACGGGGAAGGCGGCATCGCCGGCATCCCAGACTCGCTGCAGCTCGTCGACGAAGCCGGGACCTCCCGGCAGGTCGATCGCAACGAGCCGGTTCACGACGTGATCGGGTCGATCGGGGTGAACGTACCGACGAACGACTCGATCTCGGCAGCGATCGTCAGACACCGCAGGTCGGTGTAACGGTCACCCATCACCTGGATGCCGACCGGCAGCCCGTCGACGACTCCGGCGGGCGTGACCACCGACGGGGTCCCGAGCAGGTTCGAAGGCACGACCGGGCGGATCGTGTCGGTCATCATCTCGACCGCGGTGTCCGGATCGAGATCAGCTCCCGGGACGAACGCACGGAGTGCCCACGTCGGCGACAACAGCACCGGGTACTCCTGGTGGAACGCCGACCACTGGCGCATCAGCCCGTAGCGCTCGGCGTGCATGAGGTGCGTGTCGGGAATCTTCGTGGGCTCCGACGAGGCGTCGAACATCTCGAGCAAGCTCATCGCATCTGCGCCCAGCACCAGCGGCAGCAGCTCTTTCTGCGCGCGGATGTCGTCGAGCATCAGCATCCGCCAGAGATCGGCCGTGCGTTCGTAGCCGGGGGGAACCGCATCGACCACGTCGTGTCCGGCATCGGCGAGCAGGTCGGCGACCGAGCGGATGGCGCCGGCGATGCCGGGGTCGGTCGTGCCGCCGGGCGGGTCGGTCATCACCGCGATCCGCAGCCGCTCGCCGTCTCCGGCGTCGGTCAGCGTGGCGGTGACGCTGCGCGGATCGCGCCAGTGCCGGCCGGCGAGCACCTCGAGACCTGCACGGATGTCGGCGACGTTGCGGGCCATCGGGCCCTCGACGACCATGACCTGCTCCGAGAGCGTGAAATCCTCGGTCGGGATCACCGACGCCATCGGGATCACGCCGACCGTCGGCTTGATCGATGTGATGCCACAGCAGTGCGCCGGGTTGCGAAGCGAGCCGCCGATGTCGTTGCCCAGCCCGATCGGGCTCATTCCCGAAGCGATCGCCGCGCCCTCTCCGCCGCTCGACCCGCCGGCGGTCACGTTCGGATTCCACGGGTTCCGGGTGGGACCATGGAGTTCGGAGTCGGTGTGGACGCGGAGCCCGAAGTCGGGCAGGTTCGTGCGTGCGAAGGGGATCGCGCCGGCGGCACGCATCCGCTCGACGGTCGGCGCGTCGATCGGGGCGACCGCCTCGGCCAGCGCCTTCACACCCTGGGTGGTCGGCGTCCCCGCCAGGTCGATGTTCTCCTTGACCGTGCACGGCACGCCGTGGAACCGGCCGACGGCGGCGCCCGCGACAGTTGCGGCGTCCGCAGCGTCGGCGGCCGCTCTCGCCTCGTCGGCGAGCAGCCGCACGATCGCGTTGAGCGACCCGTTGCACTCGTCGACCCGGGTCAGATGGGCCTCGAGGACCTCCCGACTCGAGACCTCCTTGGACCGGATGCGATCCGCGAGTTCGAGGGCGCCGAGTTGCCAGAGTTGCTTCATCGGCCCATCATGGCGCACACATGTCTCGTTGGATCACCGGAGCGCGGCCCCGGACCTTGCCCGCTGCGGTGGTGCCCGTCGCCGTCGGAGCCGCGGCAGCTGTCGGCGAACCGGCCGACATCGTGTGGTGGAGAGTGGCCGCGGCGCTGATCGTGAGCGTCTCGCTGCAGGTCGGCGTGAACTACGCGAACGACTACAGCGACGGCGTGCGCGGGACCGATGACGTGCGCGTCGGGCCGACACGCCTGGTGGCGAGTGGGCTCGCAAGTCCGCCGGCGGTGAAGCGAGCGGCGCTGCTGTCGTTCGCGGTCGCCGGAGTCGCAGGGTTGGCCATCGCCCTGTCGACGTCGCTGATCCTGCTGCTCGTCGGCGCCGCAGCGATCGCGGCGGGCTGGTTCTACACCGGTGGACCCAAGCCGTACGGATACCTCGGGCTCGGTGAAGTGTTCGTGTTCGTGTTCTTCGGTCTCGTCGCGACGGCAGGCACCACGTTCGCCGCGATCGAATCGGTCACCGCCCTGTCGCTGGTGATGGGGTCGGCGGTCGGTGCCTTGGCGTGCGGACTGCTGGTGATCAACAACCTTCGCGACATCCCGACCGATCGTGAGGTGGGCAAGAAGACGCTGGCCGTGCGCCTCGGCGATCAGCGAACGCGGTGGTTCTACGTCGGGTTGATCGGTGCGGCGTTCGTGCTGTCGGCGGTCGGCGCCGCGTGGCGTCTCCCCGTGCTGCTCGGCCTGGCGGCGATCCCGCTGGCGGTCCGTCCGGTCCGGTCGGTCCTCGGTGGCGCCACCGGTGCTGCATTGATCCCCGTGTTGGGCGCGACCGGCAGGCTGCAGCTCGCCTGGGGCCTCCTGGTCACCATCGGCCTTGCCCTCTGAGATCTCCGTTGCGATGAGCGAACCGCCCGGATGGCGTCACTTGGCTCATCGGTGCGGGGGTGGATGGGGTTGCGATGAGCGAACCGCCCGGATGGCGTCACTTGGCTCATCGCAGGGCGACCCCGCGTCAGCGGAGCCAGGCGGCGATCGCATCGACGGTGGCGTCGGGGTCTTCGAGGTGGACGCTGTGGCCGGCGGCGGGGATGACGACGAGCTCTGCCCGGCGGAGACCGTCGACCAGTCGGCGGCCGAGATCGGTGAACTTCGCGTCGTGTTCGCCGACGAGGACGAGTACGGGGCACTCGATCTCGCCGAGACGATCCCAGAGCGGAGTCTGCGTGCCGGTGCCGGTTGCCCGGAGGCTGGCGGCCAGACCGGCCGGGGTGTTGCGGAGGCGATCAGCCCGCAGTGCGGTGGCCTCGGTGAGCCCGGCGAAGAGCGGGTTGGCCAGCCACTCGTCGATGAAGGTCGACACGCCGACGGCCTCGATGTGGTCGGCGAGGCGTTCGTCGGCCACTCGTCTCGCGGCGCGTTCGTCGGGGTCGTCGATGCCCGCGGTCGCCCCGATCAGCACCAGCTGCTCGACGACCTCGGGTCGCGTCAGCGCGGTGTGCAGCGCTACGCGCCCACCCATCGAGTATCCGACGTAGACACCGGGTCCACCCCGTTCGGCGAGGAGATCCGCACTGGTCCACAGATCGACGTCGGCAGGCGGTGCTGCGTCTCCGTGCCCCGGCAGATCGACGGCGATCGTCGTCGCCCCGGGCAGTCGGGATTCGAGGAGCCGCTGGAACGTCGCCCAGGACCGTGCCGACTGGGTGAAGCCGTGAGCGAGGACGAATCGAGGCATCAAGCCTGCTCGGCGACCGCCTGGTCGGCCATCTTGCGCAGCACCTGGGCGAAGGTTTCGGGTTCTTGTGCTCCGGGGATCGCCCAACGACCGTTGACCACGTAGGTCGGCACGGCGGTGATGCCGCTGTCGCTGGCGTGGTCGAGCTCGGTGCGCACCTCGTCGGTGCCGCGCCCGGTTGCCAGGAACTCGTGGACCTCGTCGCGGTCGAATCCCACCTCGGCGGCACAGTCGGCGAGCACGTCGGGGTCGCCGATGTTCATGCCGTCGTGGAAGTACGCCCGCAGCAGCCGCTCCTTCATCGCGTCCTGGGCGACCGGTGAGTCGGGCTGGCCCGCCAGCCAGATCAGACGATGCGCGAGCAGTGTGTTGGCCCGCAGCGCACGGTCCATCCGGAACTCGAGCCCGACCTCGCCAGCGCGTTCGGACACGTGGGCGATGATCGCCTCGGCCCGCTCTGGTCCGCCGAACTTCCTCGCGTAGGCGTCGAGTACCGGCCCGGCGACGCCCGGGGCCGCGGTCGGGTCGAGCTGGTACGGGTGATACGAGACGTCGAACTCCACGTCGACGCCGGCCGCAGCGAGTTCGGCCTCGACCTGCGCGAGCCCGGACGCGAACTTGCGCTTGCCGATGTAGCACCACGGGCACACCACGTCCGACCACACCTCGACGGTGACGGTCGGGCGGGTTGCTTCCGGATTCGAGATCGCCGTCATGATCGACACGGTATGCGCCTATCGTCTGTCGGCAATGGTCGGCGCTGCAGATCCCCGCCCGCAGGATGTCCAGGCGACGTTCTGCGCGACGCTGGTCGACGAGTGGCTCACACTCGGTGTCCGGCACGCGGTGATCGCTCCCGGGTCGAGGTCGACGCCGATGGCGCTCGCGCTCGCCGGCCGCGCCGAGATGCACGTCCACGTGGTCCACGACGAACGGTCGGCAGCCTTCGCCGCGCTCGGACTCGGGCTCGATGGCGGCCCGGCACTGCTGTTGTGCACGAGCGGAACGGCGGCGGCCAATTTCTATCCGGCCGTGGTCGAGGCCGGGCTCTCCGAGATCCCGATGATCGTGCTCACCGCCGATCGACCGGAGGAGCTGCGCGGCGTGGGCGCTCCGCAGACCATCGACCAGATCGATCTCTACGGACGCCACGCCGTGTGGTCCCGCGACCCTGGGGTGCCGGTCGACGTCGAGCGGTCGTTGTGGCGCGAGCTCGCTGTCGATGCCTGGTCGCACGCCGTGCGCG
Organism: Ilumatobacteraceae bacterium; assembly: GCA_035529175.1. Classification (GTDB taxonomy): domain Bacteria; phylum Actinomycetota; class Acidimicrobiia; order Acidimicrobiales; family Ilumatobacteraceae; genus Sva-07. Next base: position 6,193 of record DATKXG010000271.1, read on the forward strand.
GCCCGGTGCAACTGAACCTCGCATTCCGTGAGCCGCTGCTCGGCGACACGGGCGACCTCCCGCCGCGGTCGGGGGTCGCGTCGCGCTCGTCCGGCCCCACCGCACCGAGTGGCCGGCGATTCGATGCCGTTCCGGCGATCGAGTCGCCTCGCGGGCTGATCGTCGTCGGCGGACGCAGCGGTGTGGACGCCGAGGCCGTCTCGGCGCTCGCCGAGCGGACTGGCTGGCCGGTCGTCGCCGACCCGCTCTCGCAGATGCGGCACCTGCCCGGCACGATCTCGACGGCCGATGCTGTCCTGCGCAACGAGCGCTTCGCCGCCGATCACCTGCCCGAGGTGATCGTTCGTATCGGTCGGCCGGCGGCTTCGAAGGTGCTGGCACAGTGGACGGCGCGGGCCACCGCCGCCGGCGCCACGCTGCTGCAGGTGGGCGGCCCGGGGCTGATCGATCCCGATCACAACGTCTCGGCCATCGTCGCGATCGACGACCTGTTCGCTGCGCTGCCGTCGACGTCGAGTACCGACGGCGAGTGGCTCGAGGCATGGAGCTCCGCCGACCGGATCGCCGACAGCGTGATCGTGGACACCTTGTCCCGGTTCGACGAGCTGACCGAGCCGGGCGTGGCGCGCACGCTGGCCGACTCCATCGACGATGGCGCCGACCTGGTCGTGGCATCCTCGATGCCGGTGCGCGACCTCGAATGGTTCGGTGGGAGCCGGGCTCGTGCGTACGCCAACCGTGGTGCGAACGGCATCGACGGGGTGCTGGGGACGGCGCTCGGACGGGCGCTCGACGGACGGACCACGTTCGTCCTGCTCGGTGACCTGGCGTTCGTCCACGACAGCAACGCACTCACGGCGCTGCACGCCCGCGACGCAGACCTGCGCATCGTCGTCGTCGACAACGACGGTGGCGGCATCTTCTCGTTCCTGCCGCAGGCGACGGCGCTGCCGGAGGACCGGTTCGAGCAGCTCTTCGGGACACCGCTGGGCGTCGACGTCGTCGCACTCGCGACGTCGTACGGGCTCGACGCCCGCACCGTTCAAGCAGTCGACGAACTGGTCGAGCAACTCGAACAGCCCGGTCCGTGGGTGTGCTGCGTTCCGACCGATCGCCATCACAACGTCGAGGTCCACGCGGCACTGCACGACGCCGTGATCACGGCCCTCGACGCCCACTGAGATCGTCGACCCGACGCGAGGACCATGGCACGCACCGCGAGCGATGAGTTTCCGCGCGACCTGTGCGCGCGAAGACTCATCGCCCGGGGTGTGTTGGGAGGTTCAGGGGCGGACGATGGCGCTGAGCATGGCCTGGAACTTGGCCTGCGTCTCGGCGAGCTCTGCGTGCGGGTCGCTGTCGGCGACGATGCCGCCGCCGGCAACCAGGCGCGCGGAGCGCCGGTCGTGGGAGAGTTCGGCGCAGCGGATCGCCACCGCCCAGGTGCCATTGCCGGCTGCATCGACCCAGCCGACAGCGCCGCCGTAGCGGCCCCGCTCGAACCCTTCGACACGCTGGATCAGCTCGATCGCCGCATCGCGCGGGTGACCGCCGAGCGCGGGGGTCGGCGAGAGCGCCCGGACCAGTTCGATCACCGATGGACCCGGTTGCGAAAGCATCCCCTCCATGCGGGTGCCGAGGTGCTGGACGTTGGCCACCGTGACGATCGACGGGTCGGGTTCCCAGTCGAGGTAGCTGGCCCACGGCAACAGCGTGTCGTGCACCACGTCGATCACGACCCGGTGCTCGATCTGGTTCTTCGTGCTCGCGATCAGCTCGGCGGCGATGCGGGCATCGCTGTCGACGTCGCCGGTGCGCGGGGCGGTTCCGGCGAGCGGGTGCGAGCGCACGACGGGCCCGTCCACCTCGACGAGCAGTTCCGGGGAGGCGCCGATGAACCCGTCGATCGAGTAGCGGTAACTCGACCCGAACGATGCTCGCAGGCGGCGCAGCACGGCGTGGACGTCGATCGCCTCGCTCGACTGCACGACGATCGGACGCGCGATGACTGCCTTGGTCAGCTCGCCGGCGCGTACGGCATCGCGGGCGGCGGTGACCGCGGCGAGATAGTCGTCGACGTCGACGGCGGGTCGGATCGACCAGCTCGCTGCGGTCGCGATGGCAGGGTCCCGTCGGCGCAGCGCATAGCGGACGATCTCCTCGTCGGCGTCGCCGACGAGGGTCACGGTGGTGACCCCGGCGGCGTCCTTGCGGAACTGGACGGCCGGGACGACGACGTCGGCCGGAGATCCCGGCACGAACGGGATACATCCGAGCGCGACGGGACCCACGCCGGGCACCGTCGAGTCGTGGTCGAGGTCCGCGAGGAACGCAACGGCGTCATCGACCGGCACGGTTGCGGCGACGCCGCGCCCCGCCACACCGATGGCATTGCGCACGAAGAGCACGCCGTCGCCCCCAGCGATGTCGTTGAGATCGACGGGACCGTCCGCATATGCGGACAGCGGACGGGTGACTGCTCTCATCGATCGCGGGTGGCAACCAGCAACTGGGTGAGTCCGCCCGAGAGCTGCGCGTGTGTGGCGTCGGTGAACCCTGCCGATCGAAGCGACGCCAACATCTCCTCGGGCGTGGGCAGGTATGCGACGCTCTTGGGGAGATACCGGTACGCCGCACCGTCGGACAGCAGCGCGCCGATCCGGGGCACCACCTTGCCGAAGTAGATGTCGTTGCCCCACCGGACCACTCGGTTGCTCGGC
>DATKXG010000272.1:0-14069 GCA_035529175.1 Ilumatobacteraceae bacterium
GTACGCGAGCTCGATGGCCTCGCGCTCGCCCTGCTGCAATGTTTCCAGCGCCTCGCGCACGTGTCCGGCGAGCGCCATGTCCCACACCTCGTGGGCCACGTCGTAGCCGCCGACCGCCTGTTCTCGGGCTTCCTTCTCCTCGCGGTTGCGTCGGGAGACATCGGACCTGATCAGGTCGACCGCCCGCCCGTGCGTGTGTGCCAGCAGGAAGCTCCGCAGCGTGCCGCGATCCGGGTCGTACCGGTTCGGCTCGTTCCAGAGCCGAACGAACACCTCCTGGACGACTTCTTCGGCGCGAGCGTGGTCGTTGAGCAGGCGCTTCGCCAACCCGAAGGTCGCGCCAGCGTGCCGGCGATAGGCCTCGGCGAGCGCGGCCTGCTGATAACGACCGATCGACACGACCAGTGCCGCATCGGAAGCCTCGGTGTACTCGCGTTTCACATCGTCTGTACGTTGCAGGGCGCCCTCCCGGATGACGTTGCCTCCAGATTATTTCACGTCCGACGCGAAACGAACCTGGTGACGGTCTCGACGTGATGGGTGTTCGGGAACAGGTCGAACACCTCGACCCGCTCCGGCACGTACCCGGCGTCCGACAGCAGGGAGACATCGCGGGCCAGCGACACCGGGTCGCAGCTCACCAGGACGAGCACGCCAGCACCCGCTGCCGCGAGCGCAGCAACGCCCGGCTTGCCCAGCCCTGGACGTGCCGGGTCGGCGACGATCGCGTCGACCGGCGGGGTCGGGCCACCGCCGGCCGGTGGCGTCCACCCCGATACGTCTGCACGAACGACGCTCGCCGAACGCCCTGCCAGGTTGTGCTCCGCATCCAGACACGCCGATTTCGACGACTCGATCACCGTGACGTGCTGTGCACCGTCCATCGCGGCGACGGCGAACAGCCCGACGCCGCCATAGGCGTCAACCGCATGTCGTGCCCCGACGAGTTCGGGCGCCGCACGCTTCACGGCAGCGACGAGCAGTTCCGCGGCCTGGGCGCCGGACTGGAAGAACGACCCGGCGGACACCCGCAGGTCGTGCCCCGCAACCCGCTCGGTCAGCCAGGCCCGCTCGCCGATGTGCACCTTGGGCGGGACACCGCGGATGCTCTTGCGGTACTTCTTGTCCCAGATGGCGGTGATGGCGCCGGTCGCGACCGAGGTCCGCAAGGTCAGCTCTGCGCCCTCGTCGGCCTCGATCACCGGCAGCAGGCGCGACAGCTTCGATGCGGCGATCGGGCAACTGCTCACCTCGACCACGTCGTTCGAGTTCGCGGCCCGGTACCCGACCGAGCCATTGGGGCCGCCCACGACCCGGATGGTGGTGCGGTAGCCGAACGGGCTCACGGCGCCACCGGACTCGACCAGCCCGTCGACCACCTCGGCGGCGAGACGTCCGACACGCCGGAGCGACTCGCGCACGATCTCGACCTTCGCCTCGAGTTGCGCCTCGGGCTGCAGGTGCATCCAATCGCATCCGCCGCAGCCGTTTCGTCGGTGCGAGCACGACGGCGAGTCGCGAAGGGGCGACGGCTCGAGGATCTCGACGAGATGGCCCCGGGCGAAGTCCTTCTTCGTCAGGTCGATCTCGACCTCGACCACTTCCCCAGGGAGCGCCCCCTCGACGAACACGACACGGCCGTCGGCGTCGCGGGCCATGGCGTCGCCGCCCGCGACGAGACGATCGGGGGTGAGTTGCATCTCCCCAGCGTACGGCCGTGGCGGTTTGATCGATCTTCGGCGCGTGCGACACTGGGGACATGACCGCAGATGCCGAGTGGTACTGGGACCTCAACCGCAAGATCGCCGTACCCGCCTCCGAGCGCGGCCCGGGCGACCACGTCCTCGGTCCGTACCCCTCGCGCCACGACGCGGAGAACTGGAAGGCCAAGGTCGAGGAGCGCAACGAGGGCTGGGAACACGACGACGAGGCCTGGGAGCACGCCGGCGAATCCGACGACGACTGATCGAGAGGTGGCGGCGAGCTAGTTTCGCCCCCGATGAGTCGCCCGATCCAGATCGCTCCGTCCGTCCTGCCCGCCGACTTCTCCAAGCTGGGCGAGGAGGTCGCAGCGCTCGAAGCCGCCGGTGTCGACCTGATCCAGTGGGACGTCATGGACGGCCAGTTCGTGCCGAACCTCACGTTCGGTCCCGACGTGATCGCGTCGGCCCGTCGGCACACGTCGGTGCCGTTCGAGGCGCACCTGATGGTGTACACGCCCGACGTGATGGCCAAGCAGTACATCGACGCCGGCTGTTCGCGCCTGATCGTGCACGCCGAGGCCTGCACCCACCTGCACCGGACGCTGGGCAACATCAACGACCTCGGCGCCAATGCCGCCGTGGCTCTGAATCCTGCGACACCGGCCTCGGCGATCGCCCACGTGCTCGACCTGGTCGACCTGGTGCTGGTGATGACGGTCAACCCTGGATTCGGCGGCCAGGCCTACATCCCGACGATGGAACCCAAGATCGCCGAGATCCGATCGATGATCGATGCCGCCGGCCTCGCCGACACGGTCGACCTCGAGGTCGACGGGGGCATCGGGCCCGCGACGATCGCCGGGGCGGCCGCCGCTGGCGCCAACGTGCTGATCGCGGGCAGTGCGCTCTACAAGGACCCCGAGGGCCTCGAACACGCCGTCACCGACCTGCGCTCTCGCGCCGAGGCCGCCCGAAGCGCCTGATAAACCGGCTTCTCGTGAACTCGTTCGGGAACTATTGCCGCACGAGTTCACGGGAACGGGTCAGAGCGCCGGACGGTACATGCCCCACATGTGCGGTCCGGTTGGCACGTCCCATTCGGAGCGCACGTCGAAGCCGTGGTGGCGGTAGTACGCGACGTTCTCGACCGTCTCGGTCTCGAGATAACACGGCAGCCCGTGGGTATCGGCCCGCTCGAAGATCACGTTCATCAACGCTGCGCCGATGCCGCGGCGTTGCCAGTCGGGGTGCGTCGCGAGGAGTTGCAGGTACCAGTGCCGTTCTGCGGGCGTGTGTTCCTCCATCAGCGGGCCGAGGATCGCGAACCGCTCGAGCCGGTCGGGTGGCGGCTCCGGGGCGGGCGGGTCGACGGTGAAGTCGATCTCGGGACGACCGGGGGGGATCCAGATGGCGGCGCCTGCACCGTCGTCGGTACACCACACCTCACCGAGGCCGATCCAGCCGGTCATCGCCGGTCGGAACACCTCGCCGCCCGGGGCGAAGAAGACGTCGTCCTCGGGATACAGCCACCGCATCACCGGATCGTCGGCGAAGGCTCGCATCGCGGTGACGCTGATCGCCGATCGGTCCTCGACGGTCGCACGACGCACACGCATGCCCCGATGGTAGATCCCCCAACTGTCACACCGTGCCGGGTCAAACGTGACAGTTGGTGATCGAAGACCGCCGACTCTGCGACACCCCTTCTCTACGATCGGTGACGTGCCCATCTCTGCAACTCTCGTGGCCCCCGACCGTGCACTCGGCGCGTTGGCTGCGGCGATCTCCGACGCCAAGGGCACCGATCCGCTCGCTCCGGTCACCGTCGCGGTGCCCACCAACACCTGCGGGGTCATGACCCGACGTGCACTCGGACGTCAGGGCGGCATCGCCGGCGTCGACATGGTCACCCTGAACCGGCTCGCCGAGCTGATCGCCGGCCCGGCCCTGGCGGGCGCGGGCCGGTCGCCGATGTCAACGCCGGTGATCGACCTCACGATCGCCAGCATCCTCGCCGACGACCCCGGCCCGTTCGGCGCGGTGGCCACCCATCCGTCCACCGTCGTGGCGTTGCGCGAACTCCACTCCGAGCTCCGTCTCGCCGACCCCGCTGCCGTCGCCCGGCTCCGCGACGAGTCGCTCCGGGGCCGCCAGGCCGTGCGGGTCAGCTCGGCAATCTCGGCAACGCTCGAAGCAGCGTGGTACGACGAGGCCGACCTGTACGCCACGGCGACACGATCGGTCGAAGAGGCGGTCCCCGACGGCTTGCGGAACCTCGTGCTGTACCTCCCGCTCGAGCTGCCCGGACGTACGGTCGCCTTCGTCCGAGCGCTCGGCGCGCGGATCGACGTCAGCGTCGTGTCGCAGCTCACCGGCGATGCGACCGCCGATGCCGACACCCGCGAACTCGCTACCGCGATCGGCGCCGCGATCCGCGTGGACGACGAGGGACGGACCGGGTCCGCTCGACCGGTGGCGATCGTGACCGCCACCGACGCCGACGAGGAGGTGCGCGAGGCGACACGGCTGATCGTCGAGGCCGCTCGGAGCGGCACGCCGTTCGAGCGCATCGCCGTGCTCTGGCCGGCTCAGCGTCCGTACGCCCGACTCGTCGAGCACCACCTGACCTCCGCCGACATCCCGTGGAACGGTCGACCGGGTACCACGCTCGCCGAACGGCTCGCTCCGCGCCTCGTGCTCGACCTGCTCGATGTCGATCGCCGCGGTCTGCGGCGTCGCAGCCTGTTCGACATGCTCGCCGACCTCCCGTTGCGCGGCGCCGACGGCGAGTACCTGCCGACCGCCACTTGGGAGCGCGTCAGCCGCGAGGCCGGTGTGGCGCGAGACGACGACTGGGACCGTCGACTCGGCGGGCTGAGCGCCAGCGAGCGGTGGGCTGAGTCGGCCGAGTCGCTGCGGACCTTCGTCGCCGACCTTCGAACCCAGTTGGGCCACCCTGCGGCCACTCGGCCCTGGGCCGAGTGGTCGAGGTGGTGCAACGAACAACTCGACGAGCGCCTGGGGCGCCACACGATCGAACGGCTGGCCGAGGCCGAGTACCGCGCCTACGAGGCGCTGACCGGCGCACTCGACCGGCTCGGTCACCTCGACCCGGTCAGCGGACCGGTCACACGCCATCGATTCCGCACCACGCTCGAGGCCGAACTCGATGCCGTCCCACCGAGGCAGGGTCGCGTCGGCCAAGGCGTCACCGCGGCACCCCTTGCCGGTGCTGTCGGACTCGACGTCGACGTCGCCATCGTCCTCGGGGCCGCTGAGGGAGTGCTCCCGCCGCGCCCCTCGAGCGACCCGATGCTGTCCGATGCCGACCGCGCGCTCGCCGGCCTGCCGACCGGCGATGCCCGCTCGGTCCGGTTGCACCGCGTGCTGCTGTCCGCGCTCGCCACGTGCACCGTCACGCTCACCGCTCCGCGTGGCGATCTGCGATCGACGTCGTCGGTCGAGCTGTCGAGGTGGATCGCACGGTGGACGGACGAGCGCCGAGTCGTGGCGTCACACCATGCCGGGGTCGCCTCGGTGGAGTTCCCCTCCAGCCCGCTCGAACACCGCCTTCGCGGTCGACTGCAGCACGTGGCCGCCGGCAACCGAGTCGGTCACGCCGACCCCCGTGCGAACGACACGGTCGTGCGGCGCGGCGTCCGGATGATCGACGCCCGCCGGAGCGACGAGCTCACCGAGTACGACGGCGACCTGTCCGGGATCGAGGTCCCCCACCTCGACGATGTCGTCTCGCCCAGTCGCCTCGAAGCGTGGACGGCCTGCCCGCACGCCTACTTCGACCGGTACCTGCTCGACGTCGAACCGGTCGAGGAGCCGGGCGACGAGATCAGCATCACCGCCCGCGACCGCGGCACCGCGCACCACGCGGCGCTCGATCTGTTCCACCAGGCGGTCGTCGACGGCGAACTCCCCCAACCTGGGCCCGACGGATGGACCGACGAACACCGCCACGCCGTCGGCCGGTTCTTCGATCAGGTGTGCGAACGCACCGAACGCCGTGGCCGCACGGGGCGCCCTGCGTTCTGGGCCGACGAACGCGCCCGGATGCTCGACGACCTGCTCACCTGGCTCCGTCACGACAGCGACCTCGTGGTTGCTCGCGGTTCGACGGTGCTCGCCTCCGAGATGCGGTTCGGCGCCGACGACGCCGCGTCGATCGAACTGCCCGACGGCCGCCGGATGCGCTTGAAGGGTTCCGTCGATCGCGTCGATCGGATGCGCGACGGCCGCCTCGTGGTCACCGACCACAAGTCGGGCGGCAAGGACAAGTTCAAGGACATGACCGTCGAGGACCCCACCGTCGGAGGGTCGCTGTTCCAGCTGCCGAGCTATGCGGCCGCCGCCCGTGCCAGATTCGGCAACACCGACACACCGGTGTACGCCGAGTACGGCCTGCTGAGAAAGGGCGAGTACGCCCGACCCGGGTTCCCGATGAGCCCCGAGGTCGACGCGAGGGTCAGCGAGGCGTTGGCACAGGTCGTCGCGGGCATCGAGACCGGGTTCTTCCCCAACCGTCCGGAACGGCCCGGCTGGCGGTTCTACGTCGGCTGTCACTACTGCGAGCCCGACGGACTCGGCACCGCTGAACGCTGGGCCGAATGGGAGCGCAAGCACCACGACCCTCGACTCGCTCCGTGGTTCGGCATCGACGAGGAAACCGCATGACGAACCCCACCGGTGCCACCGGCGAGCGGGCGCTGCCCCCCGACGAGGCAGCGCGCGAACGGATCCGCACCGACCTCGACGCCACCCTGTTCGTCGAAGCCGGAGCGGGTGCGGGCAAGACCAGCTCGCTGGTGGCCCGCATCGTCAACCTCGTGCGCTCGGGCGTGCCGATCACCGGAATCGCCGCGATCACGTTCACCGAGAAGGCCGCCGCCGAGTTGCGCAGCCGCACGCGGCAACGCCTCGACGCCCACCCCGGCCCCGACACCGACGCAGCACTCGCCCGCCTCGACCACGCGCCCATCGGCACGCTGCACTCTTTTGCCCGCCGCATCCTGTTCGACTTCCCGATCGAGGCCGGTCTTCCCCCGGGCTTCACCGTGCTCGACGAACTCGAGAGCGGCCTTGCGTTCGAAGAACAGTGGAACGACCTGCTGGACGTACTTCTCGACGACGCCGAGCCGGCGGCAGGCCTCATCGCCGGTGGACGGGCGTTCGTCGAGCTGTGCGAATTCGACGGGTTCGGTGTCGACAAGGGCGCTCGCCGCATGGCCGACGACTTCCGCTCCAACTGGGATCTCGTACACGACCGCGTCGAGCTGTCCGACCCCGGTCCGCTCGACCTCGATCTGTCTGCCATCCTGCAGCTCGCCGACCAGATCGGCGCCAGCCCGATCCCCGACGGCGACAAGCAAACCGAGACCGTCGCCGAGCTCGTGGCACTTGCGGGCGGGTTGCGGAGCTCCAGCCTTCGCACACGGCTCGAAGCCCTCTGGGCACTCGACCACAAGTACGGGCACTGGGGAACCGAACGCACGAGCTTTCCCGGCGCCAAGGGCAAGTGGACGAAGGCCTTCGGCCCTGGCGGCGCCGACGCGCTCGAGTCGCTCCGGGCCGACGAGGTCGAACTCGGGCGGCTCGCTCACGCGGCGTTGGAGGGCGTCAAGCGCCACCGACGGCTGTTACTCGGTGCCATCATCGGTCGGTTCGTGCTCGACGGGGCAACCGAGCGGGCAGCGTCAGGGCAGCTCGAGTTCCACGACCTGCTCGTGCTCGCCCGCCGCCTGCTGACCGAGCACGCCCACATCCGTCGATTCCTGCACGAGCGCTACGAACGGGTACTGCTCGACGAATTCCAGGACACCGATCCGATCCAACTCGAGATCGCCGTTCGCCTCACCGCCGATCCCGACGACCCTGCTCAGGGCGCGTCGATCGACCCAACCGGGATCCGGTCGTGGCGTGACCTGCAGCCCCTGCCCGGGCGACTGTTCATCGTCGGCGACCCGAAACAGTCGATCTATCGGTTCCGACGAGCCGACATCTCCCAGTACCTGCGCGCCGCCGAGCAGGTCGGTGCCGACAACGTCCGGTTGTCCGCGAACTTCCGCTCCACCCGCGCGGTGATCGACTTCGCCAACGACGTGTTCGAACGGCTGATCACCTACGAGGCCGACGCGCAGCCGGCGTTTCAGCGCCTCGATGCCTGCCGCCCGGCCCCTCGCCTCGACCACGGCACCGTGTCGCTGCTCGGTGTCGATCGTCACGACGACCTCGTCGCCAACCAGCGCAGCGCCGAGATCGGCTCGGCCGATGCGCTCCGCCTCCGCGAAGCCTCGGACGTCACCGCCGCTGTCTCCACCGCGCTCGCCGATGGCTGGCGGGTGTTCGACGAGCGCCTCGACGCGCTCCGACCGTGCCGGCCCGGCGACATCTGCATCCTGATTCCGACGCGTATCTCGCTCCCGTCGCTCGAAGCAGAACTCCGGAGTGCCGGGCTCGCCTACCGCGCCGAGAACTCCTCGGTCGTCTATGCCACCACCGAGATCCGTCAGCTCCTGCTGGCGCTTCGCGCTGCGGACGACCCGACCGACACGCTCGCACTCGTCGAGGCGCTGCGCAGCCCGCTCTACGGATGCAGCGACGTCGAGTTGTGGGAATGGAGGTCGGCCGGCGGTACCTGGAACCTCTGGGCGGCACCGCCGGCCGACCTGGTCGACCATCCCGTCGCCGACGCGATCGCCCACATCAGGTCGGTTGCCGAACGGGTGGGGAGCACGTCGGCAGCCGATCTGCTCGCAGCGGTCGCCGACGAACGCCGTGCCTTCGACCTGGCGCTGGCAGGTCCCGACGCCCGCGACGTGTGGCGCCGGCTGCGCTACGTGATCGAACAGGCCAGAGCCTGGGCCGACGCCGGTGGCCACGGCGTGCGCCGGTACCTGCAGTGGGCGACGATGCAAGCGTCGGAGGCCCGGGTCGCCGACACGATCCTGCCCGAGCACGACCACGACGCCGTGAGGGTGATGACGATCCATGCCGCCAAGGGCCTCGAATTCCCCATCACGATCGTGGCCGGTCTCACCACCAAGCCTCGCCGCGCGGTCACCAATGGCGTGGTGTGGGCCAACGACACCTGGATGCTCGCGGGGCGCGGTGACGACGGTGTTTTCGTGGCGCAACAGCCGATCGACGAACAGATGGGCGATGCCGAGCGGCGCCGCCTCCTGTACGTCGCGTGCACACGCGCCGTCGACCACCTGGTCGTGTCACTGCACCGTGGAGCCCCGGCGAAGAACAACGCCGACTACGACGACTGGGGCCCGCTGACCTCGGCCGAGCTGATGTGGGCGGCCGGTGCCGCCGAGCCGTCGTCGGGCGCTCGCGCTGCCGACGTCGTGCTCAGATCGTTCGCTCCTGCGTTCACGGGACCACACGCCATCGACTGGGCCGATCACGACGAATGGTCCGAGGAGCGCGATCGGGTGTTCGCTGCCGCATCTCGTCGTACCGGCATCGCCGCCACCCGACTGTCGGAGGAACTGGCCGGCACCGGCGCACATGACGAGATCGACGACCCCGGTCTCGACAAGCGCCCCGTCAACGTCGAGTTGCCGCCCTGGCAGCGCGGCCGCTACGGCACCAGCATTGGCCGTGCCGTACACGGCGTGCTGCAGTTCTGCGACCTGTCGGACGGCGCCGACATCGACAACCTCGCCCGGGCTCAATGCGCTGCCGAGGGCGTGATCGGCCTCGAGCCTCAAGTCGCTGCGCTCGCCCGCTCGGCGCTGAGTGCGCCCATCGTTCGCAGCGTGGTCGCCGGTGCCGAACACTGGCGAGAGCTATTCGTTGCCGCACCGATCGGCGACCGCGTCCTCGAGGGCTACGTCGACCTGCTCGTTCGCACCCCCGAGGGGCTCGTGATCGTGGACTACAAGACCGATCAGTGGTCGGGGCCCGTACAGTCCGCCGAGCGCGTCGGCCGATACCGCCTCCAGCTGGCGGCCTACGGTGCAGCGCTCGCGACGGCACTCGACGAACCGATCGTCGGCGGCATCCTCGTGCGGTGCTCGCCGAAGGGTCAGGCCGAGCAGATCGAGGTGACCGAATGGGACCAGGCCATCGACGAGGTGCGACGCGCAGTGCGGTGAGAGGCGAGGGCAGTGAACGCTCAGTCGTCGAGCGGCACCGCGACGGCGTCGGCATCGCGAGGGCGATGCGTTCTCACCCGAACCGCCCGGTGATCCGTCACCGGTGTCACCGCCGCCCGGCCGAGTTGGAACACACCACGGAACGCGAGCCCGCCGAAGACCCTGAGCACCACGAGCGCGAGCAGCACGGCGAACACGATCATCGTGGGCACGGCGAGGGTCGCGAGCAGCAGGCGACGGTCCTCGGTCATCAAGCTGAGCACGCCGGAATCGACGCTGGTTCCGTCGACCTGCAGCGTGCGCACCGGGTCGTCGAGCGTCGGGCAGTCGACGGCGAGGTCGTCGACGCCGACGACGTCGTTGCCGCCGAAGGTCGGTTGAGGGGGCCGGACCGTCGAGGCGGGAACCCCGTAGACCGGATCGAGTCCCACGCCGACCAGATACTGATCACCTTCGGAGAGGAATCGGTAGTCGGGCCCGTAGCGCACGTCGATCAGCCCGTTCACCGCCCACGACTCGGCCGAGCCGGCCCGCACCTGATCGATCCGGAACCGCACGACCTGGGTGACGTCGTCCTTGCCGATCATCGTTCCGGTGAACACCACGGTCGCAGGATCGGGCACCGGACAGCCGACGGGCACCGGGATCAACGAGCCCGGCTGGACGCCGGGCTCCGGCGGAGCAATTTCGGGCGGGAGGGTCACGGGTGGCGGATCGTCCGGTGGCGGTGCCGCCGATGCCGGGCCCGCACCGATCGCAGACCACAGTGACAACGTGCAGGCGACGCCCAGCAGGGCTGCGTATCGTCGCCGTCGTGCCATTCCGGTCAGGCTAACGAACGCGGGTCAGTGCCCGCCGTCGGTCCGCCCGGTGGTGCTGCGGTGGAGCCGCTTCGAGTCGTCGTCGAGGCCGACGAGTTCAGCACTGATTCCGCGCTGGGCGAACTTCTCGACCACGGCGTCGAGAGCGACCACCGCCGAGGTGTCCCAGACCCGGGCATTGCTCAGGTCGATCTCGACACGCCGGACCTCGACCGCGTCGTAGTCGAACGAGTGGATCAGGTCGTTCGTCGAGGCGAAGAACAACTCACCGCTCACGTCGTAGAGGCGTTCGACGTTGTCCGGGTCGACGACGCTGGTGACGTTGACCACGTGGGAGACGTGCCGGACGAAGAACACCGCCGACAGCGCCACGCCGGCGCCGACTCCGTAGGCGAGGTTGTGCGTGAGCACGGTGATGGCGACCGTTGTGAGCATCACGATCGTCTCGGTCCGCGGCATGATTCGAACCGTGTCGGGAGCGACGCTGTGCCAGTTGAAGGTGCTGATCGACACCATCACCATCACCGCGACGAGCGCACCCATCGGGATCTGGGCGACGAAGTCGCCGAGGGCGAGGATCAGAACGATCAGGAACACGCCGGAGGCCAGCGTCGACAACCTCGTGCGCCCGCCCGTGCGGTGGTTGATCATCGACTGGCCGATCATGGCGCAGCCCGCCATCCCGCCGAGGAAGCCGGTCGCCACGTTGGCGATGCCCTGGCCGCGAGACTCGCGGTTCTTGTCCGAGTCCGTGTCGGTGAGATCGTCGAGCAGCTGCGCGGTCAGCAACGATTCGAGGAGGCCGACGAGTGCGAGCGTCACTGAAAACGGCAGGATCACCATCAGCATGTCGAGGTTGAGCGGCACGTCGGGGAGCGCCGGCAGCGGTAGCGACCCGGGGAGATCGCCCATGTCGCCGACGGTCGGGAGCCGGAGGTCGAACACGATCGCACCGACGGCGAGCAGCACGATGGCGACGAGCGGTGACGGCACCACCGTGCTCAGGCGCGGCAGGCCGTAGATGATCACCAGACCGGCAGCGATGAAGAGCAGATTCATCCAGAACTGGCTGGAGTCGGCGTCGTCGCCGTTGAGCAGGATGTGGGGCACTTGGGCCAGGAAGATCAGGATCGCCAGCGCGTTCACGAAGCCGGTCATCACCGTACGCGGGATGAACCGCATGAGGTCACCGACGCCCAGGTAGCCGAAGCCGACCTGGAGCAATCCGGCAAGCACCGTCGCCGCGAAGAGGTAGCCGACGCCGTACTCCTCGACGAGCGGCACGATGACGAGTGCCATCGCTCCGGTCGCTGCCGAGATCATTCCGGGGCGGCCACCTGAGAACGAGATGATGATCGCGATCGAGAACGATGCGTAGAGGCCGACCTTGGGATCGACGCCGGCGATGATCGAGAACGAGATCGCCTCGGGAATCAGCGCGAGGGCGACGACGAGACCCGACAACAGGTTGGTCTTCGGATCGGTGAGCCAGTCGGAGCGTCCGCCTGGCAGGAACCGGGCGCGCGGCGATGAGATCGTGGGGATGGACATGGCACCTCGGGGAGATCGGCGGACGACGCCGATTCACTCACAGCGCTCTCGACCACCCTACCGAGGCGCCGCCGCTGCCGCTGTCGCTGTCGAATCGGGCGCGGCTCAACGGCCTTCGAAGACGGGGTCGCGCTTCTCCATGAAGGCCTTGATCGCCTCGATGGTGTCCTTGGTGCCGAAGTTGACGGTCTGCGAGAGGCCCTCGTCGTCGAGCGCCTCCTCGAGCGTGACGTGCATCGAGTTGTTCAGGAGCCGCTTCGACATGGCGAGCGCGATCGGTGGACCACCGGCGAGCCGGGTGGCCCAGTCGTCGACGAACGCATCGAGTTCGCCGTCCGGCAGGACACGGTTGACGAGGCCCATCTCGGCGGCCCGATCGGCGTCGATGATCTCGGCGAGCAACGCCAATTCCTTGGCCCGGTGCATGCCGACAAGGCGAGGGAGCAGCCACGAGCCACCGAAGTCGAGGCTGAGGCCCCGCTTGGCGAAGATCTCCGAGAACCGTGCGTTCTCCGACGCCACGATCAGGTCGCAGGACAGCGCCATGTTGAGCCCGGCACCCACCGCCACACCGCGCACTTTGGCGACCGTCGGCTGTGGAATGCGGTGCAGCGCCAGGCACACGTTCGTGATGTGACGCATCGACGACAGCTGGTGGGGTGGCGGGCCGTCTTCCGAGCCGCCCTGCCACAGGTCGGCGCCGGAGCAGAAGTTGCCGCCCGCCCCCGTGATCACGACCGCCCGGTCGGCGGGAGTCGAGGCGATCGAACGGAACTCGGCGAGCAGCTCGTTCCACATCGCGGCGTCGGCGGCGTTCTTCTTCTCCGGTCGACGAAGCGTGATCGTCACCACCCCGTCGGAGCGTTCCACCGTGATCGATTCGAGCTCGCGAGTGTCAGAGGCCATGTGGGGCGACGATACTGACCGGCGTGGGACTCAACCCGTACCGGAAGTTCAGGGCGAAACCGGCCGACTACGTGCTCGTCGGCTCGGCCCTGCTCGTGTCGCTCGCGTTGCTCATCTGGGCCCTCGCCGGCTGACGTCGGCCGACTGCTGTCAGAAGGCGTCGGCGATCAGTTCGAGGTGGGTGCCGGTGATCGCGACGACGTCGAAGCGGATCGCGTGGGCGTGCACGTCGTGGGCGCGTAGCCACTCGACGGCGAGTTGGCGAATGCGGCGCTGTTTGGCGACGGTCACTGCGGCCGAGGCCGGCCCGAAGTCGGCTGTGCGACGGGCCTTCACCTCGCTGAACACGTAGGTCGAGCCGTCGAACAGAACGAGGTCGAGTTCACCCGTCGGTGACCGCCAGTTGCGGTCGAGCACCTCGTAGCCGGAGCGGACGTACTGGCGGACGGCGAGATCTTCGCCCCACTGCCCGCGGGCGCGGTTCGACAGATCGGATGTGGTGGAACGGTGTTCGCGCATGGATGACCTCCGTCGAGACGTCGGGAGGGGCCCAGTGCCCGATGGAGGGGCGCCGTCGGCGCCGATGGCTCACTCGTGGTGAGCCGCGCGATCAGAAGTCGCGCTTCTCGCGGATCTTGGCGGCCTTGCCCTTACGATCGCGGAGGTAGTACAGCTTGGCGCGACGCACGTCACCGCGCTTGACGACCTCGATCTTCTGCACGGTCGGGGTGTGCAGCGGGAAGGTGCGCTCGACGCCCACGCCGTAGCTGAGCTTGCGAACCGTGTAGGTCTCCTGCAGCCCGCCGCCCTGACGGCCGATGACGTCGCCCTGGAACACCTGGATGCGCTCCTTGCCGCCCTCGACGACGCGCACGTGCACCTTGAGCTCGTCACCCGCCTGGAAGTCGGGGATGTCGTCGCGGATCGAGTCGTTGTCGATGAGGTCAGTGGCTTTCATGGCGTCTACCTGCGTT
>DATKXG010000273.1:0-10677 GCA_035529175.1 Ilumatobacteraceae bacterium
ATCGATCGTCGAGCACGCGCTCGTGCCGGCGTTGCGCGGCGCCGGGCTGCCGGAAGGAACCGTGCGCCTGGTCGACTCGCCGACGCATGCCGCTGGCCATGCGTTGTTCGCAGATCGACGTCTTGCGCTGGCGGTCGCACGAGGGTCGGGCGCCGCCGTCGCGGAACTCGGAGCGGTGGCGTCGCAGTCGGGAACGCCGGTCAGCCTGCACGGGACAGGCGGCGCGTGGATGCTCGCCGGCAGTTCGGTGTCAGCTGAGACGCTCGGCCAGGCGATTCGACACTCGCTCGACCGCAAGGTGTGCAACACCGTCAACGTGGTCATGGTGCTGCGCGATCGGGCCGGCGAGCTGGTTCCGGTGGTGCTCGATGCGCTCGACGCAGCGGCGTCCGATCGCGACACCTCCGGACGTCTCCACGTGGTCGAGGGCAGCGAGGGCTTCGTCGACCCCGAGCGTTTTGCGCGGGTTGCGACGATCACCCGCGCCGGCGGAACGAGCGACGAGCCGGCAGCATCGACCCTCGCCGAGTCCGAGCTGGCGACCGAATGGGAGTGGGAACACTCGCCGGAGATCACGCTGGCGGTCGTGGAGTCGCTCGACGAGGCCGTCGAGAAGTGCAATCGGTACAGTCCGCACTTCGTCGCCTCGATCGTGAGCGACGACGGCGACGAGTTCGAGCGCTTCTACGCCGCGGTCGACGCGCCGTTCGTCGGGAACGGATTCACCCGATGGGTCGACGGGCAGTACGCGTTGAACGCTCCCGAACTCGGATTGTCGAACTGGCAGTTCGGTCGCATGCTCGGACGAGGAGCGATCCTGTCCGGCGACAGCGTGTTCACGAAGCGCTATCGGGCGACGGTCTCCGACCACGCCGTGAAGCGCTGATCGCGGTCGCTACTTCCAGACCCCGGTGACGTCGACGATCACGTGCGCATTGGCGCTGGTGGTCACGCAGATGGCGCCCGATGCGTCGAGCTTGACGTTGGCGCCATTGGCCACGGCTCCACCGTCACCGATGAAGTTGACGTTCGAGACGTTGGAGGGTTCTCCACACGGAACCACGACGGCGTATCCGGGAGCGAGCGCTCCGGCGGCGACGAGGTTCAACGTGGCAGCCCGCACGTCGGAGTCGATGCCTCGGTTGCCGGCAACCTGGATTCGCAGCTCGCGACCCGGCGCCAGCATCACCGGGCCGGCGCCACCGTTCAGATCCGGGTGGGTCTGGCGCGTATCGGTGAGCCTGATCGGGCGCAGCGGCACGAACTTCAGGCCACTGCCGTCACCGAACCAGCCGGTGATGTCGACGATCACGTGCGAGGTGACGTTGCTGGTCAAGCAGATGGTGCCGTCGCCGGCTGTCGGCACGATCGCAGAGTTGGCACGTGCCCGGCCGACCCGTGGGTTCAAGGTGGACACCGCGGGCTCGGCGACGTCGCACGGGAAGGCGCGAATCCAGCCGGTCTCGTCGGGGAGCACCCCGGTGATGTTGACCGCCACGGCGACGGCGCTGCTGGGGGCGGGGCTTCCGCCGCCTTCGACAGCGACGCGCATCACCTCGCCGGCGCGAAGCGGTTGGCCCGTCGATCGAGTGTCGTGGAGACGCCTCGG
Source organism: Ilumatobacteraceae bacterium (assembly GCA_035529175.1). Taxonomy (GTDB): domain Bacteria; phylum Actinomycetota; class Acidimicrobiia; order Acidimicrobiales; family Ilumatobacteraceae; genus Sva-07. Next base: position 1,610 of record DATKXG010000273.1, read on the forward strand.
CGCCACCGGAGTGAAGCGCTGCGTCGCACCGGGCGAGACGTACCCGTTGACGTCGATCACGATGTCGGTCGGCTGGCTCGAGAACAGACACAGGTCCCCGCCGTTCAGTGCGATGATCGCCTGGTTGGGGACCCCATCGTTGGCGTCGTAGTTGAGTGTCGAGAACGACGGGACCGCCTCGTCACAGTTCGACGCGGTCAGGTACCCCGCGGCGGGAGCACCGACGCCGGTGAAGTTGGCGCTGATCGCCGTGATGTCAGATGGGAGCCCGGAGACTCCGGCGACGCGCACCCGGACCTGCTGATTGGCCGGGAGCCGGCCGAGCACCAGGTTGCTCCGTGAATCGGCGAACCGGAAGGGGTTCACCGGTTGGAAGGCCATCGGGGAGTTGAGTGCACTGGTGGCGGCGAGCGGTGCCGGTGGAGCGGGAGGAGCAACCGACAGCGGGGCGCTGGGGTCGACGTTGAAGCTCCAGTTCGCAGTGCCACCGTCGGACGAGACGGCCACCGAGTACGTGCCGGTCGTCAGCGGCGCCGCGGGCACGACCACGACGGCGTTGTCGCCGGCGAGGATCGCGCTGGCAACCCCATTGGTGTTGGATTTCTGCAGGACGCAGGTCGGCACTGCCCCGTCGGGACCGATGAGCGTCGCCGTCGCGCCGGTGACCGTCGACGGCATCATCGCGATCAACGGGAGCCCGACGCGCTGGCCGTCCCAGCCGCAGAAGGTCCGGGGATCCGGTGACTCGGCGACGAAGCGGGTCATGCTGGTCGTCGAGCCATTGCCCGGGAACACGATCGGCGTCGCCGGCTTCGCTGCACCCCACTGGTTGCCGCGCACGACGTCCAGCGTCGCTCCCGACTTCCATTGAGTCGTCGACGGATTGGGCGGGCTCGCGCACATCCCGTAGGCCACCTGCTGCAACGTCGGTCGCAGGATGCCGATGGCATGGAACGGCGCCGACATCCACAGGTCGATGTGGCTACGTGCCGTCGCCGACGAATTGCTGGACACCGCCACGTTGCCGCTGTTGCCTGCCTGGTCACCATCGGTGGTGTAGCCGGGAGTACCGGGAGCCTCGTCGTGCGCGATGCCGTTGAGCAGCATCCAGCACGAGTGGTTCCGTGCACCACTCGACCATGCCGGATTGTCCGACACGGGAGCGAGTCCGGATTGCATCCGGTACACGTTGACGATCCCGAGCCAGTCGTCGTTGGACGGGCCGTTCGCGGAGGCTGTTGCCGGACTCAGGCCGGTGACCATCGCTGCACCGAGCAGTGCGAGGCCGGACACGGTCGCGATCCATCGACGTGGATGTCGAAGTGATGTGTCTGCAGAAGCGGAGCTGATTGACATCGTGTGTCCCTGTGGCTGGAGGGTGGGCGGCTGGGGAGTGGTCGGACTGCGCTCGACGGAGTGGTCGTCGAACTGGTTCCCCGATGCATCGGGCGTCGCCGGTACCTTCTTGAACATCCATGACCATTCCTTGACGTCTTCTTGACGAAGTCCCTGGCCCGACCGATGAGCTCGCTTCCTCCTCCCATCCCCGGCACCGCGGTCGGGTCTTCGACGATCGCGACGCGGGTGGCCGCGCCGGAACTGGTGCCGACGCTGCCGTTGGTGTCGGCAGTCGGGGCGATCGGTGTTCTCAGCGGTTCGCTGATCGTGTCGAAGTACCTCCTCGACTCGATCGTCGGATTCGGCTGGCCCGTCGCGGTGTACGTGGCCCTACTCGCCACGGTCGGATACGGGCCGTCACTGTGGTGGTGCAGGTTCGCGAGCCGGCGCTGGGGAACCGGCGATCTGGGTACCGACATCGGTCTCACGCCGCGGTTCAGCGACCTCGGTTGGGGGCCGGTGATCTGGCTCGGAGCGATCGGCGCGCAGATCGTCGTCGGCGTTGTCATCGTGGCGCTCGGCGTGCCCTTGGTCGGCAACACCGAAGGGATCGAGGAGATCAGCGCCGATCGGACCTACGTCGTGTCGCTCGTGATCACTGCGGTGATCGCGGCTCCCGTCGTCGAAGAGATGGTGTTCCGCGGCGTCGTGATGCGGGGATTGCGCAGCAGGCTGCCGATCGCGCCGGTGGTCGTACTGCAGGGTCTGTTGTTCGGCGCCGCCCACGTCGACCCCGTCCGCGGCGTCGGCAACATCGGGCTGGTGCTCGTGCTCGGCGGCGTCGGGGTGGCGTTCGGCGTCGCGGTGGTGCTGCTCGGGCGGATCGGGCCGTCGATCGTCGCCCACGCGTTGTTCAACGGGGCGGTGCTGCTCGTGGTGCTGACCGGCGTCGCCGACCGGCTCGACGGCGCGTCGGCGTCAGGGGACGAACAGGTCGGCGTTGTCGATCAGGCGGACATCGCCGAACCGGGCGGCGACGGCGATGCGCACCCGTCCCGGCCGGCGATGCTCGACCTCGAACCGATCGATCGTACGCAGGTTGCCGGCGTCGAAGACGGCGACGTAGTCGAGGTCTGCGAGCGGCTCGTCGTCGATCGCGCAGGTGGCCGCCTCGATCACGTCGGCCACGGTCGAGCGGTCTGACGTCGCGGCATCTCGTCCAGCTGCGAGGGCCTCCGGCACGCAACGTGCGGCGCGGCGCTGCGCGTCGTCGAGCCGCCGGTTTCGACTGGACAGCGCCAACCCGTCGCTCTCGCGCACGGTGGGGTGTTCGACGATGTCGACGCCGAGATCGAGGTCGGCAGCCAGGCGGCGCACGACCGCGAGCTGCTGGTAGTCCTTCTCGCCGAACAGGGCCACATGTGGGCGAGTCGCAGCGAGCAGTTTGGTGACCACGGTCGTGACGCCATCGAAGTGCCCTGGCCGTGCAGCGCCCTCCATCGCCTCGGTCAGGCCCGACACCCGCACCGTGGTGGCGAACCCCTCCGGATACATCGACGCGGCGGTCGGGACGAAGACGACATCGACTCCTTCGGTATCGCAGGCGTGCAGGTCGTCGTCGAGTGGCCGTGGATAGTGATCGAAATCGACGCGTTCGCCGAACTGGAGGGGATTGACGAAGATCGAAACGACGACGGTGTCAGCGAGTTGCCGTGCGGTTCGTATCAGCTCGAGGTGACCGCGATGCAACGCTCCCATCGTGGGGACCAGCGCAATCGTTCGGCCGGCCGAGCGTGTGGCATCTGACCAGGCGCGTACAGCGGCCTGGTTGTCGAACGCGGTGGCCACGTCGGAGACGCTAGCGCGCGCCCCGGGCCGGACCGGCGAGGCCGCGACCAGGTCGGCGGGGCGCGGCGGACGGTACGACGTCGAAGTACGCGTCGGCGGCGCCGATCGTGGTCGCCGACAGCACCGCATGGGTGCATGCCGACGCGAAGGTGTCGGCGGCGGCCCGCAGGATCAGATTGAGGAGTTGTTGGCGCGACGCCGTCGACCGCATTGCCGGGGGACGATCGCCGATGTCGTCGTCGCCGGTCGCCAGCCCGAAGATCGTGTCGCCGTCGAACATCGAGTGGGCGGGACGGATCGCCCTGGCCATCCCGTCGTGGGCGACATCGGCCATCTTCGAGACCTCGGTCTTCGACAAGGCTGCCGACGTGGCCACCACCCCGATGGTGGTGTTGAGATCGGCTGCCTGCCCCGTGAGGCGACGACCCAGACGCGCCCGATCGCGGGCGTTCGGCGTTCGGAGCTCGAATGGGCCCGGATCCCAGGGCAGCCCGGTTGCCGGGTCGATCGGGCTGCCGTTTGCGTTGACGACCGCCAGCGCTCCCACCCGGATGGACAGTGGCTCGTCCGGCGCGCCGACCTGCACGGTCGTGCTCGCGGTGCCGACACCGCCCTGCAGGCCGCCGGCCCGAGCGCCGGCGCCGGCGCCGACCGAACCCCACGACACCTGGCGCACCCGCGAGGCAGCGATCGCCCGTCGCCCGAAATCGGCGGTCGGCCGATGGTCGAAGCGTCCTGCACGGCCGAGGTCGAAGATGACGGCGGCGGGAACCACCGGAACCACGCCGTCCGGGTCGTCGGCCGAGCCGACGGGAAATCCCAGCGCTCGCTCCTCGAGCCACGAGACCACGCCGTCGGCGGCGGCCAGCCCGAACGCGCTGCCGCCGGTCAGGCACACGGCGTGGATCGTCTGCACCAGGTTCTCCGGACGGAGCGCGTCGGTCTCGCGGGTGCCCGGGCCGCCGCCGCGCACCGACACCCCCGGTGTGGCTCCATGCGGTACGTGCACGACGGTCGTGCCGGTCTGCCATCCACGGCCGATCCGCTGGTGGTGTCCTACCCGGATCCCGGCGACGTCGGTGATCGAACCGGCAGCAAGGACCGCATCGATCCCGGGTGGCGGTTCCGTTCGGCCCATCCGCACACTGTACGGATCGGCGCCCCACCACACCGGCCCGCGATGAGCGAACCGCCCGGATACCGGCTCTTGGCTCATCGCAAGGGGGTGGGGGTGATGTGCATGGTGGTCGGGGCGGTGGGCCCGTGGCAGTAGCGTCGTCGGTCGTGTTCGTACGACCGCCGCTCGCCGATGGACCGCTGCAGCGGCTGCGTACGGGCATCAAGCGCGCGGTCGGCCACGGCGTGATCGTGGCGTGGGAGACGGCGGTCGAACTCGGAGCGATCGGTCCCGACACGCGTCGCGGCAAACACTTCGGACGTTTCGGCGCTGGGAGTGTGATCTGTTTCCCGCCGAACGCGCTGTTCAACGAGCAGTACATCCACATCGGCGAGGGCACGATGTTCGGACCGCAGATCACCCTGTCTGCAGGGATGGTGCCGGGCCAGCACATGGTGAGCGATCCGGTGATCTCGGTCGGCGACCGATGTCTGATCGGCAAGGGGAGTGGCATCGTCGGCCATCTGCAGATCGTGATCGGCGACGACGTGTGGACCGGTCACCACGTCTACATCACGGATCAGAACCACGGCTACGCCGACCCGAACCTACCGATCTCCCAACAGGTGATGCCGGAGCGGCCCGTGTCGATCGGCGACGGATCGTGGCTCGGCCACGGCACCGTCGTGCTTCCCGGCGCGACGATCGGTCGCCACGTGGTCATCGGCGCCAACAGCGTCGTGACGGGCACGATCCCCGACTACAGCGTCGCCGCCGGCGTGCCCGCCCGTGTGATCAGGACGATCGAGCCGAGCTAGACCCGGGCAAGGGTGCGGGTCAGCGTCGATCCGGTGTGTCATCTTCGAGCGATGAGTTTGCGCGTGGACAGGTCGCGCGGAAACTCATCACTCCGGTGTGCAGTCCGCGAGCGATGAGTCTGCGCGTGGACAGGTCGCGCGGAAACACATCACTCCGATGTGACTGCGAATTTCGATCCGAGGGGGCCGACCCTTCGTGACTGGACGCCCGAGAGCCGAGTCGTGTGCCCGGTCAGACCACCGAGCCGCGCGGTGGGGCGCAGGTCGGCATCTCGTTGTCGAGCGTGAACTTCTCGATGCGCTCCGAGATCGGCACACCGTTCACCGCCGTCTCGGTGAACGCGACGTTCTCTCCGGCGCGGAGGCGTTCGGAATAGCGGTAACGGTCCTCGAGCAGGGTCCGGTAGTCGGACTCCCAGTCAGGCACGATCGCCTGGCCCTTGTCGTCCGACGGCGTGACGGCGACGATGTCGTCGAGCATCGCGGCGAGCAGGTCGGTCGACTCGACGACCAGGTCGGCGCGCACCACGATGTCCGGCGATGCCTGGGCCTCGAGCGCCCGGAGTTCGGCATCCGTGCGCACGCAGATGGCCTCGGCTCGCTCGGCCCAGGCTCGGTCCTCGATCTTGTTGACCGACTCCTTCGATGCGAAGAAGAGTGCCCAGATCCAGAACACGAGCAGGAGCGCGACGGCTGCCCACAGCAACGCGCGTCGGACCGGTGAGCGACGCCAGGGTCCTGGCTGACCGCCAGGCACGTACGTCGGCGGGGCGGGGGCGTCGGTGCTCACAATGCCTCACGATATGACGGCGCCCGGCTGGTAGAAACGTCAGGTGCAGCCCGCCGAGACGATCACCGATCACGGCGTCGCGCCAGACGACGAACCGGGGACGTTCGACCGGGCCCGTCGCAATGCGCGGTTCATCGCCGAGCTCGTGATGGTGCACCCGAATCTGTTCCTGATCGCCATGGGTGGCGCCGCCGTGTTCGCCCTGCTGACGGTGGCCTCGAGCGTCGCGATCGGGCGCGTGATCGACGACGTGATCCTGCCTCGTTTCGAGGACGGTGAGGTGGCGACCAGCACGGTGTTGGCCGGACTGGGCCTCGTGATCGGCATCGGTGTGGTCCGTTCCATCGCCATCGTGATCCGGCGTAGCTACGCCTCGATCACGATGTGGCGCGTCGCGCAGACCTTCACCAACCGCGTGGTGCACCGTTACGCCGAGCAGCCCGTCAGCTGGCACAACCGTCGAGCCGACGGCGATCTGGTGCAGCGTGCCGGCGTCGACTCAGAGGCGACCGTCAGCGTGCTCGCACCGATCCCGTTCGCCGCGGGCACGATCGTGATGCTCGTTGCGTCCACGGTGTGGATGCTGCTGATCGACGTCCCCCTCGGTCTGGTGGCGGTCGTCGTGTTGCCGCTGCTGCTGGTCACCAACGTCGTGTACGAGAAGTCCGTCTCCTCTCACTTCACGCGGGCCCAGGATCAACTCGGCGAGTTCTCGGCCGGTGTCCACGAGAGCTTCGAGGGCGTCCAGCTGGTCAAGTCCTACGGCGCCGAGGAGCGCGAAACCGAACGACTCGCAGGTCTCGCCGACCGCGTCCGTGCCTCACGCGTGCAGGCGATCCGGCTGCGGAGCTGGTTCGAGGCGTTGCTCGACGTGATCCCGTCGCTGACGAACATCACGCTGGTGGTGATCGGCGCAGTGCGGGTGCGATCGGGCGACGTCACGGTCGGCGAGTTCTCCAGCGTCATCTTCCTGTTCACCCTGCTCGTGTTCCCGCTCCGGCTGATCGGCTACGCGCTGTCGGAGCTTCCCCGGTCGATGGCGGCCTGGCAGCGGATCCGCAGCGTGCTCGACGAGCCGATCGATCCCGATCCCGCCGATCGCATCGGGATCGCCGCGGACGGGCTCGGCGTCGAGTTCGCCGGTGTCAGCTTCGCCCACGAGGGCGACGGACCGCCGACGGTGCAGGATGTCGACCTCGCCGTGCCGCTGGGGAGCGTCACTGCACTCGTCGGCCCGACCGGCTCGGGCAAGTCCACACTTGCGCAGCTCGCCGCAGGATTGGTCGGCCCCACCGTCGGCGAGGTGCGCCTGGCGCCCGGGAACCGCTCGATCGTCTTCCAGGAGGCGTTCCTGTCGAGCGGGACCGTACGCGACAACGTCGAACTCGGCACCAGCTACGCCGACGACGAGATCTGGGACGCGCTGACTCAGGCGGCGGCCACCGAGTTCGTGCAGCGACTTCCCCAGCAGCTCGACACCGTGGTCGGCGAGCGCGGCGTGAGCCTGAGCGGTGGTCAACGCCAACGGCTGGCGCTCGCCCGGGCACTCGTCCGGCGGCCGAGCCTGCTGGTCCTCGATGACACCACGTCCGCGCTCGACCCCGCCACCGAGGCGATGATTCTCGAGCAGCTCCGTTCACGCCTCGGCGGCTCGACGGTGTTGATGGTGGCGTCGCGTCCCTCCACGATCGCCCTCGCTGACGACGTGGTGTTCGTCGCCGACGGACGCATCGCCGCGCACGGCACCCACGACGAACTGCTCGTGTCGTCAAGTTCCTACCGTGAACTGGTCGAGGCCTTCGAATCCGATCGGGATCGAGACGGCTCTCCGTCGTCCGCGACCTCGACCGGGGTGGTGGGACCGTGAGCCTCGACCCGACGTTGGCGGCCAAGGTGGGCACGCTCACGCCACCGAGCCAGGACTCCGCGGTCCGCACGATCGGTCGCGGGCTCGAGACGGCACCGATCCTGCGCCAAGGGCTCGGGGTCACCTGGATGTTCGCCGCCGTCGGAGCGTCGGGTCGCGTCGTCGTCCCGATCCTGATCCAGCAGTCGATCGACCGCGGCATCGAGGCGGGCGAGGTCCAGATGGACGTCATCGTGCAGATGGCGGTGCTCGGCGCTCTGGCCGTGATCGTGTCCGGCTGGGCATTCCGTCAGGCGTCGCTCCGGCTCGGCGAGCGCAGCGAGCGAGCGCTGAACGACCTGCGGGTGCGGCTGATCGGTCACATCCACCAACTGAGCCTCGCAGACCACAACGACGAACGCCGCGGTGGCCTCGTCGCCCGCGTCACCAGCGACATCGAGACGCTGGCGCGGTTCTTCCAATGGGGCGGTCTGGCCTGGCTGGTCGACGGCACGCTGATGGTGATCGTCGCCGGCGTGATGCTCGCCTACGACTGGGTGTTGGCGCTCGTGGCATTCGCGGTGGCCGTCCCGCTGTTGTTCGTGCTGCGGGCGGTGCAGTCGCGCCTGCTCGTCGCCTACGACCGGGCCCGGCACAGCAACGGCCAGACACTCGGTTCGATCGCCGAACTCGTGTCCGGCGGCCCGACGATCCGGGCCTACGGAGCAGGCGACACGATTGTCGGGCACGTCGAGGAGTCGGTGGAGACGACTGCGTCTGCACAGATCCGTGCCGCGCTGATCGGCGCGTTCCTCTTCCCGTCCGGCGAGGTGTTCTCGGCGTTCACGGTGTCAGCGGTGGTCGCCGTCGGGGTGTGGCGCGGTCCCGAGAGCGGGCTGACTGCGGGCGCCCTCGTCGGTTTCGTGTTCCTGACGTATCGATTCCTCGAGCCGATCGCCGAGTTCACCGAGGTGCTCGACACCACCCAGATGGCAGTGGCGGGACTGCGACGAGTGCTGTCGGTGCTCGACATGCCGGTTGGGCCGCCGCAACCCGACGACCCGATTCCCCTGCCGCCCGGCCAGCTCCAGATCGACATTCGCGAGGTCACCTTCGCCTATCGCAGCCGCAGCGCCGACACGGCAGACGCCGCGGTGCTCGAGAACATCGACATCACGATCCCGCCGGGCCAGCAGGTCGCCATGGTCGGCGCGACCGGGTCGGGCAAGACCACGCTCGGACGGTTGATCGCCCGGTTCGCCGACCCGACGATCGGCGAGATCGACCTCGGAGGGGTCCCGTTGCGCAGGG
>DATKXG010000274.1:0-5959 GCA_035529175.1 Ilumatobacteraceae bacterium
GCGTGTCGTGATCGACACCATCGAGGCCAGCGACGGCGTTCAGGACCAGAGCGCCGTGGTGATGTCGCGCCAGTTCTTCACGATGAGCGACACCGTCGGCACTGCCGGACAGTTCACGGCACTCGCCGTCGCCTTGAAGTCCGTGACGACGTTCCCGTTGCTGATCCTGCTGGCGACGGTGATCACGATCGGGATGGCCGGCCTCAGCCTGCTGTTCCTCCTCGGCATTCTCCTCTGAGCCAGGACGCCCGGCGCCCGGTGCGGCTCAGGCAGAGGTGCCGGCGGTGCGGCGGCCAGCGGTCATGCGCCGCGCAGCGGGGATCGCCGCCAGCAACGCCGCTGCCTTGTTGCGGCACTCGAGATCCTCGTCGTCGGGTATCGAGTCGGCGACGATGCCGGCACCGGCCTGCAGGCTCGCCGTCGTTCCGTCACCCGTGACGAACATCGTGCGGATCGCGATCGCCGTGTCGAGGTTTCCGGACCAGTCGATGTAGCCGACGACCCCGGCATACGGCCCGCGCTTGACCGGCTCGAGCGAATCGATGATCTCCATCGCTCGCACCTTGGGTGCGCCCGACACCGTGCCGGCGGGCAACGTGGCGCGCAGCACGTCGATCGGCCCGAGCCCGTCGCGCAGGTGGCCCGACACCTGCGAGGTCAGGTGCATCACGTGGCTGTAGCGCTCGAGCGTCATCAACTCGTCGACGTTCACCGAACCGAACTCGGCTACACGCCCCACGTCGTTGCGGGCGAGGTCGACGAGCATCACGTGCTCGGCGCGTTCCTTCGGATGCTCGATCAGCTCGGCGGCCATCATCCGGTCGTGCTCGTCGGTGCGTCCCCGGCGGCGCGTTCCGGCAATCGGACGGGACACCACGGTCCGATCGAGCAACTGCACCATCGGTTCGGGTGACGACCCGACGATCGTCAGCTCGGGATGACACACGAAGTACATGTACGGCGACGGGTTCACCTGACGCAGCACGCGGTAGACGTCGAAGGGGTCGGCGCCGAGTTCGAGGTCGTAGCGCTGGGCCAGCACGACCTGGAAGATGTCGCCGGCCACGACGTGGTCCTTCGCCACCTCGACCGCTCGCTGGTACATGCCGTTCGGCATCGACGAGTGCAGCTCCGGCAGCTCGTCGGCCGCGGAGGGCGGCTCGACCGGTGTGTACGGCAACGGCTCGGCGAGATCGGCCACGGCCTGCTCGACTCGGCGGATCGCGGCGTCGTAGGCGTCGTCGAGCTGCGCGTCGTCGAGCCCGAGGGTCGGCACGCTCTCGATCAGGTACACCCGCTGGCGCCAGTGGTCGAACGCCGCCAGCGAGCCGATCACCGACATCACGGCGTCGGGATAGCACCGGTCGTCGGGCGGGGTGTCGGGCAGGTGCTCGACCTCACGAATCACGTCGTAGCCGAGAAATCCCATGATGCCGCCGTGCAGTGGGGGCAGGTCGTCGAACTGGGGGCTCGTGTACTGCTCGAGCAGCGCTTCGAGCGCCGCCAGCATCCCCTCGTCCGTCGGGATGCCGTCGGGCAGGGCGCCGTCGAGCTCGACGACCCCGTCGCGCAGGACGAGCATCGCCGACGGGTTGCGGCCGACGAACGAGAACCTCGCCCAGCGCTCGGCTCCCTCGACCGACTCGAGCAGGAAGCCGGGTCCGTCGCCGACAAGCTTGACGTAGGCGGCGACCGGCGTCTCGAGGTCGGCGAGCAACTCGGTCCACACGGGCACGACGGTGTGCTCGACCGCGTGGCGGTGGAACTCGTCTCGTGATGGCTGGAACTTCATCGGTCGATCAGGACCCGGTACCGAATGCCCGGAAGAAGCACGTGCGAGCCCCGGTGTGGCAGGCACCGGCGCCCTCCTGCTCGACCTTGAACAGCAGCGCGTCGGCGTCGCAGTCGTAGTAGGCCTCGCGGACGAACTGGCGGTCGCCGCTCGTGTCGCCCTTGCGCCACAGCTCCTGGCGGCTGCGCGACCAGTAGACCATGCGCCCTTCGGCGAGGGTCATCCGCAGCGACTCGGCGTTCATCCAGGCCAGCATGAGCACATCGCCGTTGTCGACGTCCTGGGCGATCGCCGCCACCAGACCCTGGTCGTCGTACTTGATCCCCGCCAGTTGGTCGGCGGTCGCGTCGATCGTGGTCCCGTCCGGCATCGGGTCAGCTTACGGTTTCGATCCCCGACGGACAGTGTGCGTTGTCGGTGAACAGCCACGAAACACGCGCCTTCTTCGATCAACCATTTGTAGGTTGTCCGTCGTGCGTTCGACCCGGATGACCCTGTTGATCGGCGGCTGCCTGCTCGCATCCGCGTGCAGCCAAGCCATCGCGATCGATCCCGCGGCGGAGGCACGCGACGAGCCGACGACCGTGTCCGAACCAGCGACCACTTCGTCGACCACGGTGACGCCGGTGACCGCTGCACCCACGACGGCTCCGGCCAGCACTTCGACGACCACCACCGAGCCGGCGCTCGACGTGTACGACCCGGCCTGCGTCGTGCAGGTCGTGCCGGGCGACTCGCTCGGCGGCATCGCCGCGGCGCGAGCCGACGAGATCGTCACGATTGCGTCGCTCCAGGCAGAGAACGGTCTGGCCGACGAGTTGATCGTCCCCGAGCAGCTGCTGGACGTGTGCATCGACAACGGCCTCGACGACATCACCGGCGAACAGCGGCTCGAACGAAATGCGGCGGTCCTCGCCGCCGAGACCTTCGTCTCGGTCACCGCGCAGCAGACCAAGCTGAACGAGCTGCTCGTGCCGTACGGATTCCCCGAGATGCCCGTCGACGGCGTGTCGGGCCCGGTCACGCGCCGTGCGCTGTGTGCCAGCCGGCTGGCACTCGGCCTCCCCGTCAACCGGGCCGACATGGTGCCGGGCAGCCCGGAGGAACAGCAGCTGCTGGCGACCACCACACTGCCGATCCCCCCGAACGTCGCCACCGACGGTCGGTGGATCTTCATCGACCTCACCTGCCAGATCCTCCTCACCGGAGAGGGCCCCGACCGTCTGGTCAACGTGTTCCCCACGTCGACCGGCGAGCCCGGTTACGAGACGCGCCTGCAGGAACGCACCCGTGCGTTCCGATTCAACCCCGCGCTCGACAACGGCGGGTGGCACGAGTCGTCGCTGTATCCGGTCCCCGAGGACAACCCGCTCAACGGCAACATGTACAAGCCGTTGTACTTCGACAACGGCCAGGCGATCCACGGCGCCAACAACGTGCCGACCAGCCCCCAGAGCAAGGGCTGCGCCCGCCTGAAGCCAGCCGATCAGGACCGGCTGGTGGCATGGCTCGGCCTCGACACGATGACCGGTGCGACGTACTCCAAGGACCGCATCGGCGTGACGGTCACCGTGCGCGGCGGCTACGAACTGGGCTGAGCGGACTGGGCTGAGCGTCTACAGGTACAGCCCGGTCGAGGCCTCGATGCGCTCGGCGGCGACGGCGTGGAGTTCGCGCTCGCGCAACATCACGTAGTCCTCGCCCTGCACCTCGACCTCGTAGCGATCCTCCGGGCTGAACAGCACCTTGTCGCCGACCTCGCACGACCGCACGTTCTGGCCCTGGGCGACCACGGTCGCCCAGATGAGGCGCTTGGACACCTGCGCCGTCGCCGGGATGACGATGCCACCGGACGACTTGCGTTCACCCGCCTTGTCGGAGATGCGCACCAACACCCGGTCGTTGAGCATCTTGATCGGGAGCTTGTCGTCGTCGACCGCCATCTCCGCCACGCTATCTCCGCAGCTACCGTCGGCGACCGTGAGCGAATCCACCTCCTCCCAGCTCCGCGAGTTCACGGCGGCGGACGGCACCCGCCTCGTCGGTGATCTGGCAGTGCCGGACACTCCCCGGATGGCAGCGATCATCTGCCACCCCCATCCCCAGTACGGCGGCGATCGCTTCAACAACGTCGTCACCGCGCTGTTCTCGGCGCTGCCACCCGCGGACATCGCCGCGCTCCGGTTCGACTTCCGCGACGAGTTCTCGGGCGGCCCCGGCGAGCGCCTCGACGCCCTCGCCGCGATCGACGACATCGCTGCGGCGGTGCCGGGGGTTCCAATCGTCGCGTTGGGCTACTCGTTCGGCGCGATCATCGCGCTCGGCCTCGGCGACGAGCGCGTCGCCGCGCTCGGCTTGGTCGCTCCCCCGCTGGCGATGACCCCGGACGTCGCACCACCGACGGTCCCGACACTCGTACTCGTCCCGGCGCACGACCAGTTCAGCCCTCCGTCGGCCTCGGAGCCCATCGTGGCCGGGTGGGCGACGGACAGCGCCGAGCCGATCGAGCATCGGACCATCGAGATGGCGGACCATTCGCTGGTCGGCCACACCGGCGCCGTCGCCGACCAGGTCACCGCATGGCTCAGCCCGCGACGGCGGCTTCCATCTCCTCTTTGACCTCGTCGGTGAGCAACGGGATCACGTCGAGCGCACCGAAGTTCTGCTCAACCTGGCTGACCTTCGAGGCACCCGTGATCACGGTGGACACATGGGGGTTCTTCGTGCACCAGGCGAGCGCCAGCTGCGCCATCGTGCAGCCCAGACGATCCGCGATCGGGCGGAGCTTCTCGACCCGGGCGATCGCCTCGGCGTCGGTGAGCCGGCCGGCGAGCCACTCGTAGCCGGCGAGCGCCGCCCGCGAGTCCTCGGGGATCCCGTCCTTGTACTTCCCGGTGAGCAGACCCGACGCCAGCGGGCTCCAGATCGTGTTGCCGTAGTTGAAGTCGGCGTTGATCCGGGCGTACTCCTGCTCGACCCGCTTGCGTTCGAGGATGTTGTACTGGCTCTGCTCGGTGACCGGCTTGTGCAGGTGATGACGATCGGCGATGTCGATCGCGGTCCGGATCTCGTCGGCCGACCATTCGCTCGTGCCCCAGTAGAGGGCCTTGCCGGCGGTGATGATGTCGCTCATCGCCCACACGGTCTCCTCGATCGGGGTGTTCGGGTCCGACCGGTGGCAGTAGAGGACGTCGACGAAGTCGAGCCCGAACCGCTCGAGCGACCCGTCGATCGCGTGCATCAGGTACTTGCGGTTGAGTGTGTTGTTCATGTTCGGGGTGCCCTTGTGCAGCCCCCAGAACACCTTGGTGGTCACGACGTACGACCAGCGCGGCCAGGCGAGCTCGCGCAGCACCTCGCCCATGATCGTCTCGCTCTTGCCGCCGGCGTAGGCCTCGGCGTTGTCGAAGAAGTTGCAGCCGGCGTCGCCCGCCGCCGCCATGCACTCGAGGGCCAGCTGATTGTCGAGTTGGGTGTCGAAGGTGACCCAGCTGCCGAACGACAGCACGCTGACCTGCAGCCCGGTGTTGCCGAGCCGGCGGTATTCCATGTTGGGATTCACGTTGGGGGTGGCCATGACGCCGACCCTACCCAGCTCAGACTGGGCTGACGCCTGCCGAACGATCGCCGGCGATCTGCTGCTCCATCAGATCGAGGACCGGGCCCCGGATCGCCCGTACCGTGCGTGCGTACGCCGACGGATCGAGCGTCGCAGCCAGTTCGGCAGCGATCGCGACGGCGCGATCGAGTTCGTCACCGTCGGGGACGACCTCATCGAGGAAACCGACGTCGACGGCATCACGCGGCGTCGTGACCCGAGCGTTCGCCAGCGCCCGTTGGAGGTGCCGCTTGCTCAGGCGCTCGACGGCGATGGTCAGCGCCCAGTCGGGCAGCACCATCTTGATCGCCACCTCGTTGAGCCCGATCTTCGCCTTGACGTCGCTGCCGACGCGGACATCGCAGCCCAGCAGCAACAGCGCGCCGGCGGCGAGGGCATGACCCGTGCTGGCGGCGACGACCGGGACAGACGATCCGTAGAGCCGGTGGACCAGCCCTCCCCCATCGGCGACCAGGTTGATGATCGCCGACATGTCGTCGCCGAACATCACGCCGAGGTCGAACCCCGCCGAGAACTTGCCCGGCCGACCGTGCAACACCATCGCCCGG
>DATKXG010000275.1:0-13064 GCA_035529175.1 Ilumatobacteraceae bacterium
TCGCTGCTCAGGTGTGGTGCAGCGTGCCCGAGCGCAACAGCGTCGTGCGGGGAGCGACGAGTTTCACAGGAGCGGTCTCGCGACGGACCCGACCGGTCTGCACCCAACTCGCGGCGAACGCGACCACGATGACAGGAAGCACGATCGCCGCCTGCGGGACGCTGCCCGCGGTCGACGCCACGACGGCAGCGAGCCCGGCGAGGATCGAGATCAACACGGCGAGCTTGACGGCTTCATTCCAGGTGCGACGGTCGATGTCCACGGGACCATTCATACAACGGGTGGCTTCCCCGTGTCGCCGGTGTCGACACCTCGATGCGAACTTGTCACGCAACCGACGTCTTCGACACCTGATCGCGCGGTCGGAGATGACGAGTAGGTGACGAGAAGGTGTCCACCCGGCGACGGTCGTTCGGCGACGGTCGTTCTATCGTCGGAGTTCATGTCGACCAGCTCACCAACTGTCCCTTCGCCACTCGATCGCTTCCGACTGGACGGTCAGGTCACGGTGGTCACGGGAGCCTCCTCGGGACTCGGCGCTCACTTCGCGTCCGTCCTCCACAGCGTCGGCGCCCAGGTGGTGCTGACCGCCAGGCGAGCCGAGCGGCTCGAGTCGCTCGCGGGTGAGCTTCCCGGGGCACACGTGGTCGTGGCCGACATGGCCGACGACGCCGATCGTGAACGCCTCGTCGCCGACGTGCTCGCCCGGTTCGGTCGTGTCGACGTGCTCGTGAACAACGCCGGCGTCGGTGGCTCGGTCGCGGTCGAGGACGAGACGCTGGAGCGATTTCGCCTGTCGATGGAGGTGAACGTCACCGCGTTGTGGCACCTGTCGAAGCTCTGCGCGCCGTCGATGATCACCAGCGGCTCCGGTTCGATCGTCAACGTCGCGTCCATGCTCGGACACGTCGGTTCCACACCGGTCAAGCAGGCGCACTATTGCGCGAGCAAGGGTGCCGTCGTGAACCTCACCAGGGAACTGGCGCTGCAATGGGCGCGCAAGGGCGTGCGGGTCAACGCGCTCTGTCCCGGCTGGTTCCCCTCGGAGATGACCGCTGGCATGGACACCGACGAGGCCAGCCAGCGGTACATCGCCGCGAACTCACCGATCCCCCGGATGGGACGGCTCGACGAACTCGATGGCGCACTGTTGCTGTTGGCGTCGCCCGCTGGATCGTTCCTCACCGGGCAGAGCGTCGTCGTCGACGGCGGCTGGACCGCGCGTTGAAGCCGCTCGGGCAGATGTCCCAACGGCTCTTCCGGTTGTGCTAAACGAAGGGCCGTCGCTCAACAGGAAGGAACTTCATGAAGGACTTCGTCACCGAATTCAAGGACTTCGTCAACCGGGGCAACCTGGTCGAGCTCGCCGTCGCATTCACGCTCACGCTCTTCTTCGTGCCGGTGGTCAACTCCATCGTCGACGGCGTGATCATGCAGCTGATCGCCGGGATCTTCGGGCAGCCGAACTTCGACTCGATCACCATCGACATCGGCGATGCCGAGTTGTTCATCGGGAGCGTTATCACCGCACTCGTCACGTTCCTGATCGTGGCCTTCGTGTGCTTCCTGATCGTCAAGGCCTACAACGCGATGAAGGCGCCGGCCGACGAGGACGATGCTCCGACAGAGATCGAACTCCTCACCGAGATCCGCGACGCTCTGCGCTCGCGCTGAACCGAGTCCGGGTCGCGACACCACACTCGGTCGCCGACCCGCTTCAATGGAGCAGATGTCCCGCCGCAGCCTCGCCGTCCTCGCTGCGTTGGCCGTCGTGGCCGCGGGCTGCGGCGCGTCGAGCGATGACAGCGGCGACACACTTCCGCCGGCCACGCCAGTGCCGACGGTCGCCGGTGTCGGTCTGGTGCCGGTCGCGCCGTCCGCGATACGCGAGCCGATCGTGGTGGTTCGCCCTCCCGTCAACGCCGACGGCACCGAGGCACAGTTGATCGGCGAGATCGCCGAGGGCAACCGGATCCTGATGATCGGCGACTCGATCCTCGCGTCCACGTCGTCGCGCTACGGCGATCACATGTGTGAGGCGGTCGTGCCGCTCGGCTGGCAGGTCGCCGTCGAAGCCGAACCGAGCCGCTTCATCGACTTCGGCAATCGTGTGCTCGACAAGCTGCTGCTCGAAGATGCGACACCCGAGGAGGACTGGAACGCCGCGGTGGTGTTCCTCGGCAGCAACTACGGCAGCGACGAGGTGAAGTACGAGGCCGAACTGGTCCGCATCCTCGACCGGCTGGCCCCGCGCCCCACGTTGCTGCTCACGGTGACGGAGTACCGACCCGACTACGTCGAGGTCAACGAGGTCGTCAACCGACTGGGAGCCGATCGCGACAACGTCACGGTGCTCGACTGGAAGACCATCTCGGAGACGCCCGGCGTGCTGAGCAACGACCGCCTACATCCCACCGATGCCGGACGACGGGTCCTCGCCGAGTCGGTCGCCGCCGCACTCGGCCCGGTCGATGGCGTCGGCGAGTGCTTGCGCTCGACGTTCCGCGACGACTCGCGCGTCGGGGGCAACACCACCACCGTGCTCGGGCGGCCCTCGACGCGGTCCGGGTCGTCGAGCGCAACGACGAGCACCACCGTCAGGCCGTCGACGGCGGTGACCACCACGACGGTGGCGTCGGGAAGCGGGACCATCACGTCGACCACGGCGTCCGCAACGAACACGTCGTCGTCGGTTGCCACGCCCTCCACGACGGCCCCGCCCACGACCGCTGCACCCACGACGGCTGCACCCACGACGGCAGCACCCCCAACGACTGCGGCCCCGACGACGGCGCCCCCAACGACTGCGCCCCCCGCTCCGGCGCCACCGGATCCTGTCGAACCCGCGCCCTGATCTGCCCGTAGCCTGGCCGGATGCTCCAGGCCCAGGCGATCTCGGTGGAAGTCGGGGGTCGGCTGCTCGTCGACTCCGCCAGCTTCACCGTGATGCCCCGCGACAAGGTGGGCATCGTCGGGCGCAACGGCGCCGGCAAGACCAGCCTGTTCAAGGTGCTGGGTGGTGCGAACGAGCCCAAGTCCGGCAAGGTCGTGCGCAAGGGCGGCTTCGGTTACCTGCCGCAGGACCCCAAGATCGACTCGGCGCTCGACGGGCGCAGCTGTGTCACCCACGTGCTGTCCGGTCGTGGAATCGACGACGAGATCACCCGCATCGAGAAGCTGCGCATCGCGATGGAGGAGCATCCCGACGAGCGCAACGTCACCCGGTACAGCGACGCCGAGGAGGCGTTCCGCACCAACGGTGGCTACGCCGCCGAGAGCGAGGCCCGGGCGATGGCCGCGGGCCTCGGCATCCCCGATGCCCGTCTCGACCAGCCGATCAGCACGCTGTCGGGCGGCGAGCGCCGCCGCGTCGAGCTGGCCCGCATCCTGTTCGCCGGCTCCGACGTGCTGTGCCTCGACGAACCGACCAACCACCTCGACGTCGACGCGAAGGCGTGGCTGCTCGGATTCCTCCGCCAGTACAAGGGCGCGTTGCTCGTGATCAGCCACGACCTCGAACTGCTCGACGAATCGATCACCCGGGTGCTGCATCTCGATCGGGCGACCGAGACCGACGTCGGCGAGATCGTCGAATACCGAGGCACCTACAGCCAGTACCAGCGCGCTCGCGCCGAGGACGAGGCCCGTCTCGCGAAGAAGGCGGTGCTGCAGGCCAAGGAGATCGACCGGCTGCAGACCGTGGTCGATCGCTTCGGTGCCAAGGCGACCAAGGCGGCGATGGCCCACAGCGTCGAGAAGCGCATCGCCCGGCTCGAGACACAACGTGTGCGCGGCCCGCAGTCGGGCAAGACGATGACCGTCCGGTTCCCCGATCCGCCCAAGTGCGGCGAGACCGTGATCCGGGCGTCCGGGCTGTGCAAGGCCTACGGCGGCCCGACCATCTTCGAGGACATCGACTTCGACCTCGGCCGCGGGGAACGGTTGCTCGTACTCGGGCTGAACGGTGCGGGCAAGACCAGCCTGCTGCGCATCCTCGCCGGCGAGACCGATGCCGACCTCGGCGACTTCGAGTTCGGCTACCAGGTCCATGCCGGCTACTACGCCCAGGAACACGACAACCTGCGTACCGACCAGTCGCTGCTGACCAACATTCGCGACGCGGTGCCCGAGGGGATCAACCTCGGCGAGACGCAACTGCGTGGGCTGCTCGGAATGTTCGGGCTGTCCGGCGACAAGGTGTTCCAGGAGTCGGGCACCCTGTCGGGCGGCGAGAAGACGAAGCTCGCACTGGCGATGCTGATGGTCGGTCGCAACAACCTGTTGCTGCTCGACGAACCGACCAACAACCTCGACCCTCCATCGCGACAGGCGGTCGCCGACGCGCTCGTCGACTGGCCCGGGGCGATCATCCTGGTCAGCCACGACGAGGAGTTCGTGCGTGAACTGGCGCCGACCAAGGTGCTGCTGATGCCCGACGGCGACGTCGACTACTTCTCCGACGACTGGCTCGACCTCGTCAGCATGTCCTGATCACATCAGGATTACATCAGGGGTCAGACCCGCGATGTGATCGCTACTCGCCGTACGGCGTGACCTCCTTCGCGTAGCGGTCGCGGAACAACTCCAGCACCTCGCCGGGTTCGGCGTGGCGGCCCGCCGCGTGTTTGGAGTACAGCATGTCGCCGTCGACCTCCACGTCGAAGACGCCCTTCGACCCGGTGACCAGCGTCAACGAACCGATGACGTGCTGGTAGGCCGACAGCAGGTCACTCGCCGCGCTCACGGCGCGGGGCGAATAGTCTCAAGGGACGCAGTAGGTGATGCGGATCTCGCTGACGTTCATGAGTCCGACGGTACCGCCGCCCCTTGCCCACCACGCCGCCCGACGGGCCCGACCGGCCGGTTGCGATGAGCGAAGTGTCGCTATTCGGGCGGTTGGCTCATCGGTGGGGCGGTTGATGGAGTTGCGATGAGCGAAGTGTCGCTATTCGGGCGGTTGGCTCATCGGTGCGGCGATGGAGCCGGTGGTGGGTGGGGCTTGGCTGCGAGCGAGTCCGGACCCAATCGGTACGGTCGGTGCCATGCGCATCGGAATGTTCGGTGGATCCATCAACGAGGGCACGATCGACGACGTGGTCGCCGAAGCCCGCCAAGCCGAGGCCGATGGCTTCGCGTCGTACTGGGCGCCGAACATCTTCGGTCACGATGCGCTGACCACGCTCGCGATCGTCGGGCGAGAAGTGCCGCGTATCGAACTCGGCACGTCGGTCGTTCCCACCTATCCCCGCCACCCGAGTGCGATCGCGCAGCAATGCCTCACGGTGAACGCGGCATGCGAGGGCCGGCTCACGCTCGGGATCGGGCTCAGCCACAAGATCGTGATCGAGAACATGCTCGGCATGAGCTACGACAAGCCCGTGCGGCACATCCGCGACTACCTGAGCATCCTCGGGCCGCTGTCGCGCAACGAGCCGGTGAGGTACCGCGGCGAGGACTACTCGACCAACCTCGCACTCAACGCGAAGGGCGCGCCACCGTTCGGGATCGTCGTCGCCGCGCTCGGGCCGCAGATGCTCAAGGCGACCGCCGAACTCGCCGACGGCACGCTGACGTGGTGCACCGGGCCGAACACGCTCGCCGACTACACCATCCCCACGATCAACGCTGCCGCGGCCGCGGTCGATCGTCCTGCACCTCGGGTGATCGCAGCGCTGCCGGTGTGCGTCACCAGTGACGCCGAAGCAGCCAAGGGTCGCGCCGCCAAGGTGTTCGAGATCTACGGCTCGCTGCCGAGCTACCGGGCCATGCTCGACCGCGAGGGTGCAGCGGGTCCGGAGGACATCGCCATCACCGGTTCGGAGGCCGAGGTCCTCGACCGCATCGGCGCCCTCGCCGACATCGGCGTGACCGACTTTGCTGCGGTCGAGTTCCCCGGCAACCCGGACGAAGCCGCAGCGACGCGTGAGGCGGTCAAGAAGGCCATGGCATGACCGCGCTCTCGACTGCGGTCGACGACCGAGGTGTGGCGACGGTCGTGGTCGACCACCCGCCGATCAACCTGATCACGATGGAGGTCTTCTTCGAGTTGGCCGCGGAGATCGAGCGGCTCGCCGACGACGAGTCGGTTCGTGCGGTCGTGTTCCGGTCGGCGAACCCCGAGTGGTTCCTCGCTCATTTCGACGTCGAAGCGATCCAACAGTTTCCTCGCGAGCAGCCCGAGCCGACGGCGATCGGGCCCTACGACCAGATGTGCGAGACGCTGCGCACGATGGCGAAGCCGACGATCGCGGTCATCGCCGGTCGCGTCGGCGGCGGAGGCAGCGAGCTTGCGCTGGCCTGCGACATGCGCTTCGCCACGCCGGACGCGATCTTCAGCCAGCCCGAGGTGGCCCTGGGCATCATCCCCGGTGCGGGCGGCACGGTTCGCCTGCCCCGGCTGGTCGGTCGCAGTCGTGCGCTCGAAGTGGTGCTCGGCTGCGACGACATCGACGCCGAGACAGCCGAACGCTGGGGCTGGGTCAATCGGGTGCTGGCGGCCGACGAGATCGACGCGTTCGTCGACCGGCTCGCGGGCCGTATCGCCTCGTTCCCGCCGCACGCGGTCGCAGCGGCGAAGGACATCGTCGTGCGTTCGGAGACGGGAGTCGAGGCCGATCTGCTCGCCGAGACGGTCGCGTTCAACGCCACGCTCGGCAGCGACGACACCCACGACCGAATGCAGCGGTTCCTCGACGCCGGTGGTCAGACCCCCGACGGCGAACGACGATTGGGAGCCCTCGCCGCCGAACTCTGAGATGTAACGATTGGTGTCAGACACCAATCGTTACACGTGTACGTCAGCGCAGGGAGACGGGCATCGAGGCGGCGGCGCGAACGTCGGCGTAGAAGTCGTTGCCCTTGTCGTCGACGACGATGAACGCCGGGAAGTCCTCGACCTCGATCTTCCACACGGCTTCCATACCGAGTTCGGGGTACTCGAGCACCTCGACCTTGCGGATGTTGTCGAGGGCCAGGCGGGCCGCCGGTCCGCCGATCGAACCGAGGTAGAAGCCGCCGTTCGCCTCGCACGAGTCGGTGACCTGCTTGGACCGGTTGCCCTTGGCGAGCATCACCATCGACCCGCGGGCGGCTTGGAACTGCTCGACGTAGCTGTCCATGCGGCCGGCCGTCGTGGGCCCGAACGACCCGGACGCGTAGCCCTCGGGCGTCTTGGCCGGCCCCGCGTAGTAGACCGCGTGGTCCTTCAGGTACTGCGGCATCTCCTCACCGGCGTCGAGACGCTCCTTGATCTTGGCGTGAGCGATGTCGCGGGCGACCACCATCGGGCCGGTGAGCATCACCCGGGTGGTCACCGGGTACTGCGAGAGCTCGGCGAGGATGTCGTCCATCGGCCGGTTCAGATCGATCCGTACCGGCTCGGCCTCGTCGAGGTGCTCATCGGTCACCTCGGGAAGGAATCGGGCGGGATCGTGTTCGAGCTGTTCGAGGAAGACGCCGTCCTTGGTGATCTTGCCGAGGGCCTGGCGGTCGGCCGAGCACGACACGGCGATGGCGACCGGGCACGACGCGCCGTGACGGGGGAGGCGGATGATCCGGACGTCGTGGCAGAAGTACTTGCCGCCGAACTGCGCGCCGATGCCGGTGGACTGACTCAGCGTCAACACCTGCCGTTCGAGATCGAGGTCACGGAATGCGTGCCCATCGGCCGATCCGCTCGTGGGCAGCGAGTCGAGGTAGCGCGTGGAGGCGAGCTTTGCGGTCTCGACCGCGAACTCGGCCGACGTGCCGCCGATGACGACGGCGAGGTGGTACGGCGGGCACGCCGACGTGCCGAGCGACTGCATCTTGTCGAAGATCCACGGCAGCAGCGTCGCCTCGTTGAGCAGCGCCTTGGTCTCCTGGTACAGGTAGCTCTTGTTCGCAGAACCACCTCCCTTGGCCATGAACAGGAACTTGTAGGCGTCGCCGTCGACCGCTGAGATCTTGATCTCCGCGGGGAGGTTCGTCCCGGTGTTCTTCTCGGTGTACATGTCGAGCGGCGCCATCTGCGAATACCTGAGATTCGACGTCTGGTAGGTGTCGTAGATCCCGTGGGCGATCGCCTCCTCGTCGCTGCCGCCGGTGAACACGAGCTCGCCCTTCTTGCCCTTGACGATTGCCGTACCGGTGTCCTGGCACATGGGCAGCACGCCACCGGCAGCGATCGCGGCGTTCTTCAACAGATCGAGGGCGACGAAGCGGTCGTTGTCCGACGCCTCGGGGTCGTCGAGGATGTTGCGCAGTTGCTGGAGGTGGCCCGAGCGCAGGAAGTGGGCGATGTCGTGCATCGCCTCGGCGGTCAGCCTGCGGATCGCTTCTGGTTCGACCTTGAGAAACGTGCCCTCAGGAGTCTCGAACGTCGACACGCCCTCGGTGCTGACGAGTCGGTACTCGGTGTCGTCGGCGCCCAGTGGGAGTAGTTCGGTGTACTTGAACGGGGGGACCTCAGCCATGCCGTCGAGCCTACGACCGGGCACGCCACCCCACGAAGCCCCGCATCTCGTGAACTCGTGCGGGAACTATTCCCGCACGAGTTCACGAGAACGCGGTCACTTGATCATGTAGATGACGTCGTCGGGAATCTGTGTCGTCTCCGGGTCGATCATCTCGCCGCCGCGGAAGATCGAGTCGAGGAAGGTGATGGCGAAGGTGTTGGTCAGGTCCTGGGCGCGCTCGATGTCCATGGTGTCGTCGCCGCATCCCTGTGCGGCCCACGACTCGAGGAGCGGTCCAGTGAGGTCTTGGAGGTCCTCGCTCCATGTGGGGAGGAGCTCGAGGTATCGACATGCATTCGTGAAGCTCTGATGCTGGCCGGCGACGAGCTCGACCCGGTAGAACGGATCGCTGCTGGCGAACTCCCAGGCCCGCGTGACGTTGGGTTCGACCGGCGTCGACACATCGTCGGCCCCGACGATGATCATTTGCGGCACCGTGATCGAGGCGAGCTGTTCATCGGTGATCGACTTGCGGTTGCGGGCGGCCTCGATCTCCTCGGGAGTCAACTCTGCCGTGGCCGGATCCTGGACATCTGCGCAGCGGTCGACACGATCGGGATTCGTCGTCGTGGTGGTGCTCTCGTCGATCGGAGGTCGGTCGCCGCCGATCGCCGGAGCGATCGGGATGATCGCATCGATGCGACCATCTGCGGCCACTGCACCCAGTTCGTTCTCGTAGCCCGTGACAGCGGCGTATGTGGTGAAGCCCCCCACCGAGTGACCGGTGACGGCAATGCTCTCCGGGTCGACGTTGGCGACGAACCCGGCGGTTTCGGTGCTCGTCGGGTCGAGCATCCCGTTGATCATCGCCTGAATGTCGTTGAGGCGATTCAGGGCGGTCACCGGACCGGAGGTAGGGGTGCAGAGCAGGCCGTCGAGCGTGGTGTTGCCGGTGTGATCGGCCGAGGCAACGATGTAGCCGTAGCTGGCGATCGCCTCGGTGTAGTCGGAGGCGATGTAGCGAAGGCCGCCGCTGCCATGGGAGTAGATCACCAGCGGGAACGGGCCGTCGGCCGACATGGCAGCAGGTTCGGCGTCGACGGCGTTGTCGGAGACGTCGACGAGGCCCGGAATCAAGGTGTACTCGTGTGCCGGAGCGCCCGCAGCGTCGTCGATGGGGAACCACACGTCGACGACCAGCGGTCGCTCGGTGTCTTCGTTGATGGTGATCGTCTGGACCCCGACCTCGTACGGGCCCTGGCCGATCACTTCCAATTCAGGCAGCGGCGCCTCGGTGGTTTCGGATGCGGCCTCCGTGGTGGGCGCCACGGTCTCGACTGGGGCCTCCGTCGTGGCCGCAGCGACCTCGGTGCTCGAAGACGCTGTATCGGCGTCGGTCGTCGCGGTGTCGCCACTGCCGCAGGCGGCGATCGCGAGGGCCGAGCCGAGGGTGAGGGCAAGGAGGCGTGGGCGCACGGCGGCAACGTAGTGCGATTGCGCTCTCAGCGCCCAGCCGTCCTCGACCCAGCTGCTCGTGAACTCGTGCGGGAGCTATTCCCGTACGAGTTCACGAGAACCACTTTGTAGGAACGCTCGTCAGGTGAAGGTTTCGGCCAGGAGGGCGACGGCGGCGGTCGTGCAGATCACGAGCACGGCAGGCCGCACCACCTCGGGGCGGAGGTAGTCCTTGACGAGGCGGGCAGTGGCGATGCCGAGCACGACGCCTGGAAGGATCATCGCGGTCAGCTCGAGTTGGCGCACCCCGATCTCGCCGGCCAGCCACAGCGCGGTGATCGACATCACCGAGCCGATCGCGAAGAACGCCGAAATCGTCGCCCGCATCGTCGCCGGGTCGCTGTTCTGGTAGGTCAGCGCCATCGGCGGCCCCCCGACCCCAGTGGTCGTGCCGGCGAAGCCCGACGCAAGCCCGGCGACCACGAGTGCCCGATCGGTCGGCCGGAACAGCCGGCCGGTGATCGAGGCAACCACTGCCAGGAGGACCGACCCGGCGACGAGCACCGCCAGCACGCGGTCGGACATCGACGCGACGACCAGCGCACCGGCGATCGTGCCGGGAATCCGGCCGGCGACGGCGAAGCCCACGTCGCGCGGCGCGATGTGCTGTCGGTCGACCCAGGCGATCGTGAAGGTCAGCGGGAGCACCGCCAGCATGATCGCCGCCGGGATGAAGTCGGGGTCGGCCAGCAGCAGCATCGGCGACGCGATCATCCCCAACCCGATGCCGATCGACGCTTGCACCGTCGAGCCGACGTAGACGATGGCGACACACGCAACCGCCATCCCGACCGAGAGGCCGAGCATCAGCGATCCTTCATCCGTTTGGGGGTGGCGTTGGCCGGGTCGTCGGGCCACTGGTGCTTCGGGTAGCGCCCGGCCATGTCCTTCTTCACGTCGGACCACGACCCGGCCCAGAACCCGGGTAGGTCGGCGGTGACCTGGATCGGCCGGTCGGCGGGCGACAGCAGATGCAGCCGGATCGGCACGCCCCCGGCGGTGGGATGCGTCGTGACGCCGAACAGGTCCTGGACGCGCACGAACGCATCGGGCTGATCGCCGGAGTAGTCGATCGATACCGACCGTCCCGACGGCAGGACGAGCGCCGACGGAGCGATCTCGTCGAGGTCGGCGCCGACCTCCCACGGGAGTTGGCTGCGCAGCACCATCGCCACGTCGAGCCGTTCGAGGTCGTCGCGTCCCGTGGCCCCCGGCAGGTACGGGGCGAGCCACTCGTCGACCGACGAGCTCAGGTGCTCGGTCGACCAGTCGGGCCACGGATCGCCGATCGTCCGGTGCAGAAACGCCACCCGCTCACGCAGCGACGTCGCCGCATCGGTCCAGCGCAGCGCACCGAGTTGCGTCGCCCGCACTCGCGCCATCAATGCCGTGGTGGTCTCGTCGCCCGGTTCAGGACGGCTGACACGCTGGCCGAGCTGGATCGATCCGAGTCGACGCTCGATCGTTTCGACCAAGTCGTCGCGGCCGGCGTCCCACTCGAGCGTCCGACGTTCGACGACCTCCGGGCCGAACTCGGCGACGACGTCCTCCGCGTCGACCACTGCGGCGAGGCGGATCCGGGCCTGCTCCCGACGGCCGTCGAGGTCGGCAGCAACGAGAAACGCCTCGTCCGCGAGTGCGTCGTCGTCGGGCAACCATGCGCCCGAGCCGGAGCGCAATTGGAACTGGCCGGAGCGGCGTCGGGCGGCCAACCGGTCGGGGTAGCCGAGCAGGAGGACCACGCCCGTCCGATCGGGATCGACGTCGTCGAGGTCGAAGCGGATACGGGCCCGCCGGGCGAGATCGGCGGCCCGGTCCCGCAGGCGGTGTACGGCGCCCCGGTCGGCAGCATCGTGACCGCGCCGCCCGGTCAGCGCACCGATGCGGAGCGCGAGGTCGGCCGGCAGGTCATCGGGGCGGCCGCGGAAGATGTCGCGTTCTTCGACCAGCGTGGCGATCACGCACGCCAGCGACGACCGGTCGACCGCCACCATGCGGGCGAGGCGGGGATGCACCGGCAGGCCGAGCATCGTGCGCCCGAGCGGGGTGATCGCACCGTCGGTGTCGATGGCGTGCAGGTCGGCGAGCAACTCGCGGGCCTGGGCGAGCGGACCGGCCGGGGGAGCGTCGATGAATCGGAGTTCGTCGGCGCCGCCCCACGCTGCGAGTTCCAGCGCGAACCCGGCCAGGTCGGCCTGGGTGATCTCGGGCGAGCGGTGCTTCGAGCGTGTGCCGTGCTCGAGCTTGCTCCAGAGCCGGAAGGCGGCGCCGGGCTCGGTGCGGCCGGCGCGGCCGGCGCGCTGTTCGGCCGACGCCCGGCTCGTCGACACGGTGGTGAGCCGGGTCATTCCGGAGCGTGCGTCGAAGCGTGGCTCTCGGGCGAGTCCGCTGTCGACCACCACCCGCACACCATCGACCGTCAACGACGTCTCGGCGATGTCCGTCGACAACACGACACGTCGGCGACCAGGCCGCGAGGGAGCGAGTGCCGCGTCCTGCTCGGCGAGCGACAGTGCCCCGGCGAGCGGGAAGATGTCGACATCGTCGGTCACGCTGTCGCGCAGCATCGACTCGGTGCGACGGATCTCCCCGATCCCGGGCAGGAACACGAGGACGTCGCCCGATTGCTCGCGCAGCGCCCGCAGCACGGCGGCGACGACGTCGGGTTCGATGCGATGGTGTCCACCGGTCGGCCCTGGCCTCGACCGACCCCGCCCGCCGCCTCCGCGGGCGCCGGGGCGCCCGGATGGTGAGCGAGGCATCCAGTGCACGTCGACGTCGAACATGCGGCCCTCGCTCGACACGACGGGTGCATCGAGGAGCGCAGTGAGCCCCTCGACGTCAGGTGTCGCCGACATCGCGAGGATCCGCAGGTCGGGCCTGATCGTCGACGCGACATCGAGGGCGAGCGCGAGGCCCAGGTCGGTGGTGAGGTTGCGCTCGTGGACCTCGTCGAGGATGACGAGACCGACACCCGGGAGCTCGGGGTCGTTCTGGAGGCGACGCGTGAGCACGCCCTCGGTGACCACCTCGATCCGCGTGGCCGCACCGATCTGGCGCTCGTCGCGTGTCTGGTAGCCGACGAGCCCGCCGACCTCGGTCCGGGTGGTCTCG
>DATKXG010000276.1:0-2081 GCA_035529175.1 Ilumatobacteraceae bacterium
CGTGCCAAGTGACGAGGCGTACAGCGCCTGCACCACCGCCTCGAGGAGGGCGACCGGGACAGCGATCCGCCAGAACGTCATGTCGAGCCCCGTTGGCATGCCGAGCATCGCGACGAGCACAGCGACCGGCAGGACGTGCAACGCGACCTCGACGAACACGGCGATCGAGGGGTAGAACCTGAGCGCGTCATGCATGGCGACGTTGGTGTCCTCCGGAAAGCGCAGGAGCAGGTCGGCACCGATTGCGGCTGCTGCGAGGAGCGGCACCGCCCAGGCAATGACCGACGCGGCATCCCGCCCGAGACCCGGACCGACCACCTCGAAGTCGGAGATCGCCTGCAGATGTGCCATCGCAATCGCGCCGATCACGGCGAACACGGTCATCACCCAGACGGGAGGGAAGGCGCCGAAGAAGGGCTCGAACACCGACCGATCGATCTGCACCTGCCATGCCGTCAACACGATCGCCGCGATCGAGGTCGCCAGGAACAGGTCCATTCCCGTCCAGTCGAGTCTCGAGCCCACGGCATCGAGTTGACAGGTGCGAACGCCGCACCGCCAGGGCCGGATGGCAGATCGTCCGGCGCCCTGCCCACCGGCTGGCGGCGCTCTCGGCCGTCCCACGCCTCGTACGGTGGGGTCATGAGATCTGCTGGACGAGCGATCCTGATGGACCGCTATGTGAACAAGGGCACCGCATTCTCGGCGACGGAGCGTGAGCGGTTCGGTCTCGACGGTTTGCTCCCCCCGGTGGTGGAGACCCTCGACACGCAACTCCAGCGCGTCGAACACGAGTATGTGTCCAAGCAGACGGACCTGGGGCGTCATGTGTTCCTGCGGGCGTTGCAGGACCGCAATGCGGTGCTGTTCTATGCGTTCGTCGAGCGGCATCTCGCCGAGCTGCTGCCGATCGTGTACACGCCGACCGTCGGGCTGGCCTGTCAGCAGTGGTCGCGCATCTATCGCCGCGAGCGGGGGCTGTTCCTGTCGTGGCCGCAGCGCGATCGCGTGGAGGAACTGCTCGACAACGCGGTGGGCGATCTCGACATCGACGTCGTGGTGGTCACCGACGGTGAACGGGTGCTCGGCCTCGGTGACCTCGGCATCGGAGGCATGGGGATTCCGGTCGGCAAGCTGGCGCTGTACACGGCGGCCGGTGGTCTCGATCCGGCCCGGACGCTGCCGGTGATGCTCGACGTCGGAACCGACAACGAAGCGCTGCTGTCGGATCCCCTCTACCTGGGCTGGCGGCACCAGCGCGTCCGCGGGGCCGAGTACGACGAACTCGTCGACGCGTTCGTCGACGCGCTCGGCAAGCGGCTTCCCGGGGTGTTGTTGCAGTGGGAGGACTTCGCCCAGCTGCATGCGAATCGTCTCCTGGCGCGCCATCGCGAACGGATCTGCTCGTTCAACGACGACATCCAGGGCACCGCCGCGGTGACGGTTGCGTCGATCGTCGCCGGCCTCGGGATCGCGGGGACGCCCGTCGACGAACTGCGCCTGGTGGTGGTCGGGGCGGGCTCGGCGGGCACCGGGATCGCCGGCCAGGCGGTGCGGGCGATGGTCGCCGCGGGCGTCACGGAGGACGATGCCCGGCGGCGGTGCTGGTTAGTCGATCGTGACGGTCTGCTGCACGACCGGATGGATGGCCTGGCCTCGTTCCAGCAAGCGTTCGCTCGGTCGTGGGACGAGGTGGCCGGCTGGGACGACGATGGCGACGGCGTCGTCGAGTTGCTCGATGTCGTGCGTCGGGTCGGTCCGCACGCGCTCGTCGGTGTCACCGGGCAGCCCGGCCTGTTCACCGAGGAGATCGTCCGAGCGCAGGCGGCGCAGGTCGAGCGCCCGATCGTGCTCCCGTTGTCGAACCCGACGCCGCGGGCCGAAGCGATCCCGGCCGACGTCCTCGCATGGACGGACGGCGCGGCACTCGTCGGGACGGGCAGCCCGTTCGCGCCCGTCGAGATCGCCGACCGAACGGTGCCGATCGCCCAGGTCAACAACGTGTACGTCTTTCCCGGTGTCGGGCTCGGTGTCGTCGCCGTCAAGGCACGGGCGGTCTCCGACGAGATGCTCACGGCGGC
>DATKXG010000277.1:0-25044 GCA_035529175.1 Ilumatobacteraceae bacterium
TACGAAGACGATCCCGGCAAGGGAAAGGATCGACCGGTCGTGATCATCGGGCGATCGGGCAACGACCTCGCCGGCGTGCCGCTCACCTCGAAGGACAAGGGTCGCGGTGCCGTCCCGGTCGGGACCGGTGATTGGGATCGGAGTGGCCGCCCGAGCTGGGCGAAGGTCGATCAGTTGATCGTCGTGCGCGAACGCGACGTCCGACGCGAGGGCTCGGTGCTCGACCGTCAGCGCTTCGATGCGGTTGTCGCCGGTGTCGGCGAACACCACGATCTCGCCGTGAGCTGACCTCGGCTCGGCTGCGCCGACCCGTTTGCGTTGCACTTCGGATGGGACGGGTCAGCGAAATCGCAACGCAAACGTGGGTGGGTGGGGGTGGTGCGGTGGTCGGCGGCGGTCGTGCGGGAATGGGCAGGCGCCGACAGGGTCGAACCCCGTAGCCTCCATCAGCGTGACGAGCGACAGCCAGACGGTACGGATCGGGGTTCTCGGATGTGGGAACGTGGGCGCTGCATTCGTGCAGCTCGTCGAGGCCCAGGCGGACACCGTCGAGCGCCGCACCGGCTTGCGTCTCGAGGTCACCCGGGTCGCGGTGCGCAACCTGTCGGCGCCCCGCGACGTCGAACTCGCCGACGGCATGCTCACCCGTGACTCCCACTCCGTCGTGTCCGATCCCGACATCGATCTGGTGGTCGAAGCGATCGGCGGCATCGAGCCGGCCCGCGAGCTGATCCTCGAAGCGCTCGCCAACGGCAAGCCGGTCGTCACGGCGAACAAGGAGCTGCTCGCCAACGTCGGTGCCGAGCTCTACGCGGCGGCCGACGCGGCCGGGCGTGATCTCCTGTTCGAAGCGGCCGTCGCCGGTGGCATCCCGATCATGCGTGCGCTCCGTGAGAGCCTCCACGGCGAGCCGATCAGCCGAGTGCTCGGCATCATCAACGGCACCACCAACTTCATCCTCACGAAGATGACCGACGCCGTCGCCGGTGGAGGAGAGGCCGACTACGCCACGGCGCTCGCCGAAGCCCAGCGCCTCGGGTTCGCCGAGCGTGACCCGACCGCCGACGTCGAGGGCTTCGACGCCGGCGCGAAGGCGGCGATCATCGCCACGGTCGCATTCGGCGCCAAGGTCGTCGCGGGTGATGTGTACCACGAGGGCATCAGCCGAATCACCGGTGCCGAGATCGCCATCGCGCACCGCCTCGGGTACGTCGTGAAGCTCCTCGGCATCGTCGAGCGTGACGTCGATTCCGGCGAGATCAGCGTCCGCGTTCACCCCGCGATGGTGCCGATCCACCACCCGCTGGCCTCGGTGCGCGACAGCTTCAACGCTGTCTTCGTCGAAGGCGGTTTCGTCGATTCGCTGATGTTCTACGGCCGTGGAGCCGGCGGTGCGCCGACGGCGAGCGCGGTGTTCGGCGACGTCGTCGACGCGGCGCTCAACCTTCGCAGCGGTACCCACGGCTCCCTGGGCGTGCTCGAGCCGGTCACGGTCCGCGCGATCGACGAGACCTCCGCCGAGTACCTGCTGGGCCTCGACGTGGCCGACAAGCCCGGCGTGCTGCATGCGGTCACCGGGGTCTTCGCCGACCACGGGGTCAGCATTCGCGTTGCCGAGCAGGAGGGCAATGGCCCCGATGCCCGGCTCGTCTTCATCACCCACTCGGCGCGCGAGTCCGACGTCCAGGCCACTGTTCGCGAGCTGCGCGACCTCGACGTGGTCCGCAACGTCGGTGGGCTCCTGCGCGTGATCGGCGACTGACTCGTGCGCTACGTCTCCACGCGCGGCTCGGCTCCCGAGCTGGGATTCGCCGACGTCCTGCTCGCCGGGCTGGCCACCGACGGCGGGCTCTACGTGCCCGAACGTTGGCCGACGCTCGCTGCATCGAGCGCCCACACCTACGCCGAACGCGCCGTCGAGGTGATGCGACCGTTCGTCGAACCCGACATCGACGAGATCACCCTCACGCGGCTGTGCACCGAGGCCTACGACACGTTCCGCCACCCCGCCGTGGTTCCGCTGGTGCAACTCGACCATCGTCAATGGGTCCAGGAGCTCTTCCACGGCCCGACACTCGCGTTCAAGGACGTGGCGTTGCAGCTCGTCGGCCGGATGTTCGACCACGTGCTCGGCGAGCGCGGTCAGCGTGTGACGATCGTGGGCGCCACGAGCGGCGACACCGGCTCGGCGGCGATCGACGGGGTCCTGGGCTGCGAACACATCGACATTGTCATCCTCTATCCGCTCGGCCGGACCAGCGACGTCCAGCGACGACAGATGACCACCGTCGACGCACCGAACGTGCACACCGTCGCAGTCGAGGGAACCTTCGACGACTGCCAGGACCTCGTCAAGGCGATGTTCAACGACGTCGAGTTCCGCGATCGCAACCAGCTGTCCGCGGTCAACTCGATCAACTGGGCGCGGGTGATGGCCCAGACCGTCTACTACGTGACCGCGGCCGAGACGTTCGCCGACCCGGTCACCTTCAGCGTCCCGACCGGCAACTTCGGCAACGTGCTGTCGGGATGGATCGCCCGCGAGATGGGCGCCACGATCAACGACTTCATCGTGTCGTCGAACACCAACGACATCCTCACCCGCTTCGTCAACGACGGCGACATGTCGACTCGCGATGTCGTGCCCACGTTGAGCCCGTCGATGGACATCCAGGTGTCGTCGAACTTCGAGCGGCTGCTGTTCGAGATGAACGGCCGCGACGGCGGGATGACCGCCGAGCAACTCGGCCGGTTCCGCGCCACCGGCCGCCTCGACATCGAAGCCGACCAGCGCGAGCAGTACATCACCGGTCACTTCCGGGCCGCTGCCTTCGACGACGACGCCACACTCGGCGAGATCGCCCGCGTCCATCAGCTGACCGGCATGGTGCTCGATCCGCACACCGCCACCGGCACCGCCGCGGCCTCGATGCTGACCGGGCTCGATCCCGACGACCACCCGGTGATCACGCTCGCCACGGCCCATCCGGCCAAGTTCCCCGATGCCGTCGAACGGGCCACGGGCGAGCGTCCGGCGTTGCCGGCCCATCTCGCCGACCTCTTCGAGCGACCCGAGCGCACACAGACCGTCGCCAACGACCTCGCCGCCGTCGAAGCTCTCGTCGAACGCCTCACTCGCCGTTGAGCGCCCGGCCCACGACGGTGCCGGACACGCCCCGACCACGAAATTCGCCTGATCCGTTGCGCCCAGCGCAACGATCGCTCCGAATTTCCGGATCGGGCGAGGTCGGGGTGGGTTTGGTGGGCATGCGTGGCGCGGGGGCGTGGTGCTGATACAGTGACGGTCGCCCGGTCATCCGGGCCGCACCCCGAAATCTCGGTCGTGTGCGAATACTGCCAGGGGATCCACGGCTCGGTCGCGCGTTGCGCCGACGCAACCCCTCCCTCTGGTGCTCGAACCCTCACCCAGCCCACTGCTCGGAGAGAAGAGAGGAATCCCCGTGGCCGCAGCCGCACTCGAACAGTCCATGCTCGAATCGAAGGACAAGGACACCCTGCTGGAGATGGCCAAGGCGCTCGGCGTCAAGGTCACCGCCCGCCAGAAGAAGTCGGACATCATCGACAAGATTCTCGAGACGACCGGGCCGAGCTCGTCGTCGCCCCCCGCCGCCGAGACCGCGTCCGGCAACGGCGGGAGCGCACCGGCGTCGCCGGTCGAGGAGGCACGCGCCGAGGACGAGTCCGCGTCGTCCGCGCCGTCGTCCGAATCGGCCGAGGTCGTGCTCGGACCCGACGGCGAGCCGCTCGCTGATTGGGAGATCGAGCTGGCGCGCACCGGCGAATCGGCCGAGCCCGCTGACTCGACGCCTCGCACCGACCAGCACCGTGGGGACCAGAACCGCAACGGTCAGAACCGTGGTGAGCAGAATCGCGGTGAGCAGAATCGCGGCGAGCAGAATCGCGGCGAGCGCTCGGGCGGTGACCAGAACCGCGGCGACCAGAACCGCGGGGAGCGCGCGGTCGGCGACCAGGCCGACAAGCGTCAGGGCGGCGGTGATCGCAACGACCAGGGCGAGCGCAACCGCAACGCCCAGGGCGGCGGCCCGCGCACCGAGAACCGCAACAACGACAATCGCGGCAACGACAACCGCGGCAACGAGGCGGGCGACGGCAACCGTCGTCGTCGCCGTCGCCGCAAGGGCCGAGGTGGCCAGGAGGGCCCACAGGGCGAGGACCTCGAGCTCATCGAGCAGGACTCCGGCTTCGAGAGCACCGAACCCGTCGACGTCGAGGGCTACCTCGACATCCGCGACGAGGGCTACGGCTTCCTGCGCGTCAACGGGTACCTGCCGAGCAAGTCCGACGCGTACATCCCGTTGAAGCTCGCCCGCCAGTACGGCCTGCGCAAGGGTGACCACATCACCGGCAAGGTCCGTCCCGCCGGACGCAACGAGAAGAACCCGGGGCTCCTCGAGATCTACACCATCAACGGTGGCAACCCCGAGGCCGCAAAGAGTCGCCCGCACTTCGAGAGCCTGACGGCGCTCTTCCCCGATCAGCGCCTGACGCTCGAGGATCCCAACGACCCCGCCAACATGACGGCGCGCATCATCGACCTCGTCGCACCGATCGGCAAGGGCCAGCGCGGCATCATCGTCTCGCCGCCCAAGGCCGGCAAGACCACGGTGATGAAGACGATCGCGAAGTCGATCGAGCTGAACAACCCCGAGGTCGAACTCCTCGTGCTGCTGATCGACGAGCGGCCCGAGGAGGTCACCGACATGCGCCGCAGCGTCAAGGGTGAAGTGATCTCCTCGACGTTCGACCGCCCGAGCGACGAGCACACCCACGTCGCGGAGATGACCATCGCCAAGGCTCGCCGCATGGTCGAAGCGGGCAAGGACGTCGTGATCATCCTCGACGGCATCACCCGACTCAGCCGGGCCTACAACCTGGCAGCGCCGGCGAGCGGCAAGATCCTCTCCGGTGGTATCGACGCTGGTGCGTTGTACCCGCCGAAGAAGTTCTTCGGCTCCGCGCGCAACTGCGAAGAGGGTGGTTCGCTGACGATCCTCGCCACGGCGCTCGTCGACACCAACAGCCGCATGGACGATGCGATCTTCGAGGAGTTCAAAGGCACCGGCAACATGGAGCTGCGCCTCGACCGCAAGGTCGCCGAGCGGCGGATCTACCCGGCGATCGACGTCGACGCGTCCTCCACCCGCCACGAGGAGCTGCTGTTCGACCGCAAGCAGCTTCAGCAGGTGTGGAAGTTGCGCCGTGTGCTGTCCGGTCTCGCCCAGGACGGCAGCGCAGCGGCCGGCCTCGAGTTGCTCATCGACCGGCTCAAGACGTTCCGTACCAACGACGAGTTCCTCGCCGAGATCGCGAAGCAGCCGGGCTGACCGGTAGGCTTGTCCGCCGATCTGGGTGACGACCGGGGGCACAGGGCCCGCCCGCTCAGCCATCCTCAGGAGATCCATCATGAAGACCGACATCCACCCCAACTACTCGGACACGACAGTGCGCTGCTCGTGTGGCAACACGTTCGTGACCAAGTCGACCGTCGCCGGTGACCTCACCGTCGAACTGTGCAACGAGTGCCACCCGTTCTTCACGGGCAAGCAGAAGCTCGTCGACTCCGGTGGACGCGTCGAGCGCTTCAACAAGCGGTACGGCCAGCGCAAGAACGCGCCGGCGACCCCCGCCGACGACTGAACGACCGGGCCCAGGCGGCCCGAACCCGATCCGACAGAACGCCGCCCTCCGGGGCGGCGTTCTGCGTTCCTCGGTTCGGATGACGAACGACACGAGAAATCGTTCAAGTTCTCTCGCTGGTGGGCCGATGAGACATGGGGATTTCTCACATGGCGCCAGCACCACTGACCGAGGCGAACGTCCGGCACCTCCTGCGCCGGACCGAATTCGTGGACCGGCCAGACCGCGTCGCGGAACTGCTCGAGTTGGCCGACATCGACGCCGCCGTCGCGAACATCCTCGCTGTCAACCCGGCGCCGCCGTCGGTGACCTTCACCGCACCCGCAGACCGCGACTGGGAGCGCGGGCGTGACCTCACCCACTTCTGGCTCGATCAGATGGCGCACGACTCCGCGCGACCCTTTCAGGAGCGGATGGCGTTCTTCTGGCACGGTCACTTCTGCAGCGAGTTCGGCAAGGTCGGCTCGTCGATGCTGATGCGCGAACAGATCGACCTCTGGCGGCGTGAGGGGCTCGGCAACATCCGCAGCTTGGCCACGACGATGTCGACGCAGGTCGCCATGATCCGCTACCTCGACAACAACCAGAACAAGAAGACCTCCCCGAACCAGAACTTCGCCCGCGAGCTGATGGAGCTGTTCCTGCTCGGCGTGGGCAACTACACCGAAGCGGACGTCGAGGCCTCGACGGCTGCGTGGACCGGGCACAGCGACCAGTGGGACGACGAGGTCGACCCCTACCGGTGGCGCCCTGAGTGGCACGACTCGTCGCCCAAGGACTTCCTCGGCCGACGCATCAACGCCGACCCCGATCCTGATGCGTGGCGGGGCCATGGGCCCGAGACGATCGCGGTGATGCTCGGCGACGGGGTGGTGCCGGCCGGCGCCGACAACGTCGCCAACCGAGGACGATCCAGCCGGGCCGTCGCCGCCGAGTTCCTCTCGCGGAAGCTGTGGACGTCGTTCGCCACCGACACGTCCCAGCCGCCCGGGGTGATGGCGGCGATGCGCGACGCTCTGCTCGACGACTTCGACGTGCGGCCGTGGGTGACGGCGATGCTCACCCATCCCGACTTCTACACCGATGCGGTGCGACGTGGGCTGGTCCGTACTCCCGTCGAGTTCGTCGTCGCGCTCCTCGCAGCGACCGGCCAGCGGTCGCGAGACGCCGACATGACCTGGCTGATGGGGGCGATGGGGCAACAGCTGCTGTATCCGCCCAACGTCAGCGGTTGGCGCCCGAACGGATACTGGGTCAACGCGAGCGCCATGGAGGGCCGTGCCCGCACCGCCCAGCAGATGAACTGGGCGTCCGCTCGCACCTACTGGAGCGGCGACGACGGCCCGATCACGCTCGCCGGCGGCTCGATCATGCGGTCCGAGATCACCGCACGAACCCCGTGGCCGGACTCGCAGCCCGTGCTCTCGAACGCCGCACTGGTCGCACGGCTCCTCGAGCTGATGCGCATCCAGCTCTCTCCGGCGGCCACTGCGGAGATCGTCCGCTACGCAGATGGTGCCACCGTGTGGGAGCGCAACAACGCCGTGCTGCTGATCATGCTCGCTCCCGAGATGCAGATGGCCTGACCATGCTCGATCCCGACATCTCCACGGCCGACGCCATCGGCCGACTCCAGGTCACGGAGAGCGATGCCAACGCCCTCGACCGGCGTCGGTTCCTGCAGCTCGTCGGACTCGGTGTCGGCGCCGGCGCGCTCGCCGGCCCGACCAGCTCGTTGCTCGACCTCTCGCTGCCGGGGCTCGACCCGTCGGCGTGGGCCGCGGGGCCGGCCGGCCCGAACGATGGTGTACTGATCGTCATCGGCATGTTCGGCGGCAACGACGGGCTGAACACCGTGGTGCCGGTCAACGACCAGCTGTACTACGGCCAGCATCGGAACCTGGCGATCGCGCCGCAACAGACCTTGCCGATCGATGCCGCAACCGGGCTGCACCCCGAGCTCACCGTGTTCAAGCAGTTCTGGGACGCCGGCCAGCTCGCGATCGTCGAAGGCGTCGGTTACCCCGATCCGGATCTCAGCCATTTCAACTCGATGGCGAAGTGGATGGCGGGAAGCCCGACCGGGATCCCGACGTCGGGATGGCTCGGGCGCTGGCTCGACGGCTACATCGGCGGTGGCAAGGACCTCTACGCGGCCGCCGAGATCGGCCAGTCGGTGCCGCTGCACCTGATCGGGCGAACCCAGCGCGGCACCGCGGTTCCCGCAGGGCGGCCGTCGTTCGGAGCATCCTCAGCAGCCAGCGACCGCAAGATCTACGACGGAGTGCGGCGTCTCGCCGCCGGCGACCCGTCGACCTGGCAGGGGCGGGTCGGCCAGGCGATGATCGACCAACTCGACCTCGCAGGCACGCTCGCACCGTTGATCCCCGACCGTGGTGCGATGTCCGACGTCTCGCTCGTCGCGGAGATGGAGGTGATGGCCCGCCTCGTCAACGCGAACCTCGGCCTGCGGGTACTCAGCGCGGGTTGGGGCGACTTCGACAGCCACGCCGGCCAGCCAAACCAACATCCCACCAGGATGCGTGAGCTCAACGCCGCCGTCGCCCGGTTCTTCCAGGTCCTCGCTCCGGCGTGGGCGAGCCGGGTGACGATCATGACGTTCTCCGAGTTCGGGCGTACCAGCTGGAGCAACGACGGCGCCGGCACGGACCACGGCACGAGTGCACCGCACTTCGTGCTCGGTGCGAACGTTCGAGGTGGCCGGTACGGCGAGCGCCCGTCGCTCGCCGGTCTTCGCCGATGGGACCGGATGCCGTTCCACGTCGACTTCCGCGACTACTACGGCAGCGTGATCGACGGCTGGCTCGGAGGCGGTGCGTCCGACGTGCTCGGCGGTCGAGCCGTGCAGAACCTTGCACTCTTCGCCCGAGCTCCAGGCGTTGCCGGTCCGCCACCGCCCTCGACTGCGCCCCCGCCCTCGACTGCACCCGCACCGACGCCGAGCCCCGGGACGACTGGCGCGCCGGCCACCAGCGGCCGCTTCGTGGCCCTGGCACCACAGCGGGTGTGTGACACGCGTGGTGGCCTCGGTGGTCGACTCGGGCCGATCGGGCCGGGGGAGACGCTGGCGGTGCAGATCGCCGGTGTCGGGGGCGTGCCGTCGAGCGGCGTGACCGCGGTGGCGATCAACGTGACCTCGGTCAACGCCACCGAGCCCGGCTTCTTCAGCGTGTTCCCGTCGAACGTCGCCGCGACCGGCACGTCGAGCCTCAACCTGGTGCCGGGTCGTGCGGTTCCGAACATGGCGATCGTCGGTGTCGGCCCGGACGGCAGGATCGGTGTGTTCAACGCCGCCGGTCGCGCCGACTGCATCGTCGACGTGATGGGCTACGTCCGCTCGGAACCCGCCGCCGGCCTGCTCCCGCTGGTGCCGAGCCGCCTGCTCGACACCCGTACCGGTGTCGGGGCCCCGCTGGCTCGGCGACGTGGGAGCCAACGCCTCGACCTACCCGTCGCCGGCCGCGGGGGTGTGCCGGCGAGCGGCGTCGACGCAGTCGTGCTCAACGTCGCGGCGCTGCGGCCGACCGAGACGGGTTTCCTCACGGTGTGGCCCAGCGGCCTCGGTCTGCCCGACGTGTCGAACCTCAACTACGACCCGGGCCGCAACGTGCCCAACCTCGTGGTCTGCAAGCTCGGCGCCGACGGTGCCGTCAGCCTGCTCGCGAACACCGGTGAGCTCGACCTGATCGCAGACGTCGTCGGCTGCTTCACGGCCGACGGGGCGAACGTGGTCCCCGTGGCCCCGGCCAGACTGCTCGACACGCGACACGGCATCGGCGCCCGCCAGGGTGTGGTCGGAGCCGCCGGTGAAGTCGACCTCGCCGTCACCGGTGTGGGCGGCGTCGATCCTGGCGCCTCCGCCGTGATCCTGAACGTCACCGCGACCGGTGCTGCCGAGGAGACGTTCGTGACGGTGTACCCCGACGGGGTGGGTCGCCCCGACGCGTCGAGCCTCAACGTCGCGCGCGGGGGGACCATCGCGAACCTGGTCATCGCCAAGGTCGGCGCCAACGGCCGTGTCCGGCTGTACAACGACGCCGGCGGCGTTCATCTGCTGGCCGATGTGACCGGCTACTTCCTCTGAGCGGTCGGCTCGCGCCGATAGGTTCGCCTCGATGAACGAGCGCCCGGCCGACGCCCGCCACGAGAGCCCAGCGACCGACGACCGGCGCAGCCGGCTGCTCGGGATCAAGCTGCGCGCCCTCGTCGTCGAGCACCACGGTCGCCAGCGCGGTAGCGAGGTCGTCAGCGAACCCGAGGGGTTCCCGTCGGGCGCCGCGCTCGTCGACGACACCGCCGCGTGGGTGCTGGTCGACGGTTCGGCCGCGAGGTCGCTCGGGCCGGCGCTCGCCTGGGCGATCCGCCACGACGCAACCTCGCTGCACCTGGTCGTCGAGCACGACACCGGGCAGCTCGCGCGTCGGGCGCAGCGGCTCGCCTTTCCGGTCACCGTGTGGTATCCCGAGGACCGCACGTTGTTGCCCGTCGTGGCCGAACCGCTCGCAGCGTCCGCCGCCGCCAGTCCCGAGCATCTTGCGTTTGCGGCCGTGATCGAGGCAGCGGGGGCCAGCGTCAACGTCGAGCACGGCATCGTGGCCGGCGAGGTGCGCGGGCTCGAGGTGTGCCGCGTCGTCGACACCCCGAC
The DNA here is from genome assembly GCA_035529175.1 of Ilumatobacteraceae bacterium. Taxonomy (GTDB): domain Bacteria; phylum Actinomycetota; class Acidimicrobiia; order Acidimicrobiales; family Ilumatobacteraceae; genus Sva-07. The sequence continues at coordinate 10,346 of DATKXG010000277.1, forward strand.
GGTCGGCCACTTCGCGGAGTTGGGCGACTTCGACGCACCGGCATCGCCAGGGTCGACACCGAGCGCCGGCGTCCTGCTCGAAGTCGGCGTCGGCGCAAACGATCGGGAGGCGTTCCGGATGTTGCATGGCGACATCCCGACCGTCGAGGCGCTGGCGACCGTCGTCGAGTCGGTGCTCGCCTACCGCTGCGCGGACGCGATCCAGCACCCGTTGAACCGGCTGGGTCAGGAGCGCTACCTCCGTTGGCAGCTCGAGCAGGATCCGTCGCTCGTCGGGATGACCATGGTCACCGCGCACGAGCCGCCCCAACCCCGGCCCAACCTCAAAGATCCGATCCCTTGCGTCGCTCGCGCCCTCGATTCGGCCGGCCAGGAGTACGCGCTGGTGTGTTCGGTCGGCGTCGACGTCGACCTGGTCGGCTTCGTGGCCGACGTCCAGTCGACGTCCGCCGCTGCCGTCATCGTCGTACTGCGCGAGCGCGACGCGATCCCGCTCACCCTCGAACTTCTGGCACTGCTCGACACCCGGGTCGACATCCGCACCGTGTAACGCCTGGCGCCGGGGCGGCGTCCTGACCGTGCCAGTAGCCTCGGGTGGCCATGCTCGAACGCCTCCGCCACGTCGTCGACGAGTACGAGACCATCGAACGGCAGTTGGCCGATCCCGAAGTCCTGGCCGATTCCGACGAACTGCGTCGGCTGTCCAAGCGGTACAACGAACTCGGTCCCGTCGTCGACGCCTACCGCCGACGCGAGGCGCGACGAGCCGACGCCGACGCAGCCCGCGAGATGCTGGCCGGTGCGTCCGGTGCGGAGCGTGAGATGCTCGTCGCCGAGATCGACGGCGCCACCGCCGAGGCGGCAGCGATCGAGGACGAACTGCGTGAGCTGATGCTGCCGGCCGATCCGCACGACGGCAAGAACGTGATCATGGAGATCCGCGGCGCCGAAGGCGGCGAAGAGGCGAACCTGTTCGCACGCGACCTCTACGAGATGTACCTCGCCTACGCGGCATCACAGCGCTGGAAGGTCGAGACGCTCTCGTCGTCGCCGAGCGACATGGGGGGACTCAACGAGGTGACCTTCGAGGTGCGCGGCGCAACGGTGTGGCGAAATCTGAAGTTCGAGGGTGGCCCGCACCGGGTGCAGCGTGTGCCCGCGACCGAGAGTCAGGGGCGGATCCACACGTCGTCGGCGACGGTGACGGTGTTGCCCGAAGTCGACGAGATCGACGTCCAGATCGACGAGCGCGACCTCGACATCGACGTCTTCCGAGCAAGCGGTCCGGGTGGCCAGAGCGTCAACACGACCGACTCCGCGGTCCGTATCACCCATCGACCCACCGGCGTCGTGGTCTCGATGCAGGACGAGCGGTCGCAGCTGCAGAACAAGGCGAGGGCGATGCTGGTGCTGCGAGCGCGCTTGTTCGAGTTGGCGGAACACGAGCGCAGCGCCGAGCTGTCGGCCGAGCGGCGCTCGCAGGTCGGCGGCGGCGGTCGCAGCGAGAAGGTCCGCACCTACAACTTCAAGGAGAACCGGGTCACGGATCATCGCATCGGCTTCACCGTGTACCGGCTGTCGGCCATCCTCGGAGGCGACCTCCAGGTGGTGATCGACGCACTCCAGGCCGACGAGCGGGCTCGCCTCCTCGCGGAGGGCGAATGAACGCCGATCGACCCGACGACACCGTCACGTGGAGGCAGCTGTGGGCCGAGACTGCCGACGCGGTCGGTGACCGGAACCAGGCCCGGTGGCTGTGCGAGGTGGCCTCGGCCAGCGTCGACGGCGACGAGTTCCTTGCCCGGCTCGACGAGCCCGCCACCGAGCGGATGGTGTCGCATCTCGACACGATGGTGGCGCGCTACCGGACCGGCGAGCCCCTCCAGTACGTGCTGGGGGAGTGGAGTTTCCGGCACATCACGCTCAGCGTCGATCGTCGTGTCCTGATCCCGCGACCGGAGACCGAACTGGTCGCCGAGATCGCGATCGAACTCGCGGCGCAGTGCGAGCCGACCCGCACCGTCGCCGACCTCGGCACGGGATCCGGAGCGATCGGACTGTCGATGGCGTACGAACTGCCCCGCCAGGGCACCGAGGTGTGGATCACCGACGCCAGCGTCGACGCGATCGACGTCGCACGGGCCAACCTGGCCGGCATCGGTCCGGCAGCGGCGAACGTGAGAGTCGCGCACGGCTCGTGGTTCGAGGCACTGCCGCACGGTGTGCAGTTCGACGTGATCGTGTCGAACCCGCCATATGTCGCCGTCGGTTCCCCCGATCTCGACGCCGCCGTCGGCGAGTGGGAACCGGCGAGCGCGCTGTTTGCCGGCGCCGATGGCCTGGAAGAGATCCGGGTCCTGGCCGCCGGGGCACCCCATCGGCTGCGACCCGGTGGCGCGCTGGTGCTTGAGATCGGTGCCGACCAGGGCCCTGCCGTCGACGACGTGCTGCGCCGGGCCGGCCTCGTCGACGTGGAGGTCTGCAAGGACCTCAGCGAACGCGACCGTGTTGCGATCGCCCGGCGCCCGGCGCGTCAGGCGTGAACCTCAGCTGAAGCGGACCGCGACCTCGGCGAGGATCGTGCCTTCCTCGGGCGTGACGCCGTGGTCGACGTCGGCGATGTCGCGCGCAGCGGAGAACAGCGCCGATCGCAGCACCCGGCTGCTGATCCGGTCGTCGATCGAGTCGAGGAACGTCCCGACGGCATCGCGTTCGATGGCGTGGCGGGCCTCCTCGATCGCCGGGCGGATGTATTGCTCGAACGTCGCGCCCTCCTCTCGCCAGTCGGTGCTGATCTCGCGCAGGAGTTCGATCTCCTCGTCGCTGATGTTGTGGTCCGACAGCATCACGAGCGCCAGCAGCTCGAGCGCTGCCTGGTGTTCGAGGTCGGCAGTGGCATGCACGGCAACGCCGCGGTAGAGGTCTTCGAGTCGTCGGCTCACGAGGGGTCCTTCGAAATGGTGGAGGGGTTGGTGTCGGAGTGTGTGGTGGTGGTGGTGGTGGAGGAGGAAAGTGATCGGCGGAGGAAGTCGAGTTGGTGCAGCAGCAGGTTCTCGGCGATCTCTTCCTGGGGGGTCATGTGGGTGACGCCGGCGAGCGGCAACACTTCGTGCGGGCGTCCGGCGGCGAGGAGAGCGGCCGAGAGCTGCAGCGTGTGGGCGGCCACCACGTTGTCGTCGGCGAGTCCGTGGATGAGCAGGAGCGGACGGCTGAGGTCGGCAGCGAGCGGCAGCAGCGAATTGGCGTCGTAGCGCTCCGGATGATCGTTGGGGTTGCCGAGGTACCGCTCGGTGTAGTGCGTGTCGTAGAGCCGCCACTCGGTGACCGGCGCCCCGGCGATCGCGGCGTGGAAGACATCGGGCCGGCACATCACTGCGAGCGCCGCGAGGTATCCGCCGAAGCTCCAACCACGGATCGCAACGCGGTCGAGATCGAGCCCGGGCACCTGTTCGGCCACGGCATGCAACGCGTCGACCTGGTCGTCGAGCGTCGGCCCGGCGAGGTCGCCGTGCACGGCGCGTTCCCACTCGCTGCCACGACCGGGCGTGCCGCGGCCGTCGGTGACGATGACGGCGAACCCCTGGTCGGCGAACCATTGCGAGGTGAGGTGGGCGTTGTGGGCTTGCGTGACGCGCAGGGCGTGCGGGCCGCCGTACGGGTCGAGCAGGACCGGCAAGGGTGGTCCGTCCTCGCCTCCGTCGAAATCGTGAGGGAGCAGCACGGCGACCGACAGCTCGCGATCGCCCACCGTCAGCAGGCGCACGTGCGGCGTCAGCAACGGCGTCTCGGCGTATGACGCGATCTCGTGGTTCTGGTCCGGAGCGTGCACGACCGTTGCGGTCCCCGGCCGGTCGAGGGTGGCCGACCGGATGACGGTGGTCGAGCCACCGACGGCGGCGCCGTGGACGCCGGATTCGGTCGTGATCGCTCGCACGCCGTCGTCGGTCCACTGCCACACGTGGAGCTGTGTTGCGTCGTCGACGGGGTTGGCGCAGAACGTGACGACCGGTGCCGATTCATCGCCACCTGCTGACACGACGGCTCGCACCTGGAGCTCCGTCGGCGTGACCGGTTCGTCACCGACGAGGAGACGTCGCACACCGTCGCGATCCGCGGTGGTGACCACTCGGCCGTCGGCGAGTCGTGCGGGGGTCCCGGGCACGAGTTCGACCCACGCGTCGTCGTAGTCGTGCCACAGCACGGTCGTCTCGCCGCGAGTGGGCCCGCCGGCCGTGTCGACCTGCAGCACCATCGAACCCTGCTGATCGCGTGACTGCACGAGCAAGGTCAGCCCCGCGTCGGTCCAGTCGACCGCGGCGAGGTACGGAAAGTACTCGCGGTCCCAGTCGACTGCCGTCCTCGAGCCGTCGAGGCCGAGCAGGTGCAACGTCACATCGGGATTCGCAGTACCCGCGGCAGGGTACCGGATCGTCCGGGCCGCCTCGGATGGTTGCGCGGGGTCGGCGATCACCCACTGTTCGACGGCTTCGTCATCGACGCGGCAGGCGGCGATCGTGGTGCCGTCGGGGCTCCACCAGTAGCCACGGAAGCGCCCCATTTCTTCTGCCGCGATGAAATCGGCGCTGCCCCACGAGACCGTGTCGGCTTCGGAACCGTCGGCGCCCGCGAGCGCCCGTGACCTGCCGTCGAGCTCGCCGACGCGAAGGCTCGCTGCGCTGACATACGCGACGCGTCGGGCCGTCGGATCCGGTCGTGGGTCGAACACCGGCCCGTCCACCATGAGTTCGCGCGCCTGGCCGGAGAGCAGCCCGCCGGCGAAGAGCCGTCCGGCCAGCGCGAAGGCGACCACGGTCACTGCACGGTCGGTCGCGTACGACGTGATCCCTCCGGCGCCCTCCCGGGCGCGTTCGCGCCGGGCCCGTTCCGCCGCGGGCAGGTCGGCGGTGGTGTCGTCGTCGGGTGCAGCGAGCAGCGCGCGCGGGTCGGCGACCAGACGTTCGGTGCCCGAGTCGACGTCGAGCACCCACAGTGCGTTCACCGGGTCGCTGCCGCCGGCGCTGCGCAGGAACACGACACGCTTGCCGTCGGGCGAGACCGCGACGTTGCGCGGCTCGCCGAGGGTGAAGCGCTGCGTCCGCGCGTGCTGACGGGGGAAGGTGTCGGTCACGACCACACTGTAGGAAACTCGCTCGGCTCGGGTGTCATGGCTTGACGAGGATCTTGGCGTGCGCCTCGGGGTTGCCAGTTGGTCATGACCGCGGCCTGCATCGGCCGGCAGTACCCGCCCCCAGTTCTTCGTTTGCGTCGCAAACGGACGTGTCAGCGGCTGTAGCGGGCGATGGCGGCGACGAGGAGGTCGAAGACCGCGTCGTCGTCGACCGTGGTGAGCACGTCGCAGTTGGGCGCCGCTCGGGAGGTGACCGACCGCTGGTCGATGACGGTCATCCCGCGGGTGTGCTCGCCCCGCGTCTCGATCACCACGTGACTCGCTGCACGCCCGAACAGGTCGGGATGCGTCACGGCGAATACGGCGAGCGGGTCGTGGACGGCGGCGCCGCGCATCGAACCGGGATCGTGCCGCGAGAGGTAGTTCGCGCTGAAGAAGCGGAGGAGATCGGCGAGCACGGCGGCGAGGGTGCCGTCGAGCGCGTCGATCGTGGCGATCCGCTCGGGCGTGGCCAGGAACCGGTGGGTCACGTCGAGGCCGGCCATGACCAGTGGCCCGCCGTAGCCGAACACGATCGCGGCCGCCTCGGGGTCGGCCCACACGTTGAACTCGCCGGTCGGCGTGCGGTTGCCGAATGTTCCGCCGCCCATCAGGGAGATGCCGGCGATGCGATCGGCGATGTCCGGAGCGGTACGCAGTGCAAGCGCGATGTTCGTCAGCGGGCCGACCGGCACGAGCCAGACGTCGTCGAGAGCTCGACACGTGTCGACGATGAAGCCGACCGCGTCGTTGCCGTCGAGTGGGGTGGTGGGCGCCGGCAGGTCGGCGCCGTCGAGGCCGCTGTCGCCGTGGACGAACGGGGCCGCTCGTGGCTCTGCGACGAGTGGGCGGGGGCTCCCGGCGTGAACCGGAACGTCGAGACCCAACAGGTCGCGCATCACGAGCGCGTTGTGGGTGGTGCGATCGAGCGGCGCGTTGCCGGCGACGGTGGTGATGCCGACGAGCTCCGCATGGTGGGCCGCCGCGACGATCGCCATCGCGTCGTCGTGGCCAGGGTCGCAGTCGAGGAGCACACGTGCCGTCATCGCCCGAGCATGTCATCGCCGGGCCGTCACCCCAGAAGCGATGAGCGAAGTGGCGCTATTCGGGCGGTTGGCTCATCGCCGGTGGTGGGTCTGGTGTTGCGATGAGCGAAGTGGCGCTATTCGGGCGGTTGGCTCATCGCTGGTGGTGGGTCTGGGGCACACTGGGGTGATGGTTCGGCGAGGGCGTTCGAGCACGCAGTCGATCGCCGGCACGGTGTTCGCCGTTGCGTTCGTCGTGGCGGCGCTCGCCGGATGCGCGTCCGGCGACGACGCCGCCGGCGAGCCGTCTGCGGTACCCGAGCCCTCGATGTCGATCACGGAGCCCGCTTCGACCGCCACGATCACGACCCCGACATCGACATCGACATCGACATCAACGACGACCGTGCCGACGCCGCCCGTGAACGAGACGATCGCGACGGTGCCGGAGGCGGCGGTACCGGGTATCGACAGCGAGGAACCGTTCTGTCGCGCGTGGAGCGAGTTCGCCGGGTCGTTCCAGGCGTTGACGTTCGCATCGATCGACGGGGCCGACCCGCTCGTCGGCGCCCGCCTCGAAGTGGTTGCCGCCGGAGCCGTCGTGTCAGCTGCGCGCTCGCTCGACGACGCGTTCCCCGACGAGATCGCCGACGAGCGCGAGGTGTTCGTCGACGAGGTGATCGGGCCGTTCGCCCGCCGGGCCGCTCGGGCCGCCGACGAACTCCGATCCGTCGACGTCGGCGATGACGACATCGAACTCCTCGGCGACGCGTGGCTCGCGGCACTCGTCGCGTCGGATCCGGCCGACCCGGTGATCGACGTCGACGTCCCTGCGGAACTCGATCCCGCGATCGATGCCGCGTCCGCGGCGTTTGCCGCGGACGTGCCGCCGATCGCCGCCGATCCGAGCCTGATCACCCGTGCCGAGGCACCCGGCACGTTCGGCTACCTCGGCGAGCAGTGCCCGGACCAGGGCGTCCTCGCCGGCAACGACGCGATCAGCTGAGTGCCTCAACCGAGGCGGATGTCACCGTCGGCGTCGAGGTCGACCGAGCGGCCCACCCACTCGCCGTCGCACATCGCTGCGGTCACGTCGGCGGACTCGGACGTGCCCCACGCGCGTCGGCCGTCGGCGAGCAGGCAGGAGGCGATCGAGCGTTCCGGCGATCCTTCACGGTCGAACATCACGGTGTAGGCCTCGACGGTGGCCGCCCCCGCTGCGTCGGCTGTCCCCGCGAGCTTGCGGTGTGGCAGCGCGTCGATCTCCGACTGTGGCTTGTCGTAACGGAACCCGTCGACGGGAACGGTCGAGTACACGCCGAACGCGTGCTTCGTGACGAATCCACCGTTGGCCCAGACGAGGCCGTACTCGCCCGGCCGTTCTCGGAGATCGTCGACGACGGTGGCGATGGCGTGCATCACGTAGTTGTTCCACGGTCCACCGGCGAACGTCATGCCGCCGGTGCGAGACCACTGACGGGTCGCGAGATCGATGCCGAGCGACTGGGCTCCCAGCTGCACCGCGGCCGGGAAGCACGAGTAGAGGTCGATGACCGAGACGTCGTCGATGCCGACGCCGGCGAGCTCGAGGGCTCGATGGCCTCCGATTTCGATCGCGGGTGTGCGAGCGAGGGTGTTGCGGTGCGACACGAACTGGTGCTCGCGGCAGTCGGTGCCGGCGTGCGGGAACACCCAGCGGTCCTCGGGCACGCCGAGGCGGCGGGCAGCGCCGACCGAACACATGATGACGGCAGCCGCCATGTCGACGCCATTGTTCGAGTTGAGCAACTTCGGGTACGGCAACCCGATCATCCGGTTGCGATCGGTGACCGTGACGATCTCCTCGGCGGTCTTGGCCTCCTGGATCCACGCGTACGGGTTCCGTGCGGCGATCTCGCTGAGGCCCGAGTACAGCCGCCCGAGGTGCGCCTGGTGCTCGTCGATCGATCGTCCGGACGCCGCACGGATCGCCGTTTCGAACATCGGGTAGTGCTGCACCGGCGCGACGATTCCTCGTTGGATCTCGGCGTCGAGGGCCATGTGCAGGTCCTCGCCGATGATCGTCGGCTCGTCACCCGGTTCGGACTTGGGCCAGTTGAACTCGATGCCGGCGGCCCGACCCCGTTGGCGTGTGCGAGTCGCCTCGCCACCGGCGAGGATCGCGATGTCGATCTCGCCGGTCTGGATCTGCAGGGCGGTGGTGTTGACCAGGGATTGGGGGCTGTTGCCGCCCATGGTCGTGTAGTCGAAGCGACGCGGTTCCAGCCTGAGGCGTTCGGCGAGGAACCGGGGAACGTTCCCGTAGCGCCACGAGAGTTGACCGACCACCCGCACCGCGTCGGCCGGCGGTGGACCGGCGAGCTTGGCGTCGGTCGATGCGGCGAGCACCGCTTGTTCCATCAGGGCGATCGGCTCGAGGGCGTCGTCGAGCGAGCTGCTCCGGTTGACGAACTGCCCGACGCCGATGATGACGGCGGTGCGATCGTCGGGGCGGCCCGGAGTCGTTCGAGGAGTCGATCGAGGCGTTGGTCCCGGAGTCGGTCCTGGAGTCGGTCCTGGAGTCGTGGTCACGCCCGAACCATACGCAGCGGTCGTGGCCGGCTCACACCTGGCGCGCGGGCGGTGACGACCTACACTCGGCCTGCATGGATGTGGCCGCCGACGTACGACGGATCGCGATCGGCTCCGATCACGCCGGGTACGAACTCAAGCAACACCTGGTCACCATGCTGCTCGCTCTCGGCCATGACGTCGACGACCAGGGCACCCACTCGACGGAGTCGGTCGACTACCCGGCGATCTGTGCCGGGGTCGGTCGCACCGTTCGCGAAGGTGACGCCGATGTCGGCATCGTTCTGGGCGGCAGCGGCCAGGGCGAGCAACTTGCCGCCAACAAGGTCCGCGGGGTGCGAGCGGCGCTGTGCAACTGCCTCTACACGGCGCGCATGGCCCGAGCGCACAACGACGCCAACGTGCTCTCGATCGGTGCGCGCGTCGTCGGTGAGGGCCTCGCCGAGGAGATCGTCACCACCTTCCTCGCCACCGACTTCGAAGGCGGACGCCACGCCCGGCGTGTCGACCAACTGACCGAACTCGAAGCCCACTTCTGACCAACTGTCACACTTGACCCGGCACAGTGTGACAATTGGCGGAACGAACCAAAGGATTCCCCGACATGCCGTTCCCCTCCGACACCGATCCCGACACCGTGGTCCTCTCGCTCATCGAGCGTGAAGTCGAACGCCAGACCACCGGCATTCAGCTGATCGCCAGTGAGAACTTCACCTCGCCCGCGGTCATGGCCGCGGTCGGTTCCGTGCTGACCAACAAGTACTCCGAGGGCTACCCGGGCAAGCGGTACTACGGCGGCAACGCGATCGTCGACGACATCGAGCAGCTCGCGATCGACCGGGTCAAGGCGCTGTTCGGTGCCGATCACGCGAACGTGCAGCCGCACTCCGGCGCCAACGCCAACATGTGCGTGTACCAGGCGTTGCTGCAGCCGGGCGACACCGTGCTGGGCCTCAGCCTCGACCACGGCGGGCATCTCACGCACGGCTCCCCGGTCAACGCCAGCGGGCTGCTGTACAACTTCGTGTCGTACGGCACCGGTGCCGAGGACCGCATCGACATGGACGAGGTACGCGCCCTGGCGCTCGAGCATCGTCCGAAGATGATCGTCGCCGGCACCACTGCCTACCCGCGCCGACTCGACCCCGAGCCGTTCAAGAAGATCGCCGACGAGGTCGGAGCGCTGCTGCTGTTCGACATCGCCCACCTCGCCGGCCTCGTCGCCGGCGGTGCCCACCCCAACCCGGTGCCCTACGCCGACGTCGTCACGTTCACCACACACAAGACACTGCGCGGTCCGCGGGGTGGCGCGATCCTCTGCAAGGCCGAGCATGCCAAGGCGATCGACAAGGCGGTGTTCCCCGGCTGGCAGGGCGGGCCGCTCGAACACGTCATCGCCGGCAAGGCGGTCGCGTTCCGTGAGGCGGCCGACCCGTCGTTCCGCGAGTACGCGAACCAGGTCGTGAAGAACGCGTCGGCGCTCGCCGACGCGCTCGTGCAGGAGGGCTTCCGCCTCGTCTCGGGCGGCACCGACAACCACCTGATGGTCGTCGACCTCACGCCGTTCGACGCCGACCTCACCGGCAAGGAGGCCCAGGCCAAGCTCGACGAGGCGGGGATCACCCTCAACAAGAACACGATCCCCGACGACCCGCGCAGCCCGTTCGTCACCAGCGGCGTGCGCATCGGCACCCCGTCGGTCACCACGCAGGGGATGACCGAGACCGAGATGCCGGTGATCGCCGCATTGATCGCCCGGGCACTGCGCGGCCGCGAGGATGCCGCCGAACTGGAACTCGTCCGCAAGGACGTCGCCGAGCTCTGCGCCCGCTTCCCGGCGTATCCGGCCAGCTGACGCTGTCGTAGGCTGATCAGCCGTGCCCGATCTCGGTTCCTTTCTCCTGATCGGAGCCGTCGCGGCACTCGTCACGTTCGCCACCACGCCACTCGTCGGCGTGCTGGCTCGACGTCAGGGTTGGGTGTACCTGCCCAACGACCGCACGGTGCACCAGAGCCCGCTGCCGGACATCGGCGGGATGGCGATGTACGTGGGGCTGCTGGCGGCGATGCTCACCGCCTGGCTGCTCGACGCGTTCGACGTGATGTTCGCCAGCAACTCCGAGCCGATCGGTGTGCTCATCGCCGCGACGATCATCTACGTCGTCGGATTCATCGACGACATCCGCGGCCTGTCGCCGCCGGCCAAGGTGGCCGGCACCGTGCTCGCAGGACTCGCGCTCGTGCAGTTCGGCGTGGTGATGTACGCCTTCCGGTTGCCGTTCTTCGACGGGCCGATCCTGCTCGCGCAGGAGTGGCGCCCGCTCGTGACGGTGTTGTGGCTGCTCGGGATGACGCAGGCGATCAACCTCATCGACGGTCTCGACGGACTGGCGGCCGGCATCGTCGCGATCGGGGCCGGGGCGTTCTTCCTCTACAGCCAAGAGTTGATCGACAGCGACGTGCTCGACGTGAGGAACATCGGCCCGCTCGTGGCGATCATCGCCGTCGGAGTGTGCATTGGATTCCTGCCCCACAACTTCAACCCGGCGCGCATCATGATGGGCGACGGCGGCGCGCTCCTGCTCGGGCTGCTGCTCGCGGTCGCGACGAGCGTCGTCGGCGGTCGCGCCGACTCGTTCAACCAGGAGTTCATCGGTCAGACCTACTTCTTCCTCGCTCCGCTCGCGATCCCGCTGCTCATCCTCGGGGTGCCGATCTTCGACCTCGCGTTCGCGATCTTCCGGCGCGCGACGAGCCGCCGTTCGCTCTCGACCGCCGACAAGGGCCACCTGCACCACCGGTTGATGGACCTCGGCCACGGACACCGGCGAAGCGTGGTGATCCTGTGGACCTGGACGCTGCTGCTGTCGGCGTTCGTGCTGTACCCGACGCTGAGCGGGCGCAACCCGGCCTACCTTCCGTTCGGCATCATCGCGCTCGCGATCGTGCTGTTCACGGTGCTCCACCCGAGCGTCCGTGCGCGCCGTCGGGAGACCGAGCATCCCGGGCCCACAACCGATGCCGGCGTCGCCGGTGTCGGTGCCGCGGGTGACGGGGCCGATGATCACGAGGACGACGGGGAGACTTTGGCCGAAGGGTTGCCCCCGGCGGGGTCGGCCCACTAGGTTGTGCGTGCGTTCACAAGCGCCGCTGCTCAACCGCAGCGCCCGCCACGACGCTCTCTTGGATCAATGAAGCTCCTCCCAAAGCAGACACGCGTCGACACGCAGGACGGCCTGGGCCTCGGCATCGAGGCAGCCGTCATCATGGCGTTGTTCTTCGGTATCGGTGCCGGGCTCGACTGGCTGTTCGGCACCAGGCCGCTCTTCATGATCGTCTTCACCGTGCTCGGTGCGGTCGGCCTGTTCGCCAAGTGGAAGTACCGCTACGACGACCGCATGAACGAACTCGAAGCGGAGCGCACCGCCAAGTCGGCCAAGGCGTCCGACCGGAGTCGCGCGGCATGAGCGACCGGAGCGCATCGCCCGAGCTGATCACGACGCGGTTCGACGGTCCGGCACCCGAAGTCGCCGTCTCGAGCGACATGATCAAGCGCGGGCTGATCGTCGCCCCGCTGCTCATCGCCGTGTGCGGCGTGATCTGGGGAATGGACGGCGTCTGGTCGAGCGCCTACGGCATCGCCATCGTCCTCACCAACTTCGCGCTGGCCGCCGGGTCGATCGCGATGGCCGCTCGCATCTCGATCGGCCTGATGATGGCGGCGACGCTGTTCGGCTACCTCATCCGCCTCGCGCTGATCTTCCTCGCCGTCTGGCTGGTCAAGGACGCCGCTTGGATTTCGTTTCCGGCACTCGGATCGACCATCATCATCACGCACCTCGGTCTGCTGTTCTGGGAGATGAAGTACGTCGCGTTGTCGCTGGCGCATCCCGGGCTCAAACCGACCAAGACGCAATCCGCTCCCTGACCATCTCGCACCATCCGCCCCACCCACACTCACGACTGAAACGGAAACCACGTGTTCGGACTCGAGTTCCCGCCGATCAACGAGATCCTGCGTTGGCAGGACATCTTCCCCTCGTTCAACAAGATCGCCCTGATCGCGGTTGCCGCGACCGTGATCAGCATCACGCTGTTCCTGCTCGCTTCGCGACGTGACCCGATGGTCGCGCCGACCGGGGCGCGCAACCTCGCAGAGGTCACGATCGACTTCATCGAGGAGAGCGTCGTGATGCAGACGCTCGGCAAGTCGGGCCTCAAGTGGACGCCGTTCCTCTTGAGCCTGTTCATGTTCATCTTCCTGTGCAACATCCCGGGTGTCATTCCGATCATCCAGATGCCGGCCACCGCGCGTATCGCCATTCCGCTCGCGCTGTCGCTGCTCGTCTGGGTGATCTACATCGGCACCGGCTTGAAGCACCAGGGTCTCGGCTACTTCGGCCACCTGTTGTGGCCCCCGGGAGTGCCCACGGCGCTGAAGCCGCTCGTGGGACTCATCGAGTTCATCTCGACCATCATCGTCACGCCGTTCTCGCTGACCGTCCGACTCATGGCCAACATGCTCGCCGGCCACATCCTGCTCGTCACGTTCGGCCTGCTCACTCACGCCCTGTTCACTGCGGAGACCTCGCAGATCTTCCTGGTTCCGATGAGCATCCTGCCGTTCGGCATGCTCGTGTTCCTGACGGCGTTCGAGATCCTCGTCGCCTTCCTGCAGGCCTACATCTTCGCCATCCTCGCCGCCGTGTACATCAACAACTCGACGGTCGGACACGCCGAAGACCACTGAGTCACGGCGAACGCACCACCTGAACACCCGATCTCCCATCTACCGAAAGCACAACAGGAGAAGACCCCATGGAAGCATTCAGCGCTCTGGTCGCCCAGATCGACGACCCGGCTGACGCCAAGAACATCAGCGCCGCCGCAGGCGCCGGTTACGCCTATGGCCTCGCCGCCATCGGCCCCGGCATCGGCATCGGCTACCTCGTCGGCAAGTCCGTCGAGGCAATGGCCCGCCAGCCCGAGGCTGCCGGCATGGTGCGCACCACCATGTTCCTCGGTATCGCCTTCACCGAAGCCCTGGCCCTCATCGGCTTCGTGGTCTTCATCCTCCTCAAGTTCGCCTGATCGCGAGCGTCCCGTCCACGGTCAAGAAGCGAAGGAGATGACGTGCTGACAGCCGTCGTAACGTCCTCCGGTGCGACGATCGAGGTGTCCTTGCTGGACGCCACGTTCGTCACCGCCGAAGAGGGCAGTGAAGCTGAGGGTCCCGAGAGCGATCTCAACCCGATCTTCCCCGAAGTGAAAGAAGTCGTCTGGGGCTTCGGTGCCTTCGTGGTACTGGCGCTCGCGATGCGCCTGTTCCTGTTCCGCAGGGTGCGTGACGGGATGTCCGCGCGCTACGACCGGATCGAGGGTGACCTCGAGACGGCGCAGGCGTCAACCACATCGGCCCGAGCCGACGTCGCCGATTACGAGACGCAGCTCGCGGCGGTGCGCGCCGACGCTCAGACCCGTGTCGAGGCGGCTCGCGCGACGCTCGAAACCGAGCGCACCGAGCAGATCGCAGCGGCCAACGCCCGCATCGCCGACAAGCGTGGCGCTGCGGCAGCCGAAGTGGATGCGGCCAAGCAGGCCGCTCGCGGCCAGGTCGAAGCTGCCGTGGCCGATGTGTCGATGCGCCTGAGCGAACTCGCCACCGGCCGCCGCCCGAGCGACGAGGTCGTGCAACGAGCCGTCGGCGAGGCAATGAACCAGGGGGTGTCGGCATGAGCCTGTTCACCGCTGCCACGCTCGCCGCCGGCCGATTGCTGCCGGGCGCCGAGGAGATCCCCTTCGACGACAAGGGCTACACGACGATCGATCCGATCTTCCCGCCGCTCAAGGAGCTCATCCCGGGCACGATGGCGTCGATCCTCGTGTTCACGCTCCTGGTCTGGAAAGCCGGACCGATCGTCCGCAAGAGCTTCCGC
>DATKXG010000278.1:0-10443 GCA_035529175.1 Ilumatobacteraceae bacterium
TTCTCCGTGGTCAACTCCTCCATCGGGATTGCGTCTGACGTTCGTCGGGAGCGCCGGTGGGCCGAACTCAAGTCACAGGAAGCACTTGCCGATGTCCAGACATATGACAGCGCGTCCGAGAGCAGGCGAACGTCCGAATCCAGACGGCGCAGATCGCGACCCGCGTTCGCCGGAACGCGCGATGCCTCTGCGCGCCGGCAGGACCCGTGACGGCGGATTCTCGATGATCGAAGTACTGATCTCGATCGCGCTGATCGGGCTGGTCATCGGTGCGACGTTGACGACATTGCAGGTGACGATCCGCGCCAGCGGCGCCGACCGTGACCACTCGAACGCTCACGCCTGGCTGCAGACTGCCGCCGACGTCCTCTATGCCCGTCCGCTCGAGCCGTGCACGCCGGCTGGCTCCAATGCGACGAACAAGGCAGCGATCATCTCGACCTACGAGTCCACGTTGCAGCAGACCGAGAACCCCGAGGGTTGGCCGGACGCCAACATCGAGATCGTCGACCTCCAGTTCTGGCACATCAACATCGACCCGGTGACGAAGTTCACCGAAGAGGGATGGGGCCTGCTGTGCGACACGTCCGACACCAACCTCCAGCGAATCGGTATCAGAGTCCGATCCGAGGGCGGCGAGATCGTCGAAGAGGTGGAGGTGATCATCGGTGAGTGATCGAGCGAGCTCCCTGACTCGAGCCCGTCGCGACGGCGGCTTCACACTGATCGAGATCCTGATCGTCGTCGCGATGATCGGGTTCCTGACGGCCACGCTGGCCTCAGTCTTCACGGTGATCGTGCGGACCACACCCGATGCGGACGCCCGCGTCACCGACGCGCGGTCCCTCAAGGGGCTCGTCACCTGGATCCCCCAGGACATGGACGCGGCGCCGCCGACCGGGTTCGACGACAGCCACTCGGCCTGGGGGTGCGCAGGCGCCGCCCCGGCCGACAGTCACAACGTCATCGCGATGTCGTGGACCGAGGTGGGTGACGTCACGAGCAGCTTCCATGCGAGCTACCGCTACGAATTTCGCAATGGAGAATGGGTCATCGCGAGGTACTCCTGCCAGGACGGTGGAACGGCGCGGCGCGTCAACATGACCAGCGAACTTCCGCCCTGGAATTCGTCGTCACCGCCTGCGTGGGTCGAGATGTGCAGCACGCCGATCGACGCCGCGACAGGCGACTGTCTGCCGGCCAGCGTGGTGACCGATCCGACGACTCAACCGGTCGAGTCGATGAAGGTGACCCTCACGCTGCTCGACGGTACGCCGTACACGATCGATGCTGCGGCCAAGAACCCCGACGAGAACCTTGCGGACGATCCCGATGCCGTCACCAACTACCCCCCGGCTGCGGGTGTACCGACCCGCTCGATCACGATGCTCGCAGGTGAGACGCGGGTGCTCGACCTGTATGCCGAGCATGCGATCAGCGATCCCGAGGGCAACTTCCTGACGTCGGCCGTCGACAGCTACGAGCCCATGCCCGCCGGCATCACCGTGAAGTCGTCCGATCCGCTCGTCGCCACCATCACTGCCGATCCGCTGATGGGCCCCGGCGTATTGCCGGATCCGGTCTCGATGATCGTCAGCGACGCTTACGGCGGCTCCGTCGACGTGCTGATCGCAATCGAGATCGTGCTGCCACCTAATGATCCGCCGGTTGCAGCGATCTCGGACTACTACTTGACGGTCAGCGAGAACGAGACGATCGTCCTCCCGCTCGACCTGTCGCACGGCATCAGCGACCCGAACGGTGACGGACTCAGCCTGAACGTCCTCTCGTGGCCCGCACCGTTCGCCAACCAGCCAAACGTCGGAGGACTGTTCGGTGACTTGGGGATGGAGATCACCGTCAAGCCCGGCACCGCGCCGGCGGTGGTGCCCGACCCCATCGTCACCCGCGTCACCGACGACCGTGGTGATTGGATCGATGTTCGGACGTTCCTGACGATCGTTGCTCCTGCCGGCAACAGCGCTCCGCTCGTCACTCCATTCGGCAGCCCGGCAGCGAGCATCGAGGCCGGTGACACCGTCACGTTGACCGTCGGCGCCACCGATCCCGATGGGGACCTCGTCTGGACGTTCCTCGATCCCGGCTTCTCGGTGCCGGCGGGCCTGACGGTGACCACGAGTGGACTCGACGTCGTCGTCGAGGCCGACGAGTCGATCGTCGCCGGGACCTACATCATCACCCTGTTGGTCAAGGACTGGTCCGGTGCGACGGCGCCGGTCACGGCAACGATCGCGATCGTTCCGCCCCCGCCACCGCCGCCGTCACCCTGCGTGCTCGGCACCCTGACCGTCGATCAGAACCCGGTCGGCCGGGCCGGTTCGGGCGGAGGCCCCAAGGCACTCGACCGGGACGTTCTCGTCACGCTCACGTACTCGGGCACGTGCGACGGTCTGGTCCTCAAGTACGACACGGGCCATCCGAGCGGGCTCGGCACAGGCGTCGGGCGGGTGTTCCCGTCCGGTTCGACGACCTCGGTGGAGCTGCGCGGCAATGGCAGCGGCGGCAGCGAGAAGTGGATCGCCGGCACCCACGTGCTCACGGCGTCGACGACCAGCGCCGTGACCCCCAACTCCGTCTCGATCACCTTGACCGTGAACTGAGACCAATGACATGAGGAACCCATGATCGACACCACTCAATCCACTCGGGACCGAGGCAGCATCCTCCCACTGACGCTGGTGATCAGCGTCGTGCTCTTCGGCGTCGTCATGTCGGTGACGTCATTCGCGACGGTCGGGCTCCGCTACGGCCGCGTCGTCGAGGGCAGAGCAGACCGTCTCGCCGCAGCCGACGGCGGCATGCGGTACGCGGTCGGACGGTTGAGTACCGGCGCCGCACGGTTGTGCGCAACAGGCGGTCCCGACACGATCGAGGCGCCGTCGCTGAACAAGGCCGATGTGAAGGTCACCTGCGGCCTGGTGGGCCCCGGCTTCGACTACACGAACGGTTGGGCGATGATCCTGACCGGCGAGGAGATCCCCACGAGCGATCCGATGTGCACCGGCGCGCTCGATGGCGACCCGTGCGCCCTGTTGAAGACTGCGGCGGGCGTCTCGACCGACAAGCTGATCGGTGGACCGGTCTACATGGCCAGGCCGTCGTTCGACCTGAAGGCACCCATCGAGTTCAAGCGAGCCCAACTGCTCTACACCGCATCGGACTGTTCGGCCGCCCCTGCGATCCCGGCCAAACTCAAGTTCGACGATTCGTCGCTGGGTATCACCTGCACCGGCAAGCCCTGGTCGCGTCAGCCGGCGAAGTGGACGGCTGCCGACGCGACGAGCGGGCTGTTCCAGGAGCCCAACATGGCGTTCATGCCCACGAACATGAACCCGCCGCCCGTGACGATCGACGACGGCACGGCCTGCAAGGTGTTCCTCCCCGGGCACTACACGGTGGCGCCCGCACTCGGATCGGCGAACTACTTCATGTCGGGCGACTACGTCTTCGACGGGTTCACCCTGACGATCGCGAACCAGAAGGTGACGTTCGGACGATCGGCGACCACCGGATCGACCGGCGACACACAGTTCCTCCCGAACCCGGCATGTGACGACGTGCGGGCGTCCGATCACGGCTACGACGCCGGCGGTTCCGATGCGACGCCGAGCCAACTGACCGTCAGCGAAGCCGGGGCGACGGTCTATCTCCAGAACGGTGCACGGTTCGTCGTCAACCAGAACGGTGAACTCGAAGTGATGAGGCGCAAGCAGGGCAGGAACTACGTGAGCCTCCACGTGCTCGACAACTCGTTGACCTGGACCGACCACGTCATCGAGCAGGGCCCCGGCACCAACAAGGACATGGTGATGCACGGCCTCGTGTGGGCTCCGGAAGCGAGCATCGTGTTCACCAACATCACCAACACTGCCGACGGGCAGCTGCTCGGCGGGGTGGTCGTGTCCAACATCGAGCTCAACTCGTCGGCGTCGGGAACCGGATTCGTCATCGCCGTCGAGCCAGGCGATCTGTGGGGCAAGCTCCGGCTCGACTCGGTTGCCGAACTGAACGGGTACACGACCACGATCCGTTCGATCGTCGACTTCCGGCCGACGACCGGGTACGTCGCGGTCACCTCCTGGCGCGTCCTCGAATGATCGAGAACGCGTACGGTGCCGTGCTTCAGTCCTGGAGCAGGAGTTCGCCGGCGTTGAGCTGTCTCGCGTAGCGGCCGTTCGCGGCGAGCAGTTCGTCGTGGGTGCCGATCTCGACGATGCGGCCGTCCTCGACGAAGGCGATGCGGTCGGCGCTGCGGATCGTGGACAGGCGGTGAGCGATCACGAGCGCCGTCCGATGCTCCATCGCGTGGTCGAGTGCTGCCTGGATCAGTGCTTCGTTCTCGTTGTCGAGGTGGCTGGTCGCTTCGTCGAGCACCATGATCGCCGGGTTCTTCAGCAACAGCCGGGCGATCGCCAGGCGCTGCTTCTCGCCGCCGCTGAGGCGGTAGCCGCGCTCGCCGACGATCGTGTCGTAGCCGTCGGGCAGCGCGGCGATCGTGTCGTGGATCCGAGCCGCCATCGCAGCGGCGACCAGTTCGTCGTCGGAGGCGTCGGGGTCCGCGTACCGCAGGTTGTCACCGATCGTCTCGTGGAAGAGATGGGGGTCCTGCGACACCACCCCGATCGCAGCGCGCAGGGAACCGAGGGTGAGGTCGCGGACGTCGTGGCCGTCGATGCGGACCGCGCCCGAGGTCACGTCGTACAGGCGCGGGATGAGCGAGATCGTCGTCGACTTGCCGGCGCCGGACGCGCCGACCAGCGCCACGGTCTCGCCGGGCTCGACCTTCAGTGACAGCCCGCGCAACACGTCGACATCGGGGTCAGTGTCGCCGCCGAGGCCGGCGTTCTGCTCCATCGAGGCGATCGCCGAATCGGCCGCAGGCGGGTACCTGAACACCACGTCGTCGAACTCGACGGCACCCGTCGCGTCGACGAGGTCGACGGCGCCCGGCCGCTCCCGGATCGCCTCCGGCGCGTCGAGCACTTCGAACACCCGCTCGAAGCTGACCATCGACGTCATCAGGTCGACGCGTGCGTTCGTCAGCCCGGTGAGCGGCTGGTAGACCCGGGTCACGAGCGCAGCGAGCGCCACCAGCGTGCCGACCTCGATCGATCCGTCGACGACCATGAACGCTCCGATGCCGTAGATCGCGGCGGTGCCGATGGCGCCGACGAGGCCGAGGGCGACGAAGAACACCCGCCCGAGCAGCGCCGACTGGATGCCGGTGTCGCGCACACCCCGCGCCCGGCGCTCGAACGCCTCCTGCTCGCGGCGGCCCGAGCCGAACAGCTTGACCAGGCTCGCTCCCGCCACGTTGAACCGCTCGGTCATCTGGGTGTTCATCGCGGCGTTGTAGCCCATCTGCTCGCGCGAGATCCCTTGCAGTCGCACTCCGACCCGTCGGGCGGGCACGATGAACAGCGGCAGCACCACCAACGTCAGCAAGGTCAGGCGCCACTCGAGGGCGAGCATGGCAGCGAGCGTGGTGACCAGCACGATGACGTTGCTGACCACGCTGCCGAGCGTGCTCGTGACTGCGGTCTGTGCGCCGATGACGTCGTTGTTGAGGCGTGACGTGATCGATCCGGTCGGCGTGCGCGTGAAGAACGCGATCGGCATGCGCTGGATCTTGGCGAACAGCGCGCTGCGCAGGTCGTAGATCAACCCCTCGCCGACCTTCGCGCTGGCCCACCGCTGAACGATCGCCAGCACGGCGTCGCCGAGTGCCGCTGCGACGGCCACGGAGGCCAGGATCACGATCTGGCGCTTGTCGCCGTCGGGGATCGCGTTGTCGATGATCGCCCGGATCACGAACACCGGCACCAGGGCCAGCAAGGCGGCGGCGAGGATGGCGAGGAGGAAGACGACGATCGTGCCGCGGTAGGGACGAGCGAACGTCCAGACCCGACGTAGCGTGCCTTCGCTCAGCTCGACACCCTTCAACGCGTCCTTGTCGCCGGGCATCATCGAGTGGGGAGGCATCCGCATGGACGCCCACGCTACGAGCCGAAGTTCTGTGTTTCGTCTGCCGGCTCGGAGTGCCGGATCGCCCATACGCTGGGGCCGATGCGCCGAACCGCCCTGACCATCGCCGCCCTGGCGGCGTTGGCTGCGTGCTCGGAAGGGTCCGACGTTCCACCGGTTGCCGTCCGCGACGTCACCGGCATCACCGATCCGGTCATCGAGATGGCGCCCGACGTCACCGCATCACCCGAACCGCTCGACTACGTCATCGAGTGGACGCAGGTCTCCGATCGCACCGACGAGGGCACCCTCACCGTCCCGGTCGACTACGCCGATCCGCAGGGCGACACGATCGAGCTGTACGTCGCCCGTCACCGCGCGACTGCCGAACTGTCGGCGGGACCGATGCTCGCCAACCGTGGCGGCCCCGGCGCCGACGGCGCCACACTGGCGCTCGACGCCACGGGTTGGTTCGGATCCGAGATCACCGACAACTTCGACGTGATCGGCTGGGACCCCCGTGGCACCGGCCAGAGCCAGGGCGTCGTCGACTGTATCGACGACGCGGACTATGACCGGTACTTCTCGGCACCCGACATCACTCCGGACGACGATGCCGAGCGAACCGAACTGATCGAGCTCGCCCAGGAGTACGCCGAAGCGTGTATCGATCGCGTCGACACGCTGCAGTACGTCGGCACCAACAATTCGGCGCGTGACATGGACGCGATCCGCCAGGCGCTCGGCGCCGAGCAGGTTTCGTACTTCGGGTTCAGCTACGGAAGCGAACTCGGTGGCGTGTGGGCCACCTTGTTCCCGACCACCGTGCGCGCTGCGGTCTTCGACGGCGCAACCGACCCGAACTCCGACCCGCTGCGGTCCACCCTGCAGCAGGGCGTGGGGTTCGAGGCCGCGCTCGCGAACTTCCTCGCCCAGTGCAGCGCCGACTCGCAGTGTCCGTTCCACAACGGCGGCGATGCCGAGGGCGCGTTCGACCGGCTGATGGTCAGCCTCGACGAGGCGCCCTTACCCAGTGCCGGTGATCGAGTCGCTGTCAACCGCAGCGTGGCGGTACTCGCGGTTGCCCAGGCGATGTACACCGAGAACTACTGGCCGGCACTCGAGCGGGCACTCGAGGATGCCGCAGCCGGCGACGGCGCCGGGCTCCTGCAGTTGCACGACGCCTACTACGGGCGGCGCGCCGACGGCACCTACGGCAACCTGATCGAGGCGTTCCAGGCGATCAACTGCGCCGACGACGAGGAGCGGCCCACCGTCGAGGAGGCCGACGCCGACGTCGACGACGTCCTCGCGGTCGCCCCGCGGATCTTCCCGTACACGACGGGGTCGTACTCGTGCACGTTCTTCCCGCCGGCGCTCGATCCGCGGATCGAGATCACCGGCGCCGGAGCCGGCCCGATCGTGGTGGTGGGCACCACCGGCGACCCGGCGACGCCACTCGAGAGCTCGCGGGCGATGGCCGACTTGCTCGAGGACGGGCGACTCGTCGTCGTCGAGGCGAACGAACACACCGGTTATCGCAGCGACGACTGCGTGCGCGACATCGTGCACGAGTACCTGCTGACGCTCGTCGCCCCCGACGACGGCACGATCTGCTCGTAGCCGGCCCCCGCGTTCGCCGCTAGCCTCGATCGACGGAAGGCTGCCAGAGCGGACGAATGGGACAGTCTCGAAAACTGTTGAGGTCCTTCGGGCCTCCGTGGGTTCGAATCCCACGCCTTCCGCCACGACATGCACCACTCCAGCGATGAGCGAAGTGCCGGTATCCGGTCGTTTCGCTCATCGCAGGGTTGGGCGTCCGGGGCCGGCCCGCTCAGATCAGATCGCTGGGAGGCGGTGGGGGCATCGGGGCAGCGTCGGGATCGGATCGGCGCACCATCCACCAACTCGCCAGGACGAGCAGTGCCACGAACCCGACGACGGCGATCGCCGCGGTCGTGGTGTCGATGTCGCTTTCGGGTTCGCCGGCACCGACGAGGGCGTCGTCGATCGATGTGTCCGCAGTGGTGTCGTCGGGCTCGGTCGTCGCTGTGCTCGACTCGGGCTCCGTCGTCTCCGGAGTGTCCGGTTCCGGCGCCGGCTCGGTCGTCGTGCCGGCCGAGGCGGCGATCGCCGACGCGGGCGGGACCGACCACACATCGTCGGCGACCGCGGCCTGCGGCACGGCCCACAGGGTCGCCAGGACGACGACGACCAGCGTCGACCAGCGAGCCGCCTCACGCATCGTCGTGACCCGCCTCGGCTCGGTTCGCGGCGACCCACGAGAGGGCATCGCCGTAGGCGCGCCTCGTCGTCTCGCCGATGAACGCCGAGCTGCGATACACGTTGTCGGGTCCGATCACGTCGAGGGCGCCGGTGACACGCAGCTGTCTGATCACGCGGTCGTTGTCGGTCACGAGCACCAGCTTGCTGCTGGCGTTGCGGAGTTCGCCTGCATAGGTGGCGAGGACGTCGAGCAACGTGGCTCCAGCCTCGTCGGCACCGCGGACCCGCAGGATCATGGCCGAGTTGACCGACTCCGGGGTGACCGTCGGCATCTGCTCGACGAGCGTGGCCGCGGTCGCGAAGAACAGCGCCCCGTAGGGCTGCAGCACGATGACCTCGTCGGGAGGAACGGTCACGGGTGGCTCGGTCTCCTCGACGCGCCCGTCGTCGTGGAACACGAGGCGCTTGGTGACCAATCGGGTGGACTGCTGGATGACGAAGAGGATCGCCGAGATCCCGACGCCGACCAGCACGGCGTACTGCAGCGGCACCACCAGTGTGAGCCCGAACGTGATCGACATCACGGTGAGCGGCACCGCACCGGTCTTGGCGACCGACATGATCCGCGCCGGCTTGATCGTGGCCACGCCGATCACCATCAGGAGGCCGGCGAGCGACGGCATGGCGACCAGTTCGATCACGCCACCTAACAACACGATCACCACGGCCATCACCCCGGCCGCGTAGAACGCGGCAGCGCGGGTTCGGGCGCCGGCAGTGGCCATCAGCGAGCTCGCCGACATCGACCCGCCGACCGGCATGCCCTGGAAGAGGCCGGCGGCGAGGTTGCCGGCTCCCTGGCCGATGAAGTCCTGTGACTCGTCCTGCGGCGATCCGTCGTCGTTCGGGAACCCGGCCGAGACCCCGGCGCCCTGAACGAGCCCGACGAACGCGAGCGACACGGCAGGGATGATCAGCACGGCGATGTCGCTCAACGCAGGCAGTATCGGCAGTGGGAGCGATCGGGGCACCTCGGCGATGTCGCGGACCTGGACGATGTCGGCGTCGTAGAACCGCAACAGCGAGCCGAGCGCCGAGCCCGCGAACACCCCGACCACCAGGCCGAGCGGCCCGAGGCGCGTTCGCTGGAGGGTCACGATCAGGGCGATGGTCGTGGCGCCGACCGCGATCGTCGGGACGTCGATCTTCCAGAAGTTGAACAGCAGGTCGAACGCCCGCAGGACCCGGTTGGCGCCGTCCGCCTCGTAGCCGGTGAAGTCGTCGAGTTGGCCGAGCACGATGTTGACGCCGACGGCGGAGATGAAGCCGGTCATCACCGAGTTCGAAACGAACCGCAGGTAGCTGCCCAGCCGCAGCAGTCCCGCGACGATCATCACCACGCCGGTCAGCATCGACAAGGTGACGAGCGCTCGCATCGGGTCGTCCCGGGAGGCGAGATCGACGTCGGCCACGATGATCGCCATGGCTCCGGTGCCCTGGATCGCCATGAACGTGGTGCTGGTGAACAGCGCCCCTGCCGCCAGTCCGTAGAGGTAGCTGTAGAGCCCCGCGACGGGATTGACACCGGCGAGCAGTCCTGCGGCAAGTCCATCGGGGACACTCTCGACGCCGAGGACCAGCCCGGCCATTCCGTCGGCCCTCGCCGTGTCACGCCGGAACAGCGAGCGAGGCGTGAGCACCGGGAACCGCACGGGGTCAGCCTGGCACACCGACCAGCGTCCGTGGGGGGTGGCCGGTGGCACAGGTGTACGCCCTTGCGCGACGATCCTGCGTCAGAAATCCCTCAAGACGGGCCACCGAATGCCGATAGGTGCTTCGTATGGAAAAGGTCAAGGCAGTCGCCCATGTGAGCAGGTCGTGGATGACCGATGGCACGACGCCGCGGCCGCCGATCTCCACGTCGAGCCCGACGACGACAGCCTGGACGGCACCGAGTTCGTCGATGCCCTCCTCGCCGCCGGCGCGGGCGACGCTGCCGGTCCCATTGGGTCCGGTGACCGCATCGACTCCGGCGATCTCGACGTCCGTGCCGACCGACCCGTCGGCGATCCTCGACGAACTCGTCGCGTTCGTCGATGGCGTCCGAGCGGCGATCTTGGCGTCGGTCGACGGGTTCGGTCTCGCTCGGAGCCGCTCGATGCCCGACGAGGCGTCGCATCCGGCGATGCTCGCCGCTGCCATCGGGCTTGCGCGCCAGCTCGTGGCGTTGGG